>NZ_JBSWCE010000056.1:0-29784 GCF_056780015.1 Micromonospora sp. R311
CAACAAGACCGGCGCACCCGTCACCCGGTCACTGATCGCCTACGACCACTGACCGGGATTCGGAACTACTCGTCTAGCGTTCTGCTGGCGGCCAGCAAGGGCCTGCCGATCTCCCTCGTCGCTCCCGGCACGTTCGCCACCGACAAGGCCGACGAGGACTTCTCCGCTGTCCTCGTGCCCAAGGACAGCCCGATCACCTCGGCGAAGGACCTCGCCGGTAAGAAGATCGCGGTCAACACCCTGAAGAACATCGGTGACGTCACGATCAAGGCCGCCCTCGAGGCTCGCGGCGTCGACACCTCCGGCATCCAGTTCGTCGAGCTCGGCTTCCCCGACATGCTGGCAACGCTGGAAGCCGGACGGGTGGACGCCGCCTGGGAGATCGAGCCGTTCGTGTCGCTCGGTCGCGAGCAGGGATTCCGGCCGGTGCTGTGGCCGTACGTAGAGTCCAAGCCCAGCCTGCAGATCGGCTCGTTCGTCGCCTCGGCGAAGTACGTCAAGGAGCAGCCGAAGGTGGTGGAGGCCTTCCAGAAGGGCGTGGCGGCCACCGCCGAGGCCATCACGTCCGACCCTGCCGGGTTCCGGACCGCCCTGCCCACGCTGCAGAAGGTCACCCCCGAGGCCGCGCAGAAGATGATCCTGCCGGTGTGGCAGGCCAAGTGCGACCTGGACTCGCTGAGCTTCATGGCCGAGAAGATGGGCAAGTACGGCCTGTCCGAGGGCAAGATCGACCTGGACAAGTTGGTTGCCTCCGGAGCGGCGGAGTGAGCTCGACGCTCGCGGACGTGTTGCCGGTGTCCCGGTGCGCGCTGGTGGTCGTCGATGTGCAGAACGACTACTGCGACCCGGACGGGGCGCTCGCCCGGGCGGGCGGCGACATGAGCCAGGTCGCCCCCGCCGTGGATGCCATCCTCGCGCTGCTCGACGTGGCCCGGGCCGCCCGGGTCCCGTGCCTGCATGTGCGCACGGAGCACTCGGACTGGACCGACACGCCCGAGTGGTTGGCCCGGGGCGATGCCGGTAACCTGCTCGACCCGAGGCAGCACCCGATCGTCCGGCAGGGCTCGTGGGGAGCGCAGCCCTACCGCATCTCCGAGGCGGACGACGAGCGCGTCCTCGTCAAGCACCGGTACTCCGCCTTCGCGTACACCTCCCTCGAGTTGTCCCTGCGGGCGCGCAGCCGCCAGGTCGTGCTGCTCGCCGGGGTGACTAGCGACCTGTGCGTACGGGCGACCGGCTTGGACGCCCTCGCACAGGGCTTCCAGCCGGTGCTGGTCGCCGACGCCACCGCGGCCACGAGCCGGGCCCGGCACGACGGCGCTGTCAACGAGTTCCGGTCCTACCTGGGGCCGGTTGTCAACGTCGCGGACGTCCGGGCCGCCTGGTCTCTCGCAGAATCCGCTCCTTCGGCCGAGTCGGCCGCCCGGATCTGAGCGCCTGCCAAAGGAGGCACCTGAAGCAATGCGTCTGGCCACCATCCGAACGGCTGCGGGCACCCGAGCGGCCCGGGTCGAGAACAGTGTCGCCGTCCCGCTCGGCTATCCGGACGTGGGCGCACTGCTCGCCGCAGCCGAGGTGCAGGACATCGACCGGATCCCGCCGGCCGGCGAGCCGGTGCCCGTCGAGGACGGTGATTTCGCCCCAGTCGTCCCCAACCCATCGAAGATTATCTGTGTCGGGCTGAACTATCGCACGCACATCCTCGAGATGGGCCGCGAGTTGCCTGAGTACCCCACGCTGTTCGCGAAGTTCGCCGACACGCTCATCGGCGCTCGGGACGAGGTCGTACTGCCAACTACGAGCGCGGAGGTCGATTGGGAGGCCGAGCTGGGGGTCGTCATCGGCACCCCGCTGCGCCGGGCGACCCGCGAGCAGGCACGCGCCGCCATCGCCGGTTACACCGTCGTCAACGACGTGTCGATGCGGGACTGGCAGTGGCGGACCACCCAGTGGCTGCAGGGCAAGGCGTTCGAGCGCAGCACGCCCGTCGGGCCCCTCCTGGTCACGCCCGACGAGGTCGACCATGCCCGAGACCTGGAGGTGCGCTGCGAGGTCGACGGGGTCGTCGTGCAGCGCAGCCGGACCTCAGACCTGTTGTTCGACCCCGCGGCCACGGTCGCCTACATCAGCCAGTTCACCACGCTCCGCCCGGGCGATCTGATCGCCACCGGCACGCCGGGCGGGGTCGGCGCCGCCCGTAACCCGAAGGTCTTCCTGGCGCCTGGGCAGACCCTGCTGACCGCCATCGAAGGGCTCGGCGAGTGCCGCAACGTCTGTCGGGAGGAAAAGGAATGAATGCTCGTCGCAGCGGTGACGACGTGCTCATCATCGGCGCCGGAATCGGTGGACTGGTGCTCGCCCTCGAACTGCACGACGCCGGCATTCCGTGCCGCGTCTACGAGGCCGTACCCGAGATCCGCCCGCTCGGCGTGGGCATCAACATCCTGCCGCACGCCTCGAAAGTGTTGTGCCAGCTGGGCCTAGAGCCCGAGCTCGCCCGGGTCGCGGTGACGACCCGCGAATCCGTCTTCTACAACCGGTTCGGTCAACTCATCTACCGGGAGCCGAGCGGTCGGTTCGCGGGCTACGACCACCCGCAGTTCTCCATCCACCGGGGCGACCTGCAGCAGGTTCTGCTGCAGGCGGTACGCGGGCGGCTGGGTCCGGACGCGGTCGTACTGGACCATCGCTGCACCGGTGTCACCCAGGACGACCGGAGCGCGCAGGTGCACTTCCGCAGTTCCCGCACCGGCGCGCAGCTGCCCACCGTCGCGGCGAGTGCCGTGGTGGCCTGCGACGGGATCCATTCGGCGGTCCGCGCGCAGCTGCACCCCAATGAAGGGCTGCCGCGGTACTCCGGCATCAACATGTGGCGCGGCACCACGGTCGGCCGGCCGATCCTTACCGGCGCAAGCATGATCCGCGCGGGTTGGCTGGACCGCGGAAAGATGGTCATCTACCCGATCCGCGACAACGTCGACGGGCATGGCAACCAGCTCATCAACTGGGTCGCGGAAATCGAGACGCCGCGCGAGGTCGAGCGCGACTGGGGCCGCAAGGGCCGGCTCGAGGACTTCGTCGACGCCTTCGCGGACTGGCAGTTCGACTGGCTCGACGTGCCCGCGTTGCTGCACGGCACCGAAGAGGTGCTGGAGTATCCGATGGTCGACCAGGATCCGCTGGACCGCTGGACCGTCGGCCGGGTGACGCTGCTCGGTGACGCGGCACACCCGATGGTGCCGCGCGGATCCAACGGGGCCGGACAGGCGATCGTCGATGCGCGAGTGCTGCGCCGGTCACTGTCGACCATCGGCGACCCGCAGGCCGCTCTCCAGGCGTACGCCGACGAGCGGCTGCCGGCCACGGCCAAGGTGGTGCGCACCAACCGCAGCACACCGCCCGACGTGATCATTCGCGAGGTGTGGGAGCGCACCAAGGACCAACCGTTCGATCGCATCGAGGATGTGATCAGCCAGGCCGAGCTGGAAGCGATCTCGCGGCGTTACAAGGAGGTCGCCGGCTTCTCGCCGGAGGTCCTGCGCGCCGGCGGCTGATTGGTGCCGGCTTGATCCACTGTCCGAGCAGCCGCCCTGCGCACAGAGACGCTGGGGAATCGGCGAAGCAGCAATGACGCCCACCCATGCCATTGAGAAGGAGGCAGAGATGACTGACACCGTGACGTCGCCGGTGCGCCTCACTGTGGTCGACTCGCCGGATCAGCCGACGCCGTCGGCCGCGCTTCAGGAGCTGTACCACGGCTTCGAGCAGGAGCTGCTCATTCCGCTATGGACGGAGATTGGGGACCTGATGCCCCTGCATCCGCGCTCCAAGGCGGTCCCCCACCTGTGGCGGTGGGAGAGTCTGGTGGCCCTGGCGGATCGGGCCGGGCACCTGGTCCCGGTCGGCCGGGGCGGGGAGCGCCGTGCGATCGCGTTGGCGAACCCGGCGTTGGGCGGCCGACCGTTCGCCACGCCGACGCTGTGGGCGGCGATCCAGTACCTGATGCCGGGCGAGGACGCCCCGGAGCACCGCCACACCCAGCACGCCTTCCGCTTCGTCGTCGAGGGCGAGGGTGTCTGGACCGTGGTCGGCCGCGATCCGGTGGCCATGAGCCGCGGCGACTTCCTACCGCAGGCGGGCTGGAACTGGCACGCCCACCACAACGCGGCGGACAGGCCGATGGCGTGGATCGACGGCCTGGACATCCCGTTCCAGTACGTCACCGAGTCGCAGTTCTTCGAGTTCGGCCGGGACGAGATCAGCGACGCCGAGTGCAGCACTCCCGAACGCTCCCACTCCGAGCGGCTCTGGGGCCACCCCGGTCTACGCCCCGTCTCGGTCCCCGGCTCGCAGCCCGGCACCCCGCTGCTGGCCTACCGGTGGGTGGACACCGACCGGGCGCTGACCGACCAGCTCGAACTAGAGGCCGAGGGCTACGCCGGTACGGTCGAGCCGGGTCACGCGGCGGTCCGTTATGCCAACCCCACGAGCGGGGGCGATGTGCTGCCGACCATCCGAGCGGAGATGCACCGCATCCGCCGCGGCGCCGAGACGGCGCCCCGTCGCGAGGCCGGCTCCTCGGTATACCAGGTGTTCGACGGCAGCGGACGGGTCACGGTCGGCGACACGTCCTGGTCGGTCAGCCGTGGCGACATTTTCGTCGTCCCCTCCTGGGTGCCGTTCTCGGCCAGGTCCGAGGCTTCGCCGTCCGACTCCGACTCGGCTGCGCTCGATCTCTTCCGGTTCAGCGACAGCCCGATCTTCGAGGCGCTGCACCTGGACCGCGTCCAAGTGGAAGGACAGAACGCATGAAGCTCGCCACTATCCGTACCGCCGACGGCGCCACCCGGGCCGTCCGGGTGCAGGGGGAGACCCTGGTCGACCTCGGCTTCGCCGACGTCGGCGAGCTGTTGGCCCGGCCGGACTGGGCCGAGTACGCCGCCCGGACGGACGGGCCCGCGGCCCAGGCCGTCGGTTACGCGCCGGTCGTGCCCCGGCCCGGCAAGATCATCTGCGTTGGTCTGAACTACCGCAACCACATCCTCGAGATGGGCCGCGAGCTTCCGCAGTACCCGACCCTGTTTGCCAAGTACCCCGAGGCGCTCATTGGCGCCTACGACGAGATCCGGCTTCCACCTGAGTCCGACCACGTCGACTGGGAGGCTGAGCTCGCGATCGTCATCGGCAGGACCGTACGTCGCGCCACCGACGCCGCGCACGACGCCATTGCCGGGTTCGCCGTCCTCAACGACGTCACCATGCGGGACTGGCAGTACCGCACCCACATGTGGCTGCAGGGCAAGACGTGGGAAGCCAGCACGCCCTTCGGCCCGTACCTGGTCACCCCGGACGAGCTGCCCGGCGGCACCCGACCCTCGCTCACCCTGACCGGAACCGTCGACGGTGAGGTGGTGCAGCAGGCCGACACCTCGAATCTCGTGTTCGACCCTGTCGCCCTGGTGCGATACATCTCCACGATCGTCACCCTCAAGCCGGGCGACATCATCGCCTCTGGCACCCCGGGCGGGGTGGGCCACGCCCGGAAGCCCGCCCGATACCTTGCCGACGGCAGCGTGCTGACCACCGAGATCACCGGACTGGGCCGGTCGGAGGCCAAGGCCGTAGCCGAGACGGTCGCCTGATGGCCGTCGACCGTACGCGGGCGGACAGCCTGCGCTGGATGGCGCAGGGCAGCAAGACATTCAGCGCTGCCCTCGCCGCTCTGCCGGACGACCGGTTGGACCAGCCCACCGCACTCGCCGGCTGGACCGGCAAGCACCTGCTGGCCCACGTCGCCGCCAACGCCGACGCGCTGGTCAACCTGGCACACTGGGCGCGCACCGGCGAGGAGAAGCCGATGTACTCCTCGCCACAGCAGCGCGACGCGGACATCGACGCCGGCGCAACGCGGCCCGCGGCCGAGCTGCGCGCCTGGGCGACGCGGTCCTCCCAGACCCTCCACGCGCGGCTGGCCGAACTGGACGAGCAACAGTGGCGCCGGCAGGTTCGCACCGCCCAGGGCCGTATCGTCCCCGCCGAGGAGATCCCCTGGATGCGGGCCCGCGAGGTCATGGTCCATGCCGTCGACCTCGGTGCCGGCGTGGGCTTCGACGACCTGCCGGCCGACTTCCTCGCCGCACTGCTCGACGACATTGCCGCAAAGCGATCCGCCGCCGGCCGGCGACGGGCCCGCGCTTATCCTCACAGCCACCGATCACCCCGGTAGCTGGGCTGTCTCTGGCGTCGGCAATGCCGCCCGGGTGACCAGCACCCTCGCCGGGCTCACCGCGTACCTTTCCGGCCGCCCGGCGCCCGGCGTCAGCAGGACCGGCGAAGAGCCTGTGCCCGAGCTGTCGCGGTGGCTCTGACCGCGCGCGATCTTGCGCCGAGAGGCTGTTGAAGCCACGTGTCAATGCGACCGATCGCGGCCGCGGCGATCGCCGCACGATCCGTACCCGCCACATTCACCCTTCCGATCGCCGAATGCAGGCCGCCTGCCGGGGCTGTCGTCACCTGGCCGCCGTGGGGAGCCGAGCCGGCTGGTCCCAAGTCCCCGTCGTCCTGCCGATGACGGCCTCACCGTGGAGGGGACCACGGTGGATGCGCTTGAGGTGGCGGCAGCGCCGCTGCGCCGGGTCGCGGTGGAGGCGGAGCGGGTTGCGGGTGGGCCGGTGCGGGATGTGCGGCTGGTGGTGCCGGCGGGCTGGGGTCCGAGGCGGCGCACCTGGATGCGGCAGGTCGCGCACCGCGCTGGACTGTCCCAGCCGCGTCTGGTGGAGGCTCCGGTGGGCGTCGCCGGGCATCTGCTGGCCACCGGTGTGCACCTGCCGGTCGGGTCGTTCATCGTCATCTGCGACCTCGGCGCGGGCGCGGAGGTGACTGTTCTGCGACGCGGCCCCGCGGGTTTTGAAGTTCTCGCGACTCTCGCCGACGCGTCCGCCGGCGGCACTGCCATCGACCGCGCCCTGGCCGCCGCCCTCACCGGCGCTCTGGACGCGCCGGGCGAGGGTACCGGGCAGTGGGCGGTGGGGGAGAGCGTCCGCGCGGCGAAGGAGGCTCTGGCCGCTCATTCGGCCGTCACGGTGCCGCTTCCCGACCGGCCACCCGTGGTCGCGAACACCGCCATGCTCGAGCACGCGGCCGGACCGGTGCTGCGACGGGTGGCCCAGCTGGTCGAGGAGACGATTACGGCAGCCGAGCTCACCGTAACCGACGTTGCGGGCGTCTACTGCGTCGGCGGCAGCGCCCGCCTACCCCAGCTCGCCCACATCCTTGCGGCGCACACGGGCATCCTCCCGACGGTCCTGCCCGAGCCCGCGTCCGCCGCCGTGCTCGGGGCTGCGGACGCCGGCGCCGCCGACCCCGCAGCGGCTGACCGGGTGGAGGTTGAGGTGCCGCCGGTGCGGCGCGCCGTCGCGGTCGCGATACCGGGCTTCGCCTCGCTGGCGCTGATCTGGCAGTGCCTCATGACTGCCGAGCAGCACAACACGTTGGGTGTGTAGTTCTGGGTCGACCTGAACTGGGGCGAGTTCACGATGGCCGCTGTCATAGCGCTGCTGGCCTGCCTGGCCGCGGGAACTGTGCTTGGTTCCCTGATCGCTGCCCGCAGCCCCACACCCGGAACTAGTGCTCTGACCACAAACGTTCGCGGTGTTGGTGACACGCCGGGCTTGGGTGGCGGGTCGGGCTGGGGTTGCGGCGTCAGGCTGTCGGGGCGGCAGAGCCGGTTCGGGTACGTCGATTAAGAGGTCCTAACAAAGCCGGGTGACGTGTCGGTACGTGATGATGCAGGTGGCGAGGGCGAGGAAGGCCTCGTGGATGTCGTCACGGCGTTTCCAGCGGATGCGTAGGCGTCGCATGCCGTGGTACCAGGCGATGGTGCGCTCGACCACCCACCTGATGGTGCCGAGTCCGGATCCGTGGGGTTGACCGCGGCGGGCGATGCGTGGACGGATGCCTTTGGCCCGTACTGCCCGCCGGTACTTGTCGTGGTCGTAGGCGCGGTCGCCGAAGAGCTGGTCGGGGCGCCGGCGGGGTCGGCCGCGCCGACTGCGTACGGGCGGGATCTTGTCGATCAGCGGGAGCAGTTCGGTGGCGTCGTGGCGGTTGCCGCCGGTCAGCGACACGGCCAGGGGGGATGCCGGCGCCCTCGGTCAGGACGTGGTGCTTCGAGCCCGGGCGGGCGCGGTCGACGGGGCTCGGCCCGCTTTGGGCCACGTCGGGCGGCCCGCACATGGGAGGAGTCGATCACGGCGCGGGACCAGTCCAGCTTCCCGGCTGCCTGGAGTTCGGCCAACAGCAGCTCGTGCAGCCGCTGCCACATGCCGGCCCGGTTCCACTCCTCCAAGCGCCGCCAGCAGGTCATCCCCGAGCCGAACCCCAGCTCCTGAGGTAGGAACTCTCACTGGATACCGGTGTGCAGCACGAACAGGATCCCGCACAGCACCTGCCGGTCCGGGATCCGTTTACGTCTCGGGTGCCGTGGGTTGCGCTCAGGTCTGGGCAGCAACGGCTCGATGCGCTGCCACAGCCCGTCCGGCACGATCCACGGCGGCTGCTCACCACGCCTCACGAACCAACATCGTAGATCACCCTCTACAAGGGACGGCAAGCCCAAAGATCATTTTGTTAGGACCCCTAAAAGGATCATGATGCCGAGCCGCGCCTACGAGAGGTTGGCGCGTTCGCGCAGCCGACGCAGTTCGGCGCCGAAGAAGTGGCGCTCGAACAGGGATGGCTGGAGCGCCCGCGGGGCCTGGCCCATGACACCGCCTTTCGGGCTGCTCGCGTGACGATGGCATCGAGCAGCGTTGGTATCTCGTACATAGGGTCACTCAGTGTTCAGCGGGGCGCAACCAAGAACAACTGCGTGGTTGCATGACTCACCCGTGAGCTCGCCGAATGCGGACAACCTGTTCGGGCATGCGGACAAGTTCTTCTGTCCGCATGCGCCTCCTGGCTCTCTGTAACTAAGTCTGCGTCAATCGACGTGCGGCTGCTGCCGTTAGTCGGCCGCCCGATCCTGCATGAGGAGAATCCGTGCCTGCCTCACCTCAGTTACGACCTACTTCAGCAGTACCCCTGCACCGCATGTGGCTGACGGTCGGTGACGGCCTCCAAGTACAGCGGGTTCACCTGCATCTCTCCGAGTGGCGAGAGGCGATTGCATCGAACACCCCTTTGCCGGACGTCCACGGTGTTGGACTCGCAGCGGCGTTGGCAGCCGTTGAGTTCACAAACCTAGCGTCCGTGTCCAGTCACATCGATGACGCCGGACTTCGTCCGTGGCTGGACCTTCCAGCGCGCTATGCGTATCCAGTAGGTCCAACGAACGTGCTCAGACCTGCGGCAATGGCTCGGGCCAACGAGCTGATCATGGATGGGGTCGACCAGGTGGTGGCTGCCGATCTAGCGGCTGTTTGTGGCGCGGCGGCCTGGTGGGTCGGGTTCTTTGCGATCATCCGCCATCGCGGTGTGCATCACCGCAGTTTGCAACCCAGCACTGCATCAATAGCGCGGATGGTGCTGGAGGAGGCAGCCGGCATTGTCGCGCTTGGTATGGCGATCCGCGTGTTGGAGGAACACCTGCGAGCAGGCGGAGTCGCTGAGGCCGGCTTGCGGATGGCGTACTGCCGCGCGTTGGCGGCGAGCGTCGCAGTCGAGCGACGGATGCCGGCGTTGTTGGAGGAACTCGGCGAGCTGCGCTTGGTCGACCTGGTGTCGATGGCGGTGCCGTGGCGGGGTCGGTTCACGAAGTACGCCGGTGGTACCGGCGCGGGGCAGGTGGAGTGATGCAGCGGTTTCCGTTCATCGTGATCGAGGGCCTGGACGGCACGGGGAAGACCACGGTGCGCAAGGGCCTGTTCCGGCTCTGGGAAGGCCTCTACGAGGTGACACCCCTGTGCGTCCTGACCAGCAACTTCCTGGCCGCTGATGCGGCCGCCGACATCGTGAAGGGTAAGTACCAGCCGTCGGCGGACAACCGGGACCGGTACCTGCAGGCGCTGGTGGCCGACAAGGCGGCGACGCTCGCGCGGCTGGTGCGGCCGGCGTTGCCCAACCGCCCGGTGATCAGCGACCGCTGGCTGGTGAGCGAGCTGGCGTTCTTCGCCGTCAAGCACGACATGAAGCCGGGGGAGACCTACGAGCGGCTCGCCGCCGGCATTACCCAGCCGGTTGATCTGACGCTGGTGCTCGATCTGGACCCGCGCGACTCGCTGCAGCGGGCGCACGGCCGGCAGGGCGACGCGGTCCGGGCGGACTGGGACGTGTTGGACGTGCAGGCCCGAGTGCGTCAGGTCTACACCGAGATCGTGAGCGAGCCGGCCGCCTATCCGCTGTTGGGCGAAGTGGCACACATCGACGCCAGCGCGAGCCCCGGCGGCGTGTTGGACCAGGTCTGGCAGGCCCTCATCGCGCATGACCTCGTGCCGCCATTCGATCCCGCGACGGAGGCGGTGGCCGGTGACCGCTGACATTTTGCGCCGGGCACTGATGGCGGGTACCGGCGCCCCGGTCCGGGCGGTCGGCGCAGTCAACGCCCTTGCCGCCAACGCCGCCGCCGGTGCTGGCTTCGACGCACTGTGGGTCAGCAGCCTGGAGGTCTCCGCCGCCGCCGGCCTCGCCGACGCGAACGTGCTCGGGGTGCGTGACCTGTGCGACGTGGTGCTCGCCGTCGGGCGCACCGCCCACCTGCCCGTGGTGGTCGACGTCGACAACGCCGGCGGGTCCGAGAACTCCGCCCGCCGCTGCGCTTTGGACCTGGCCCGCGCGGGCGCTGCCGCGCTGTGCCTGGAGGACAGCGCCTACCCGAAGTGCAACAGCTTCAGCACCCACCGCACTCAGGGCCTGGCTGACGTCGATGTCGTCGCGTACCAGCTGCGAGAGATGCGCCGGGCCAGCGACGAACTGGTGCTCATCGCCCGCACGGAGGCGCTGATCGCCGGCGCACCCTTCTCCCACGCCCTAGACCGGGCCCGGTACTACGCCGCGAACGGCGCGGACGCGGTACTGATCCACTCCCGTGACGTCTCAGGAGACGAGGCGCTGCGCACGGCGCGGGAATGGAGCGCACCGACCCCGCTGGTGACCGTGCCGACCGCCTTTGCCCACCTCGGATGGCAAGAGCTGGGCCGGGCCGGGTTCGCCATGTGCATCTACGCCAACCAGCTCAGCCGCGCCGCCTTGGCGGGCATGCGCGCCGTCGCCGCGGAGCTGGCTGGCAGCGGCTCGCCGGGCACGGTGCCGCTGGCCACCGTGGGCGAGCTGCTGGCGATCGGCGATCCCTACGCCCGCGTCTGAGCCCTGCGTCCGACCCCTCGACCAGGAGATCCCACATGCCCCCATTGCCGCGGATCAGCGTGTCGGTGAAGGCCGCCGTCATGCGCGCAGATCACGTCTTGCTCTTGTCCTACGACGACGCCGCAGGCTTCCACTACAACCTTCCCGGCGGCAAGGCCCGCGAGGGAGAGTGCCTGCGCGACGCCGTGTGCCGCAAGGTCGCCGAGGAGACCGGGCTGCGTGTGCGGGCGCGCAGACTGCTGTTCGTCGTCGAGTACGTGCCCGAGGCCTGGCAAGGCGAGTTCGGCGACGTGCAGAAGGTCCAATTCAACTTCCTCGCCGACCCCCTCGACGACGCCGCACCCCGCATGCCCGACCCGCCCGACCCCCACCACGTCGGGTTCGAGTGGGTGCCGGTGACCGCGCTGGCGAGTAAGTACCTTCTGCCGCGCGTGGTGCCGCACCTGCTCGACGCGCTCGGCCAGGACCGCCGCGACTGTCTTGTGGACCGGTGGTGACCGCGATGACCGTGCACCTGTCCGCGCTTCGCAGCTGGTTGCTCGCCGAGCATGCCAACACCGTTGACGCCGACCGGCTGACCGCCATCGCCGCCCAGCTGCGGCACATGGTGAAAGACGGCGTCGAGGGGGCGGTTGTGGAGGTCGGCTGCTACCGGGGCGCCATGGCGCTGTGGATGCGTGCCGTACTCGACGAACTCGGCGACAAGGATCGGCCGATCCACGTCTACGACTCGTTCGCGGGCCTGCCGGCCCCCGGTGATCGGGACTCCAACCACCTCGGTGAAGGCGAACTGGTGAGTACGCCGGCGGACGTCGTGTCCACTCACGCCGCCTGGCACAAACCGGGTCCGGTCATCCATCCCGGCTGGTTCGCCGACACCCTGCCCGACCAGATGCCCGAGACGATCGCGTTCGGTTACCTGGACGGTGACTTCTACGACTCCATCTACGTCTCGCTCACCCACTGCGTTCCCCGCCTGAGTCACCTCGGTGCACTGATCATCGATGACTACGCCGACACCGTAGTCAACCCGAAGGCCTGGGACGGCCTGCCCGGCGTCAAGCGCGCCTGCGACGACTACTTCGGCACGCCGACGCCGGTTGAGGTCCTCGTCGGCGACGGCGACGGCGACCTCGCCTTCGGCCTGTACCGGCGGTCCGCATGACCACCGTCGTGGTCGTCGAGGGCAGCGCCGACCCTCACCGGCTGACCCAGGCGCTGCCCGGAGTGCGCGTCGAGGTACTCGACCGGCTACCGGCGGTATCCCACCCGGCGGTTGCGGCCGTCATGCGTTCCGGCACCCGGCTGTCGGCCCACCACCTCGCCTGCCTGCCGGCGCTGCGACATGTCGTTCGACCGGGCTCCGGCACCGACAACATCGACCATCTCGCACTCGCGGCCCGAGGCATCACTCTGCATCGCAACCCGACCGCGAACGCCGCGGCCGTCGCCGAATGGACGCTGCTGGCCGCGCTGAGCCTCAGCCGCCGTGCGGCACTCGGGCACAACGGCCTCGCCGCCGGCCGTCACCTCAAGGCCGCCTGCCTTGGACGTCCCCTGGCCGAGCAGCACCTCGCGATCTGGGGCGCTGGGCCCGTCGGTCTCGCCATCGGGCAGGCGCTCCGCTCGGCGGTAAGTGACGTGGCGTACGCGGCATGGCCGTCCAGCCCGCCGAACCTGCCCCAACGCCCCGCTGAGCTGCTGACCAGTTGGGCAGATCTGCACGTCGTGGCGCTGCCGCTGCGTGAAACCACCCGAGCGGTCTTCGGTCCGGCTTGGCTGGCCCATGCCGGGCGGCGCCGCCCGGCGTTGATCTGTGCCGGGCGGATGGAGACCCTCGACCTGCCAGCCTGCCTGGACGCCCTCGACGCCGGCACGTTGAGCGGCCTGGCCATCGACGCGATCGACCCCGAACACGTCGGCTCGCTCACAGGACCGGGTGAGCCGCGCAACCTGCTCCTCACCCCGCATATCGGAGCGCAGCGCCCGGACGTGCGGGGCGTCCTCGACCGCTGGACGGCCGAGACTCTGCGCACCGCCCTGCTTGGGGGACGGGAGGAGGACCGGTGACCAGCGCAGTCGATATCCGTGCCAGGATCGCTGCCCGGGTCGCGGCCGAGTTCTGCGATGACCCGAAGGTCAGCGAGGTTTGGCTGGAGGGCGCGCTGGGTGCCGGCCTAGCCCACGCCCGCAGCGACATCGACCTGCGCGTTGTCTTCCACGACCAGCCCCCCGCGCTGCGCTCGCGGTTGGTGGACGGCGTACGGGTCGACCTCGCCGCGTGTACCCCCGCCATGATCGAACCGCTGCGGAGCATGCTGGGCTCCTTCGACGTGCGCTTCGACGACGTCGAGCGCTTCCGGCAGGTCCGCGCCGCCCTCGGGCAACTGACCCGGCTGCGCACCGCACGGCGGTACACGCTGACGGGATGGCAGCCGGTCGTCACCGGCGACGACGTAGCCGGCTACCGGCACTGGGCCGTGGCGGACCGGGTCGAGCACGTCCTCAGTCTTGTCGAAGACCTCCTCGGACTCACCACCGATCACCTGTATGCCGAGGCCGAGGTGGTACGCCGCCAGGTGGAGATCTGCCTTCTCGGCCTCGACGTGGTCGCGGCGGACCAACCGCTGCTCGGCGACAAGTGGCTGCCGGCCCTCTGGCGTCGAATCAACGACGGCCCGCCACCGTCACTTCCCATCCCGTCCTGGAGCGCCGAGGACACGTCCTGGTTCCCGTCCGTCCGGAGGCGGGTCACCGCCGCACTCCTTCGGTGTTGGCCGGACAGCGCCACCGCCGAAGAGCCGCCTCCGGCCGGTACTTGCGGGCTGGGTTGGCTGCCCCAGCGCTACACCGACGGCTGGTTCCTGCGCCGCGGCGACGAACGCATCCGCCTCACCCCCGGCCAGCTCACCGGCTGGCACCGGGCGAACCGCCAGGGAGGCTAACCATGCCCGCGGCCACCCCCACCCCGGAGGCCATGTACCGGCCCCTGTCCGCCGACGACCGCCGCCCGGTATCGGTCATACTCAAGTTGCGCGGCGAGACCTGCAACATCGATTGCCTGTACTGCTACGAGAAGCGCAAGGAAGCTCCCAGCGGAGCACGACTGTCAGCCGACGACGCCGCCCGGCTGACCGCGATCTTTGGTGCCCGCCCCGTCGCCGTCGAGCTGCACGGCGGCGAGCCGCTGACGATTGGCCGCGCCGCCTTCGCCGAAATACTTGACCGGCTTGCGGCCCAACCCAACGTCGTGCGCGTCTCAATGCAGACCAACGGCCTCCTTCTCGACGACAGCTGGCTGGACCTCATCGACACGCACTACCCCGGGCTGGAAATCGGGATCTCGCTCGACGGCGACGTCGCCGGCAATGCCTGGCGCGTCGGCTACGACGCCCAGCCCACATACGACCGCGTCGCCGCCGCCCTGCGCCTGCTCGCCGCGCGCGGCAGGCACGTCGGGGTCATCAGCGTCGTCACCTCTGCCGTGCTCGGCCGCGCCGCCGAGATCCTCGACCATCTCGTCAGATTTGCCGCCGTGCGCGCCGTCAACCTCGTACCTTGCTTCGACGCCACCGTCGCCGCCCCGACCCGGCTCGCTGGTGCACGGGTGCCGGCGAGCCGCCATCTGCAACAGGCGGCCCTCACCGGTGGCTCCGGGCCGGCTTGGGCGATCACGCCTGCCGAGTACGCGTCCTTTGCCCTCAGCGCGACTGCGCACTGGATCGGCAGCGGCCTGTTCCGGCGCATCAAGCTCGAACCCGCGGTGTCGACCATCCACCGGCTCACCGGCGCAGCGGCGGCCATCTGCCACTTCTCCGACGCCAAGTGTGACCACGTCTTCACCGCCTACCCCGACGGGCGCATGGGCAGCTGCGACGAGCTACCGGCGCCGAAGGCCCAGCTCACCGGCCTGCCGGGGGCTCCTGAGGAGGCCGACATCATTGACGCGCAGCGCCGCCTGCCGTTGCTTGAGGTGGGCCGGTCGCTGATGGCCAAGTGCGCGAGCTGCCGGTACCGCGACACCTGCGGCGGCGGCTGCGTCGCCACCCGGTGGCGGGCGCACCGGCACGCCGACGGCGACGATGAGTACTGCGCCTACCGAATGCGTCTGGTCGACGGCGTCGCAGCTCTCCTCGCCGAACCCCACCGACCCGGCGGCGCCTCATGCCGCGCGGTGCCATGGCGCCCCCGCCGGCCCAACTCCATGCCCGACGTCGCTGGCTTCCTCGCCCGCTGGGACGACCCCAGCCGACCCCGACCGGCGGCCACCTTGCGGCACAGCGATCACGGCAACATCAACAGCGCCGGGTTGGCCGGTACCCACCCGGCCGACGACCTCGACCCCCACCATCCCCAGTGGCGCGACGGCATCGAACCCGCCGTCTGGCCGCTGGTCGACCTGCTCACCCGGCGCCTAGGCTACGTCACCTACGACAGCTGTCAGGGCCACCGGTACACGGGTCTCGACCTCGCACCGGTCGGACTGCATGTCGGCGTTCTCCCGCGACACCGTACCGAGTCCGCCCGGCTCAGCGCCGTTCTCTGCCGGCTGGACACTCGAGCGCGACAGGTGCTGCCGGCCGCCTGCCAGCTGCTGGTCGGTCGGGACCGGCTGACATGCGAGACCACCAGCCGCCAGTACCCGGTCCTCGGGCTCTCCCTCGCCCCGACGGCCGGCTGGGACGCCTACTTCGCCGCCCTCGACGACGCCGTCACCGCCGTCACCACCGCACTCGCCGACATCGCCAGCACCGCGCCCGCCGACTGCGAATGCCGCCCCTGAGCCCGCCCACCCCGGGAGGACGGACGCCATGATCCACGTAGCCGAAACCCTGACCACCCACAGCGTGGAGGGCTTCCTGAGCCCTACCGACGTCGAACAGCTCGCGACAGCCATGGACGAGATCCTTGCCGCGGCCGGCACGCGCCGTTTCGACTGCGGCCGTACCACCACCATGCACGAGATCCCGGGCCTGACCGCCGCGCAGGCCATGGCGGTCTACGAACCAGCCGGACGTATCGAGATCACCGAGCTGCCTTCATCGGTGACCGCCATCCTCGACCGGGCGACGAACCGCGCCATGCCGACCATCCGCCGCGCCATGCCGTCGGTGACCGCGCTGCGTCCCTGGACCTACGTCGAGTACCGCACCGGACAGCACATCACCCCGCACGCCGACGGCATCGCCCCCGACCCCCACACCTGGCCCCGCCAGATCGGCGGCATTGGCATCCCCATCCGTCACGCCGATGCCGGAGGCGACTTCTACGTCGAGACGACGGGAGCCCCTGACATCTGGGCCAGCACCGACCCGGCCAGCGCCGCCGGATACGTACCCGGCATGTCGCTCATCCACGACGGCGCCGACAACTCCTCCGCCTGGTTCCGCGACCTACCACGCACCCGCTGGACCGTCCGTCCCCGCCTTGGCGACGCCATCGTCTACGGCTCCCAACTGACCCACGGCACCGAACCAGTCAGCTCCGGACGGTCCCGCAAGTTCATCAGCTGGCTCATCGCCGAACGGTGAACGCCAGTGCCACCGCGCGCCCGCAGCCCGCCGCCGCTCACCGCCCTCAGCAGCCCTGACTTCCGAGACACCCAGACAAGGAGCACATCGTGGACACACCCACGCCCTACGACGACTTCCTCACCGCCGTCGACCAGCTCCGCGGCGACGACACCACCGTCCAGGTCACCGCGCACACCTCCAACGTATCCACCACCGGCTGGCCTCCCGCGGACAACGTAGACAGCTCCACCGGCCAGCAGTAACCGTCCGTCCTCGCCTGGTGCCGGGCCCCGCCCCGGCACCAGGCGCCGACCACGGCGCAAAGGAGAACAGCCGGTGCCGCCCCTTGACGACCTCTTCAGCCTGCCGGCCACCACCGACCTACGCCGGCGACGCACCACCGCTATCCACCGCGTCCTCGGCACGAACGCTCCCGCCAGCACCCCGCTCAGCTACGCCCTCGCCCACCACTGGCTTGAAGGTGCCGAAGCCGCGGCACGATCCGCCGACGGCACGCTGCTGGCCTGGTACCGCCACGCCACGGCCAGCGACACCGCCCGCCTACGCACCGACCCTGGTGACAAGATCCCGATTGTGGTCAACCCGAAGCCGGAGCAACTGCGCCGCTCGGCCCTCGCCGCCACGCCCTACTACGTCATCAACCCCGAAACGACGCCGGCCAGCCCACCCGCCCTGGAGCAAGTGCGGAACGGGCTCGCGGCGGCAGTCAGCGCCGGCTTTGGCACGCTCCTGCGCGACCACGCGCCGATCATCTGCCTCCTCGAACGGAAGACGCTCCACGACACCCTGCTCAGCTGGACCATCACCCGCCTGCCCGGCACCGTCTTCGCCGACTACACCAACCACCCAATCGTCCTCGCCCGCGACCTCATCCACGAAGCCGGCCACAACTGGCTCAACGACGCCCTGGTCGCCTGCCACGTCACCATCCCCGACGACCGGCACTTCTACTCACCCTGGCGAGCCACCGAACGACCCGCCTTCGGCTTCCTCCACGCCTGCTGGGCCTTCCCGCTCACCGTCCTGTACGCCGCACGCGTCGCCTCCACCGCGCCAGCCGAGGTACGCGACTTTCTCACCGCCCATCTGCGCCTGCAGGCCGAACAGCTCGCCCAAGCAAGGGACAGCTTCCAGACCGCCATCACACTGGTCGACCACGACGAGCTACGCCGCCGTATGACCGAGATCTTCGCCACCGCCGTCAGCATCACCGCCGCGCAGCCGACCTGATCAGCGATGGTGAGGTAGGACGGACATCGCCGTGTGCACCGTGTACCGTGGGCGACACCGATCGCTACCAAGCGACCGCCGAATCCGCCCTCCGAACCGGGCACACGGCCGGCGCATTCCGTGAGGTTGGGATGGCCCAGACTCCACGCGAACTCACACCCCACACCTCCGCCAAGCACTACTTCGGCGCCCAGCTGCGATCATGGCGAGAACAGCGCGGCTGGTCACAAGCGCGGCTCGGCGAGCACCTGCACGTCAGTTCGGATCTCATCGCGAAGATCGAGAAGGCCCTGCGCTGGCCGACCCCGGAATTCGCAACCGCCTGCGACACCGCGCTCGCCGCAGGAGGCGCGCTCACCAACCTGCTTCCGCTGGTCGAACTGGAGCGACACCAGGAGCGTGCCGCCGTGGCCGCCACCGCCCGCGCGGTGCGCGCCGCCGTCTCCCAGCAGCGGCGCAGCACCACGCCAACGGCATCCGCGTTCGCCGCCTCACCGGGTGAGATCGCCACTGGTGCGGCGGCGGATTGGGCATCAGCGCTGCCGGGTGTGCAACTCACGGCGCCCCCACCGGCATGGCCGGTTGACCGACTGCTGACCCTGCCATACGGCCGAGCCGTACCCGCTACGACCCTGACCCTCACCAGCATTCCCGTCCAAGACCGCCGCCACGCCGCCCGCTACCCACGGACGCTCAACGGTGGCCACGCCGCCGCCTTCGGCCTGCGCGATCTCGTGGCGACGGAACTGCTGGCCGGCGACGAGCCCATCCTCGCCGTGGCCACAACGCCCACCCTTGGATTGGCGGTACCGGCATACCGCCTCGACGCCTTCACCATCGGCGTCCTGTGGGCCCTGTGCGGCATGGACGACGCTCTCCTGGCCGATGATGCCGCGCTCGCCAACAGCGTCCCCAAACTACGCCGCTACGCCCAACTACCCGGCTCCGCAGTCAGCCGCAACGTCGCCGCCGACCTCAACACCTTGAGCCAGATGTGGCTTGGCTCCGACTTCTGCGCCCGCTACATCAGCCACCGCCTCGACGCCGCGACCGACCAGCCCGTGTTCTGGACCCGCGAGCAGTACGGCGAAGAAGCCAGTACCTGGCTGCTCTTCCGCCACAAGATCGACTATCTGCACGCCACGAGCGAACGCTTCACCACACCCACCGCCCCGGCCGCCCGCGTCTTCTGCATCCCAGAAACCGCCGTGCGGGGCAGCCCCCACGCGGAACGCATCCTGCTGCTGCTCTCGGCAGCGTTCATGGAATCCCTGCGCATCGCCGTGCACGTGAGTCCAGACCCGGCGTACGCCACCGTCGAAGGCTTCGTGCTGACCCCACACACGCAGGTCATTCTCGCCAACTGGGTGCGCGCCGACGGACTCTGGCACGTCGACGCCCTCGATCGCCGTACCGCGCTACGCCGCTACGACGACGTTGCCCGCGGCGGCCAAGCCGGCTCCATCACCGCATCGGGCCGGTCCACCCGCCGCCTACGAATCCTCGCCGAGTACCTCGGCCTGGAATGGCCCTGGCTGCGTCGACGCTGCACCGAGCTGGCCGCCGTCGGCGTCGAAGGGATGATCCGACCGCGCAGCCGGTTACTGACCACCGACGGGATCAACGCAGCCTGCCGCTACCTGGCCAGCCTCCCTTGAGCCTTCGCTTCACTCAGAAACTGTGACAGGCTGCCGCAGGCACACAGGCACGGACGAGGAGGTGCGGTGGCGGAGAAGCCGACATCGGTCTTGATGCTCTCCCTCGGCGGGACAATCGCCATGACCGCCGGCAGCGACGCTGGCGGCGTCGTGCCGAACCTGACCGCCGAGGAGCTCATCGCCGCCGTACCTGGACTGGCCGAGACTGGTATCGACGTGCACGTCCAGACTCTCCGCCAACTGCCGGGCGCCTCGCTCAGCTTCGACGACTTCACGGCGCTGGCCGCACTGATCGCCGACCGCACCGCGACCGACGGTATGGATGGCGTCGTGGTCACCCAGGGCACCGACACCATCGAGGAAACCGCCTACCTGCTCGACCTGCTGCACACCGGCAAGGCGCCGGTTGTAGTCACCGGTGCGATGCGCAACCCCACCATTGCCGGCGCCGACGGACCCGCGAACATCCTCGCCGCGATCCGCACCGCCGCCAGCCCCGCCGCCCGCGGCCTTGGCGCCCTCGTGGTCTTCGCCGACGAGATCCACGCCGCCCGGCACGTCCGCAAGACGCACTCCACCAGCGGCGGCGCCTTCCGCTCGCCGAACACCGGCCCGCTCGGCCACGTCGTCGAGGGCACAGTACGGCTGCTCACCCACCCACCGCACCGCCTGACCGTGCCGCTGGAGACGGTCACCCGGGTTCCACGAGTCGGGCTGTACACCGTATCCCTGGGCGACGACGGCGCCCTCCTCGCCGGCGCCGACGGGCTCGACGGCCTCGTCGTGGCGGGGTTCGGCGTCGGCCACGTACCTCAACGCCTCGTCGAGAAGCTCACCGCCCTCGCGACGAGGATCCCGGTCGTGCTCGCCTCCCGTACTGGTGCCGGACCGGTCTTGGCGTCCACCTACGCCTTCCCCGGCTCCGAGAGCGACCTGCAGCGCCGAGGGCTCGTCGGCGCCGGCTTCCTCGACCCCTACAAGGCGCGCATCCTGCTGCACACCCTTCTCGCCGCCGGCGCCGAGCCCGAGATCATCGCCGCCGCATTCGCCGCCTGCGGCACCGGCGATCCTGCCCGCTGGCCCTGGCCGGCCCTCAGCCAACAGCCGGAGATGCAGCATGCGTAGCCACGACCTCACGCCCGGCCGCATGATCGGCGTCACGTTCGACCACGGCGAGGACTTCTTCACAGCCCTCGCCGACGCCTGCCGCATCAACGGCATCCGCCACGGCTACATCCCCGTCTTCATCGCCGGCTTCAGCAGTGTCGAGATCGTCGGCACATGCCAACGCCTCGACAACCCCCAGGCACCCGTGTGGGACCGCGTGCACCTGTCCAACGTCGAAGCACTCGGCGGCGGCACCATCGCCTACGACGAGGCCGAGGACCGGATCCTGCCGCACATCCACCTCAGCGTCGGCCTCAAGGAACACAGCGCCACCGGCCACACCAGCCACCTGCTTGCCGCCACCGTCCAGTTCCTCACCGAAATGTTGGTTATGGAGGTTGCCGCGCCGACAATGCGCCGGGTCCCCGATCCCACGTTGTACGACGTGCCACTCCTACAATTCGGCAACGGCTGATCATCTCAGATGGCGGCGTCGTCTTGTGGGCTGACGGGTTGCCGCGATGCGCGCGAAGGGCAGTGGGCCCCGATCGTGTCAACCATCCGTTTAGCCGCGCAAGGCGCGGTAGCCTCTGCGGGCCGCCCACCCTGAGTAGTCAACCCAGGGCCAGCTGTTTGCCGTAGGTTAGATCGGTGCTCGACCTGCCACTGTCGTCCGCGTTCGTGATCTTCGACGCACAGGGCTCTGGCTGCCTGTCCCACGGCATCGAGGTGATGGGGCGGCGTTGGTTCGTAAAGCGTGCCACTACACGCGAAGCCCGGCTCTCGCCGGCGCGGGCCAGCCGACTGCATGACGTAGTCGCGCACCCGGCGACCGTCGGCCCCGAACAGATCCTCGATGGCCCGGACGGACCGGTGCTGGTGTACCCGTGGCACGACGGCAGCGTCCTGAACCGAGCCACCGTCCACGGGTCGGACCGTGCGGCGCTGGCCCGGTTCCAGCAGCTTCCCATCGGCGAGGTGGAGGCAGCCGTCGACACGATTCTTGACGCGCACCAGGCCGTCGTCACCGCTGGGTTCGTCGCGGTCGACCTGTACGACGGCTGTCTCCTGTACGACTTCGTCGCCCGCCGGATGCGCTTAATCGACATGGATGAGTACCGGCCCGGCCCATTCGTCCTCGACGCCGATCGGTTGCCCGGCTCTCGCCGCTACATGGCGCCCGAGGAGTTCGTTCGCGGTGCTGTCATCGACCAGCGCACCACCGTTTACACCCTCGGTCGCATGGTCGGGCACCTGCTTGACTCCCCAGCGGGCTGGCGAGGGTCCGCCCGTCAGCGTGATGTCGTGGATCGCGCGACACAGAAGGTGCCCGAGGACCGGTACTTTAGCGTTGCTGAACTCACCAGCGCTTGGCGTGACACGACCCAGCCATAGCGGCCTTTCGACGTTGAGCCGGGCGTCGCGCCTCTCGTGGCGCTGCCTCGTCGGAGTCTTCGGCTGGGGGAGGCCGAGGCTGACAGGCGTCGGTCACCGCGGTCCGGTTCCCGGCCCTTGGATCCCGGGCCGAGGGAGCGCACATCATGATCTCCGATGATGTGCGCGGTGTGTGCTCTCCAGCGGATGCCAACCCGGGTGAACCGGTGCCAACGCGGGTCACCGCGGCCGACCGCCAGTCGCAAACCGGGGTTCGTGTGCTCCAGGTGTGCTCCTGGGCTGGGCGAACAGGGGTCCGGGTGACGTGGGTGAACGTGGGCCACTCCCTGCCACCCCAGGTGAACCCCCAGGTCGCTAGACTAGGCGCTCGCGCCCTCGTAGCTCAGGGGATAGAGCAACGGTTTCCTAACCCGACGCTCCGTTTGTGTCCGCAGACTGATGACCTGCGGCTTCTCTCGTTCCGAAACTCCTGCCCCGGTCGCACGGGCGTGTCGCTGTGATCCCCTGCTGAAGCTCAGCGGAAGTGCATAAGCGCTGCTCCCCGCCACTTTCACGTGTGTCGCCGCATTGCCCCCCGTGCGACGTGCCGCGCCGACCCGGGGAGGCTGACAGCGTCGGCGTTGGTCGTTACTCGCGGGTCAGCCCCGGTGGCAGCGCGTCTTCGTCGGGTCGGACCCGGCGGGCGTTGGCCCGGGGGTCGCGTTCGATGTTGTGGATCAGTGGTTCCGGGCCGCCGAGGCAGGTCCAGGTGTCGTCCCAGAGCGCGGAGACCAGCCATGACCGGTCGGCGGGAAAGAACAGATCGGGTAGCGCGCCGTGAGCGTGGCGCATGTGACCACCGGTCCGCCACGTGAGGGCCTGCTCAGGGCCGGCCTCGACCAGCAGGTACGGCCAGTTCCAGTAGAGCGACACTCGCGGGGCATGGGGGAAGACGACATCGTGGGCGCCGGTGTCGAGGTATGCCAGCCACCACGGCTGGTCCGGAGTGTGCGTGACGAGGTCCTTGACCAGGGCCTGCTCGTAGGCGCCGGCGGTGACGTCGTCGGGCTGGTACGTGGTGGCGTAGGCGTCGAAGATCGGCGGGATGGCGGTGGTGATCGAGACTCCGGCGGTGGTGTGACCGGCGATCCAGACCACATCAGCGGCGCTGCCGATGCGCCAACTCCGTCCGTCCTTGCCGACCTGCACACCGCCATTCAAGCCGCCGCGGCGACGGTTGGCGGGGGAACCAGACGATCAGTTCACGACCATTTCAGGTCAGCGGGATCTGCCGCATTGTGGTTCGGGTGGCCGCGTAGACGGAGGGTGGCGGCTCGGCGAGGCAGCGCTCGATATCGCGCCAGCGGCTCATCACGACCTCCAACTGGCCGAAGACGCTGCCCGCGTCGGCGGCTGTCAGGGTGACCATCCTGGCCCGGTGCTCTCGCACGGCGGCGATTTCCAGGCGGTGTTCCTGGATGTGGCGGTCCCGGGTGATGATCAGCCAGCCGCGGCCCGCGAACTCAGCGATCCACTCCGAGTCCTTCACTGCGGGCGAGGCGATCGGGCACGGCGGGCGTTGGCGTTTGTGGATGACCGTGCCGGGATCGCGGGGGTAGGTGACGTCGGAGCGGAGTCCGGCGAGCTGCCATGGGAGCAGCGTAGAGAACGGAGACCGCCATGGGTGTCCGCGATGCGTGTGGCGCGGTGGAGAGAACCGTTTCGCCGAGTGATGCGTCCTAACCTTGCGTGTGATGGACGTGGACGACGAGGAGCTGTTGCGCCTCGTCGGGAAGGGCGACCGCGAGGCGTTCGACGTGCTGTATGCGCGTAACGCACCGTGGTTGATGCTGCGTCTGCGCCGCCGGTGCCGGGACCCGGAGTTGGTCCGGGAAGTGTTGCAGGAGACGTTCCTGACGGTGTGGCGAACCGCAGCCGGCTACCGCGGGGACGGTGCGGCGGTGAGCTGCCCGGGCGGGGGTGTTCGCCTCCGGGCAGGGACGCAGGACCGACGCCAGCGACCCCCACTCCGTTGCGCTGGTCGGCATTCGGATGGCCCGGGCTGCCCCCCCGTCGTCAACGACGAGCAGTTAGCTCTGCTGCGGATCCTGGTCGACCGACGCCGCTCCCTCGGTGAGGATCACACCCGGATGGTCTCCCAGCTGCACCAGCTGCTGCTGAGCTGATTCCCAGTGGAGCGAAGAAGAGCCTGTCCGCCGCCAGGCCAAGGCACTGCTGACCACGGTCAGACCCGGGGACGCGGTTGGCAAGGCCCGACGCCGGGTCGCCGCGGAGCTGATCAGCGAACGGGTCGCGCCCGCATTGCGCGCCCGGCCGACTTGTCCGGTCAGCTGCCCCTTGTCATCTACATCCACGGCGCTGCGGGTGAGCCGGTCAGAGTTTGCGCACGGTTTGCGCACCGCGGTGCGCCTACGGTCCCACCCGAGAGCGAAGGATGCCGCGATCCGCGGCGAGCAGGGAAGGGGCTTGCCATGACCGGTACTTCCATCGGCGCCGTAAGGCTGGCGGTGGTGCTGGTGGTGGTCGGCTTGTTCACCGACGCGTCGTCGTGGTCGGCGGTGGCCCGGCAGGTCCGGCAGGTGTCGACCACTCGTACGGCGGCGCGGTCATTACCGACGCCGCGGCCCAGGCTGACAACGCGGTCGGCCTGGTTCACGCTGCCGGGTTCGCGCTCGACGTGGGGGAGAGCGCGGAGGAGATCACCGGCCGGCTTCCGCGGACCCCGTCGGCGGGGTCGCTCCGACCGCCCACCTACCGCACCGACACCGGTACGTGGGCGGTGGAGGTCGCTCTGGACCCGGGATCGTTCGTCCACACGTACGCCCAGGATCTGCCGTCGGCCGCCGGCGCGTTGATGGGCGTTGCCCAGCGTCCCGCCGCGATGGCCTGCCTCACCGAGCCGGCGCGGTCGCCCACGCGGCGGCTGCCGTCCTGGTACCTGGTCGCCGCCGACGAGAGGTGCCTGCATCCCGACGCGCAGTGGTTCATGGCACGCCGCGCCCATTTCCACACCTTCCAGACCGCCGGCTCCCACGCCGTCACCGTCACGCAGCCGACCGCGGTCGCCGACATCGTCCTCACCGCCGCTCGGGTCCTGCAGGTCCGCTGACGCCGAGCCTTCCGACCACCACCACCACCACGACACCCGCACCCACGAAGGAGAAGGAACATGTCGGAGCATCAACTGCCGGCGCACACCGTCGAGCAGATCGAGCGGGCGAACGCTTCCGGGCGTACCCCGGTGGTCTTCATCCACGGCCTGTGGCTGCTGCCCAGCAGCTGGGAGCGCTGGGCCCTGCTGTTCGAGCAGGCCGGTTACGCGGCGGTCACCCCCGGGTGGCCCGACGATCCGGACACCGTCGAGGAGGCCAACGCGCACCCGGAGGTGTTCGCCGGCAAGACCATCGGTCAGGTCGCCGACCACTACGCCACGGTGATCGCTCGGTTGGACCGTAAGCCGGCGGTGATCGGTCACTCGTTCGGCGGTCTGCTGACGAACATCATCGCGGGTCGTGGTCTGTCGGTGGCGTCGGTGGCGATCTCGCCCGCCCCGTTCCAGGGCGTGCTGCCGCTGCCGATCTCGTCGCTGCGGTCCGCGGCGCCGGTGCTGAGTAACCCGGCGAACTGGCACCGTGCGGTGCCGCTGACCTACGACCAGTTCCGGTACGGCTTCGCCAACGCGGTAAGCGAGGAGGAGGCGAAGTACCTGTACGAGACGTTCGCCGTGCCGGCGCCCGGCGCGCCGCTGTTCCAGGCGGCGGTGGCAAACCTCAACCCGTGGACCGAGGCGAAGGTCGACACCGAGAACCCCGACCGCGGGCCGCTGCTGTTCATCTCCGGGGCCCGGGACCACACCGTGCCGCGGGCGATCACCGAGGCGGCGTACCACCGGCAGCAGCGCAACAACGGCGTCACCGAGTTCGTGGAGATCGCCGACCGCGGCCATTCGATCACCGTCGACGGCGGCTGGCAGGAGGTCGCCGATAGCGCCCTGGCCTTCGTCCGCCGCTTCGCCTGATCCCGACACACCCAGTAACGGCAAGAAAAGGAGGCCCTCAATGGGCTGCGTGACCACCGACGACGGCGTGCAGATCTTCTACAAGGACTGGGGCTCCGGCCGGCCGGTCGTGTTCAGCCACGGTTGGCCGCTGAACTCCGACAGCTGGGAGGCGCAGATGCTCTTCCTGGCCGAGCGCGGTTACCGGGTCATCGCCCACGACCGCCGCGGGCACGGCCGTTCCACCCAGACATGGGACGGCAACGACATGGACCACTACGCGGACGACCTGGCCGCGGTGCTGACGGCGCTCGACGTACGGGACGCCACCCTGGTCGGGTTCTCGACCGGCGGCGGCGAGGTGGCCCGGTACATCGGCCGGCACGGCACCGGCCGGGTCGCGCAGGCGGCGCTGATCTCGGCGGTGCCGCCGCTGATGCTGCAGACGCCGGACAACCCGAACGGTACGCCGATCGAGGTGTTCGACGGGCTGCGGGCGGGATCGATCGCGGATCGGTCCCAGCTGTACAAGGACCTCGCCGCCGGGCCGTTCTTCGGCGCGAACCGGCCGGGGACACAGGTGTCGCAGGGGATGCAGGACGCCTTCTGGCTCCAGGGCATGCAGTCCGGGCACAAGAGCGCCTACGACTGCATCAAAGCGTTCTCCGAGACCGACCTGACCGAGGACCTGAAGCGGTTCGACGTGCCGACTCTGGTCGTCCACGGTGACGACGACCAGGTCGTGCCGATCGAGGCCGCCGGCCGCGCCTCCGCGGCGATCGTCAAGGACGCCACCCTCAAGGTGTACGCCGGCGCGCCGCACGGCATCACCGACACCCACAAGCAGCAGCTCTGCGACGACCTGCTCGAGTTCGTCGACAGCTTCAAGCGCTGAATCACATCCCGGCGGCAGGCCCTGCCGAACGGGCCCACCGACGTGCCTGCCCTCCCGTTCCCCCGCACCCATCGAAAGGCAAATGCCGTAATGAACGATAACCAGAGCGAGCCACGCATGCCGCGCCGGCCACTGCTGGGCGCGATCGCCGGCGCCGCGATCGGCGTGGCCACGGTCCCGCTGGTCGCGGCCGCCCCGGCCGCCGCCAGCAGATCGACCAGCGGCCAGGACGCGAGCAAGCCCACGGTCGTGCTGGTGCACGGTGCGTTCGCCGACGCGTCCGGCTGGGCGGCGGTCACCAAGCGACTGCTCGGCTGCGGCTACCCGGTGCACGCCCCGGCCAATCCGCTGCGCGGCCTGCACAGCGACGCCGAGTACCTCCGCACGTTCCTGTCCACCATCACTGGACCGGTCGTGCTGGTCGGCCACTCCTACGGCGGCGCGGTCATCACCAACGCCGCCGTCGGCAGCCACAACGTCAAGGCCCTGGTCTACATCGCCGCGTACGCCCTCGACGAAGGCGAGGCCGTGGCGGCCGCCAACGACCTCGGCGGCGGCCACAGCGACCTGATCAACCACGTCGTCCTGCGCCCGTTCCCCGGTGCCGGGGAGGGCGATGCCGACGGCTACATCGACCCAGCTCACTTCCGGCGGCTGTTCGCCGCTGATTTGCCCGCCGCGCAGGCAGCGGTGATGGCCACCGCCCAGCGGCCCGCCGCGCTGTCGACGCTGCTGACCCCGTCCGGCGTGCCCGGCTGGAAGACCATCCCCAGCTGGTACGTCGTCGCCAAGGACGACCAGACCATCCCGCCGCAGGCTCAGCGGGTCATGGCCGCCCGCGCCCAAGCCCGCACCACCGAAGTACGCAGCTCCCACGTGCCCATGATCAGCCGTCCGGACGCCGTCACGCACATCATCGTCACCGCCGCCACGACGGCCTGATCCACGCGGTGGGTGTCGTCACGGGCGACCGCGGCGGCACCCACCACCGACCGTCCTCCACCATCCGGCGCCGACCTGCTTCGGCTCTCAACACCTACGACACCTGCCCCCCCCCGGCTGGCGGCGACGACCGGTGCATCGACGTGAACGGCGGGTGCGGCGCAACAGCCAAGCACTGGCCCACTGACGCATACCCAAGCTTGTTGTACGGACCGTTTGGAGCACACCATGTCCAAGCCTGTCCTTGAGCCCACCCGAGACGCCGGGACGGTGGCAGGGCGCGGGCATCCGGCCTGGGAGAGACCAGCCGTGAGCGTGACCGTGAGCAGGGACGATGTCGCCCGCCACGAGGAGTTCGCGCGCTGGAACGAGTTGGTGAGCCGGTCGTTGGCGCCCGTCATCGTCACCGTAGCGCGGGGGGTGCCGTTCCAGGCGAGTATCACCGCAGGCGAAGTGGGGGTTCTGCAAGTCTCGGCGATCGAGGCCGATCCGCAGCGGGTGGTCCGCCCGATGCGTCTGATCACCCGCTGCCCGGGGGAGTCCGTCATCGTCGTCCAACAACTGAGTGGAGTCACGTTGGCGATTCAGGACGGGCGGGAAACCCGGCTGGAACCGGGCGGTCTCCTTGTGTGCGACACCGACCGTCCGTACGTCCTTGACCAGCCCGAGCGCTTCCGTGCGCTGGTGTTCCGGCTGCCACGTACCGCCGTGGGTATCCGGTCGGATGTCCTACGCCGCGTGACCGCCTCGCCGATCCATACGGATTGCGGGGTGGGCGCGCTGCTCGCGCCGTTTCTCGCCCGACTCGCGGACAGCGCCTCGCTGCTGGTGCCCGGTGTCAGCGAGCGGCTTGCGGGAACGACGGCGGATCTGCTGGCCGCGCTGATTATGGAACAGGCTGGAACGCTGGCCGTTGACGTCCGCGATGGGCAGGGCGTGCTGATGCACCGGATACAGCGCTATATCTCCTCGCGTCTTGGCGACGTGGACCTGTCTCCGGAAAGTGTGGCCGCGGCGAATCACATCTCGGTGCGCTATCTGCACAAGCTGTTCGAGCGGGATGGGATTACGGTGCGCCGGTGGATCCAACAACGCCGCTTGGAGCAGTGCCGCCGGGAACTGGCCGGCCGTGACGCCCTCGTGTCGGCGGTTGCCCAACGCTGGGGCTTCGTGAACACGTCCCACTTCAGCCGCACGTTCAAGGCGGCGTATGGCGTCTCGCCGCGGGACTGGAAGCACCAGCGTGCCGCGGCAACGGCAGGCCAGCATCAGCCGACGGCGGCATGACTCGGCGTGGGCATGCCGGATCGGGAGTTCGCGCTCGCGGATCCACGGCCCGGCGGTGGGTGAACGGCCGCGCCGGAGCGCCAGCGGCGAGGGACAGTCTGTGCTGCGCTCCATGACAGTGAGCCCGCCCCGGACGGGCCTGTCAACGGCCAATCGGTGCACCCGCCCGCTGCCCCGGTCGGGCATCGTCGACCACGGTGCCGGATCCCGCCCGGGCGGTCAGCCGTCCCGCAGCCCGCCCAGGAGGTCCTCGAAGGTGCCGGTGAGGGCGAACGGGTCGGCGGGGCCGGTGGAGGGTGGGCGCTGCTGTATCTGGTCGGCCAGCTCGGTGCCGGCCCGCTCGATGCGGCGTCGCAGGGCGCCGTCGGCGGTGCCGCCGGACCAGTCCTCCGGCGCGGCGAAGACCGCCGTCGGCACCACCACCGCGTGCAGGTACGC
>NZ_JBSWCE010000057.1:0-29591 GCF_056780015.1 Micromonospora sp. R311
CAACAAGACCGGCGCACCCGTCACCCGGTCACTGATCGCCTACGACCACTGACCGGGATTCGGAACTACTCGTCTAGGGGTCCGCGGTGGGATCCGGCAGCCGCACGGTGAACACGGTCCGGCCGGGCCAGCTCTCCACCGCCACGGCGCCGTGGTGGGCCGCCACCACGGCGGCCACGATGGCCAGGCCGAGGCCGGTGCTGCCGTGCGCCCGGGAGCGCGAGGTGTCCGCGCGGGCGAACCGCTCGAAGACCTCGGGCAGCAGCTCCGGGGGCACCCCGGGGCCGTCGTCGGCGACGCTGAGCACGGCGGCGTCCGGCGCGGCGCGCAGCGCGGTGGTGACCGTGCTGCCCGGCGGGGTGTGCGCCCGGGCGTTGGCCAGCAGGTTCGCCACCACCTGGTGCAGCCGCGCGGCGTCGCCGGGCACCCGGATCACCACGTCGGGCAGATCGAGTCGCCAGCGGTGCTCCGGGCCGGCCGCGTGCGCGTCGCTGACCGCGTCCACCACCAGTGCGGTGAGGTCGACCGGTTCGACCGCGAGCGGGCGGCCGGTGTCCAGCCGGGCGAGCAGCAGCAGGTCGTCGACGAGGCTGGTCATCCGGATGCTCTCCGACTCCACCCGGCGCAACGCGTGCGCCACGTCGGGCGGCACCCGGTCCCGGCCGCGCCGGGCCACCTCGGCGTAGCCCCGGATCGCGGCCAGCGGGGTGCGCAGCTCGTGACTGGCGTCGGCGACGAACTGGCGTACCCGGGTCTCGCTGGCCTGCCGGGCGGCGAGCGCGTCGGCGACGTGGCCGAGCATCCGGTTCAGCGCGCCGCCGACCTGGCCGACCTCGGTCCGCGGATCGGTGTCCGCCGCGGGCACCCGCTCGGAGAGCGCCACCTCGCCGCGATCCAGCGGCAGCTCGCTCACCCGGCCGGCGGTGGCGGCGACCCGGCGCAGCGGACGCAGCGTGGCCCGCACGATCAGCGCCCCGGCGGTGCCCGTCACCAGCAGCCCGGCGGTGGCCACCCCGGCCTGCGCGGCGATCATCCACCAGACGGTCTCCCGCACCCCGGCCAGGGGCAGCGCGACGACCTGGACCCGCCCGCCGGGCAACTGCCGGGCCACCGCGCGGTAGTCGCCGCGCTCGCCCAGGTCGACGGTGCGCGGCGCCGCGCCCACCGGCAGCCGGGCCAGCGCCGCCACCTCCCCGACCGGCACCGGCTCGCCGCCGTGCCGGGTGCCGGCCTGGGTCCGTGCTTCGGTCACCCGGCCGTCGACGACCGTGGCGGCGACGGAGCCGGGTGGCAGCCCCGGCGGGAGGTCCGGCCGGCCGGCGGAGACCGGCGGGAACGGGCGGTCTCCTCGGGACATCGCCCCGGGCACCAGCTGGGCGTCGATCCGCTCGACCAGGACCTGCCGCAGCGCCGCCGTGGTCAGGCCGCCGATCGCGACGCTGACCACCGCCAGCAGCCCGACCAGGGTGACCACCAGCCGGGTGCGCAGCGACCGGCCGGCGAGCCAACGCCGCAGCCCGCCCCGCCGACCGGCGCGGTCACCCGGCCGGCTTGAGGACATATCCCGCCCCGCGCAGCGTGTGGATCATCGGCTCGCGGCCGGCGTCGATCTTCTTCCGCAGGTACGAGATGTAGAGCTCGACGACGTTGGCCTGGCCGCCGAAGTCGTAGTGCCAGACCCGGTCCAGGATCTGCGCCTTGCTCAGCACCCGGCGCGGGTTGCGCATCAGGTAGCGCAGCAGTTCGAACTCGGTGGCGGTCAGGGTGATCACCTGGCCGGCCCGGCGCACCTCGTGGCTGTCCTCGTCGAGGCTGAGGTCACCGACGGTGAGCAGCGCCTCCTCCCGCGCGGCGACCGCGAACCCGGAGCGGCGCAGCAGCCCCCGCAGCCGGGCGATCACCTCCTCCAGGCTGAACGGCTTGGTGACGTAGTCGTCGCCGCCCACGGTCAGCCCGGCGACCCGGTCCTGCACCGCGTCCCGGGCGGTCAGGAAGAGGACCGGGACCGTCGGGGCCTGCTCGCGCAGCCGCCGCAGCACCTGGAATCCGTCCTGGTCCGGCAGCATCACGTCGAGGATCACCGCGTCCGGCTGGAACTGCCGCGCCGCGCCCAGCGCCGCCGTCCCGTCGCCGGCCGTGCGCACCTGCCAGCCCTCGTAGCGCAGCGCCATCGCGAGCAGGTCGGCCAGGGTCGGCTCGTCGTCGACCACCAGCACCCGGACCGGCTCACCGTCCGGGCGCCGCAGCTCCACCCGGGTCCGCCCGTCTCTCTCCATGGCCGTCATGGTGGCCGGGCAGCCTGCGGTCCACGTGTGTGCCGGCTGTGTGCCAGCTGTACGGACGGCTCACTCGGTGATCCCGATCGGGTCGGTGCGCACGTAGGTCATCGTCCAGGTGCCCCCGCCGTCCGGGCGGCCCCGCTCGTAGAGGTGGTCCGGCCCGCCCGGCACGGCCGCGCCGGCCCCGGCGGGGTGGCTCAGGACCCACCGCGCCGGCGGCGCGCCGTCGGGGTCGGCGGGCAGCTCCCGGACCAGGTCGTGGGCCGGCCCGCCGACGAACCGAACGCTCACCCCGCTCATCGCCCGACCTCCTGCGCGCCGCGGCGGCCGGCCCGCCGGCCCGGACACCGCCCTGGCTCGCAAGCTACCGCAGCGCCGCGCCGGCCAGACCCCGGTCCCGCCGGAAGGGACGGCGGTTTGCCCTGATCGGGGGCCGGGTACCGCGACCGGAGGCACGCGCGGTGCCGGAGGTGACGAGCACGAGGAGCGGTCGATGAGGACGCTGGACGGGCGGTACCGGCTCGAACAGCGCATCGGCATCGGCGGCATGTCGGAGGTCTGGCGGGCCCACGACGCGGTGCTGGACCGGCCGGTCGCGGTCAAGTTGATCTCGCCCGGGCAGGAGGAGCAGGACACCTCGGTGGAGCGGATCCGGGCCGAGGCCCGCTCCGCGGCCCGGCTGGTGCACCCGAACGTGGCCAGCGTGCACGACTTCGGCACCTGCGCGACGCTGCCGGGGCGCGAGGTGCCGTACATCGTGATGGAGCTGGCCGAGGGCGAGACGCTGGCCGCGCACCTGCGGGCCGGGCCGCTGGACTGGCGGATCGCGGTGCGGGTCTGCGCCGAGGTGAGCGCCGCGCTGGCCGCGGCGCACGCGCACGGCATCGTGCACCGGGACGTCAAGCCGGCCAACGTGATGCTCACCCCGGTCGGCGTCAAGGTGCTCGACTTCGGCATCGCCACCCCGGCGGGCGCCCCGGACCCGACGCCGGACGGGATGGTCGTCGGCACACCCGCGTACCTGGCGCCGGAACAGCTGGACCGGGCCCCGGCCACGCCGGCCGCCGACATGTACGCCCTCGGCGTGCTGCTCTACTACTGCCTGTCCGGGCGGCTGCCGTACCCGGCCGGCACGATGACCCAGCTGTTCGGCGCGCGCCGTCGGCAGTCCCCGCGGCCGCTACCCGAGGTCGACGGGCTGCCCGCGGAGGTGGCCGAGCTGTGCACGCGCTGCCTGGCCGACGATCCGGCCGCGCGGCCGAGCAGCCTGGTGGCGGCGCTGGTGCTGGCCGAGGCGGTGGACGCCCGGGTGTACGTGCCGATGCGGCTGCCGACTCCCCCGCGGCCGCGGCGGCCGGCGGTGTCCCCGTGGACCGAGCGGGCGGCCGCCGAGGCGACCGAGGTCGCCCCGGTCGCGGACGGCTAGCGCGCCGGCTCACCCCGGCCACCCGGCCCCTGCCCTGCGGTTTCACCGGGCAGGGGCCGGGTAGCCGGGCGGGGAGTGACGGGAGGAACGCGATGCCGGATCCGAGTTCCTGGCTCAACGAGACAGCCACCGCGACCGCCGAGGGCGGCCACGTACGCACCGACGACGAGGGGCTCGACACCGCGCTGGCGTCTCCGCTGGCGCCGCACTGCACCGGGTTGACCCCGTCGCAGCTGCTCGCCGCCGCCTTCGCGTCCTGCCTGCACCACGCGGCGGTGGAGGCGGCCGGGGGGATCACCGACGAGGCGCACACCGTGCAGGTCCGCGCGGAGGCGAAGCTGGGCCGCGACGACGACGGCCGGTACCGGGCCGACGTGCACGCCTCCATCGCCTCGGCCGGGCTGAGCCGGCAGCAGCTGGCGCAGCTGGTCGAGCACGCCGACCAGCTCTGGCCGTTCTCCAGCGGCGACGGCAGCCGCCACCGGCTCACGGTCAGCCCGGCCGAGAACGGTCGCCACTGACCCACGGGCGGGCCGGCTCCGCCGGGGGACCGCGTGGCCCAGTCCGGTCGGGCCCGGACGACCGAAGGTGGCCTCCTCCGTTCGGGGGAGGCCGACACCACGGGCAAACCGCCGTCCCAAGATCAATGATCTGCCGCTTTCCTTCAGGAATATCCGGCATGTAGGGAAAGACGGACACCGGTGTGATGCCGGCTAACTGATCAACCGCCCCCGATCGTCCTCCGGATCGGGCCAAATTGTGACGCATGCCACCAACTAGACGCGTGGCAACGGCTCAAGGGCTTTCTAGCCTCGGCGGGTGCACCACGACGACCCCTCCGCCCAGAAGCTGACCGAGGAGCGGCCGGATACCCATCCGACCGACGCCGCATCAACCGAACGGACGACCGGCCGTCACCGCTCCCCCGAGCCGCCGCCCCGGCGCGGCGTCCGCGCCCTGCTGACCTCGGCCCCCGCCCGGGTCGCGCTCGCCACCGGCGTCTCCTGCTGCCTCGGTGTGGCCGCGTTCGGTGTCATCCGGGACGACGCCCCGCCGCGCGAGACGGTGGCCGAGGCGGTGGCCGAGCGGGCCGCGGCGGCCGACGAGCCGGCCTCCCGCTCGCTGGACCGGGTCGCGCCCCCCGCGCCGGCCAGCCCCAGCCCGACGCCGAAGCCCACCCCCTCGGCCACCCGCAAGCCGCCGAAGAAGCCCGCCAAGCCCCGCCGTCCCCGTCCGGTCGCCGGGCTGACCCAGGCGCAGATGGACAACGCGAAGATCATCGTGGACGTCGGGCGGGACATGAAGATGCCCCGCCGGGGGCTGGTGGTCGCCATCGCCACCGCCATGCAGGAGAGCAACCTCTACAACTACGCCAGCGGCGTGCTCCCCGAGTCGCAGAACTACCCGCACCAGGCCATCGGCTGGGACCACGACTCCGTCGGGCTGTTCCAGCAGCGCCCCAGCAGCGGCTGGGGCACCGTGCGGGACCTGATGCGCCCGGCGTACGCGGCGCGGGCGTTCTACGCGGCGCTGCGCGAGATCCCCGGCTGGCAGGAGATGAGCGTCACCGGGGCCGCGCAGGCCGTGCAGATCTCCGCCTTCCCCTACGCGTACGCCCAGCACGAGGAGCGGGCCACCACCGTGGTGGCCGCCCTGGTCTGAGCCCGGCCACCACCCGGTGTGGTCCGAGCCGCTCAGCGCACCCGCGCGTCGCGTCCGGCGGCGTCCGGGTCGCCACCGGCCGCGGCCCGGGTCGCCGGCACGCCGGAGCCGGTGACCGCCGCGGCCGCGGTCGGGGTGTCCGGGGGCACCGGCTCGACCCGCAGGCCGCCGAGGATCTCGTCGGCCCGGGCCTCCCGGCGCCGCCGGGCCTGCAACGCCGCCTCGAATTCGCGGCGGGCGCGCAGCGCGTCGGCGTACGCCTGCTCGCGCAGTTGCCGGGCCTCCTCGCGGGCCGCGTCGAGCTCGAACCGCGCCCGGGCGAGGATCTCGGCCGCCTCCCGCTCCAGCTCGCCGGGGCCGCGCCGGCCCGCGCCCGGCTCGCCGGTCTCCAGCCGCCGCAGCAGGCCCAGAAGCCCGGTCGCCTCCTGCCGGATCAGGTCCCACTCCCGATCGGCTCCCCCGGCGCGCTCCGCCCGCGCCGCGAGCCGGGTCAACCGGACCCCCAGGTCGTCCAGGCAGGAATCGACCTGCCGCGGGTCGTAGCCGGTCTCAACGACGGAGAACCTCATTACTGTCGCCCCCCAGGCAGCTGCGGTGTGTCTTCCCCACCTGGATCCTCTGCGCTGGCGGCGACGGCCGAGCGGGTTCGGGAAAAATGTTCAGCATCCGAGCGCCCGCAGGGCGGGGATGGCGCGCGGCGGCCGGGCGTGGACGATACGTCCGCGCGGGCGGCGAACCGGACGCCGCGCCGAGTCAGGGACGCTTGGGCAGCACCACGACCCGGCCGAAGAACTCGTCGATGCGGCGCACCACGTCGTTGAAGTCGTCCAGGTCGATCGGCTTGGTGACGTACGCGTTGGCCTGCAGGGTGTAGCTGCTGACGATGTCCGTGTCCGCGTTCGAGGTGGTCAGCACGACGATCGGGATGGTTCGCAGGTCCTCGTCACCCTTGACCTCGCCGAGCACCTGCCGTCCGTCCATCCGGGGCATGTTGAGGTCGAGCAGGATGACGTCGGGCCGCCGGGCGTCGGTGTGCCGGCCCTCGCGGCGCAGGAACTCCATCGCCTCCTGGCCGTCGCCGACCACGTCGATGACCTTGTCGACGTCGGAGTCCGCGAGCGCCTCCTCGATCATGAGCACGTCGCCCGGGTCGTCGTCCACCACCAGGATGCGGACCGGACCGGGGGTGTCTGCACGCATCACTACCTGCCTCGGGTCGGCGGGGGACGGAGACCGGGCGATCACCGTGCTGGCGGGGAAATCTAGCCCATCACGAGGCGGTCTGTGACGCCGGGTCGGTCATGTCGGACTCGTGGCCCAGGATCTCGCCCAGCCCGGTGACCTGGAGCACCCGCCGCACCCGGCCGGTGGCTCCGGTGATCCGCAACCATCCCCCGGCGGCCGCGGCGCGGTTGTCCCCCCGCACGAAGGCGGCGATGCCGGTGGAGTCGCAGAAGGTCAATTCGCCGAGGTCGACCAGCAACCGGTGCGCCCCGGCGTCGGCCAGCCGGTCGAGCACGGCCTCCAGTTCCCCGGCGGTGCTCAGGTCGAGCTCCCCGGCGAGCCACAGGCGTGCCCCACCGTCGCCCTCGGTGTACGTGACCGTGAACGTCACCGTGTCCCCCTCGCTCCACCGCAGGCGAACGCTTGCAGTGGGGCAAGTATAGGTGGGGAACAGCGGGCCGCCGCGAAGCGCGGTCACGCCGGCCGCCCGCACGGTCAGCCGGCGTCGGCCGCCGGAGCCACCGAGGCCCGGGCGAGCGCGAGGAACCGCGCCGCCCGGGGGAAGTCGCGCAGCAGCCCGGCGTAGTGCCCGAGGGTCGTGGCCAGCGCGGCGGCCGGCACGCCCCGGCTGGTGAGGATGTCGGCCATCCAGTCGACGAAGTCGGTGAACAGCGTGCCGTCGTCCACATAGAGCGCGGCGGTCAGGAAATCCAGGATGTAGCCGAGGTCGCTGATCGTCGAATCCAGCTGGGCGGGGGTGTAGTCGCGGGTGGCCGGCATCCGCTCCCGGAGATCGGCCAGGGCGTCGTCGACCAGCTCGCCCCGCCGCTTGACCAGGCTGGCGTACTCCTCGTCGGCCAGGTGGGACAGCTCCGCCGGTGGCGTACGACGCAACGACCGCTCGTCGGCGACCAGGTCGGCCGCCGAGGGCGCGTCCGGCGCCCAGGCCACCCCGAGCCGGCGGGCCCACCGGCCGTCCACGCCGAAACCGCGCCCGCCCACCACGATCGGCACGTCCGAGCGACGGCACGCCTCGATCGTGCGGTGCGCGTGCGGCAGCCGCATCGGCAGCGCGCAGGCCAGGGCGACCGCGTGCGCGTCGTGCCGGTGCAGATAGGACACCAGGTGCGCGGCGGGCACGCTGGCCCCGAGGAAGGTGACCTGCCAGCCGCGCAGCCGCAGCACCTCGGCGACCAGCCGCGGCGGCAGGGCGTGCCACTCGCCGTCCATGCACGCCACCACGACCCGCCCCCGGGTCGGCCGGGGATCCGCGTGCGCCGCGACCGCGGCCACCACCCGCTCGCTGATGTGCGTCGCCGCGTGCTCCTGCGCCACGCTCCACTCGTTACGCGCCCAGCGCTCCCCCACCTCGGCCTGCGCCGGGGCGACCAGGTCGAGCAGCACCCGCTCGGCCGGCACCCCCGCGTCGAGCAGGCCCCGCGCGACCCCGATCGCCGCGTACTCGTCGGCCTCCTGGAGGCAGTGCAGGTATGACGGAGAGACCGCCGCCGGGTCGGCCTCGGTGGTCGCGGCGGTCACGGTGAGCTCTCCCTCGGCTCGGGTACGGAATGCAGGTGCCGCACCGGCCGGGCGCCCGGACCGACCGCGCGCAGGGCCAGCACGGCGATGTCGTCGTGGTCGCCCTGGGCGAGCCAGTCGCAGGTGAGCTGTTCGACCCGTTCGGCCAGCGCCGGCGCGGGCATCCGGTGGCAGCCGGTGAGCGCGGTGACCAACCGCTCGGCGCCGAACTGCTCGTCGCCGCGCCGGCCGCCGCGCGCCTCGGTCACCCCGTCGCTGTAGAGCAGGCAGGTCTCCCCCGGCGCCAGCCGGACGGTGACCTCGCCGATACGCGGGTCGGGCACCACCCCGATCAGCATCCCGGAGAGCGCCACCGGCTCCACCGTGCCGCAGGCGCGCAGCACCAGCGGCGGCAGGTGCCCGCCGCCGGCCATGGTCAGGGTGAGACCGCCGTCGCGGTGCGGCCGGACCACGCCGAGCACCATGGTGGCGAAGCGGCCCTGACCGTGCGCCTGGGTGGTCTCCAGCAAAGCGTCGTTGAGCAGCTTGAGCAGCCGGGCGGGCTGCGACTCCACCCGGTGCAGCGCCTGCAGGCACTGGCGCAGCTGTCCGGTGAACACCGCCGCCTCCACGCCCTTGCCGGAGACGTCGCCGAGGAAGAAGACCGACCCGCCGTCGGTCAACCGGTGCGAGCCGTAGAAGTCACCGCCGATGCGCAGCCCCGCCTGGGCCGGCCGGTAGGCGGTGCCCCACTGCACACCGGCCGCCTCGACCGGCTCCACCGGCAACAGGCTGGCCTGCAGGGTGTCGGCCACCTCGGCCTGGTCACGGTAGAGCAGCGCGGTGGTCAGCGCCGCTCCGGCCCGCGCCGCGAAGGCGCGCACGAGGTCGAGGTCGTCCTCGGCGTACCACCGGGTGGCCCGGCGGGCGACCAGCAGCACCCCGGCCGCAGCCTCCCGGCCGGGCAGCGGCACCACCCGGGCGGTGGCCTCGGCGGCGGCCAGGCCGGGCAGCCAGCCGGCCTCGGCGGCCTGCTCGACCAGCCAGTCGACGGCGTGCGGTTCGGCGCCGTCGAGCCCGTCGGCGATCGCCGCCGGCAGGTCGGCGGCGGCCAGCACCCCGCTGTGGACCGTGTGCCCCTCGTCGTCGGCCCGGGTCGCCCGCCACCAGCGGGCCCGGCCGGAGCGGGGCGCGAGCACCAGCACCGCCACCTCGGCGAGGGTGGGCACGGCGAGCCGGACCACCGCCGCGGCGGCCCGGTCCGGGTGCAGCGGGTTGCCGAGCTTGTCGCCGACGACGGCGAGGAACGCCGAGCGGGCCCGCTCGGCGAGCAGCGCTTCGGCGCGGACGACGCTCTCGGTGACGTCCTCGACGTACCAGCAGCGGCGGGCGCCGGAGAGCGGCACCAGGCGGGTGCGCAGCCGGCGGCCGTGGTGGGTGAACTCGCCGGCGGCGGCCAGCCCCGGCAGCCCGGCGGCGGCCAGCGGCTCGTCCGGCGCCACCTCGGGCAGCAGCCGCTCGGCCACCGGGCTCACGTGCCGGACCACGCCGCGGGCGTCGCAGACGACGAACCCCTCCCGGACATGCGCGACGACCTCGGACCAGTCGACCGGGCCGGGCGCGCGGTCCCGGGCCGGTATCGGCGGTGCGCCCGCGGACCGCATCGGCGCCCGTGCGGTGCCCGGCGTGGAAATCCGACCGTCGCCCGGGTCCGAGCCCCTGACGTCGGTGGAAGTCACCAGTTGAGCCCCACTCTCCTCGTCGGCCCGCTGCGCCGGGAACCGGCGTCCCTGGTCAGGTCCGTGCACCCCACCCTACGCCGGCCCGCCGGCAGCGCCACCCCACGCGTCTCCGGGGTCCGCCCGCACGGCCCCCGGCTTGCCGTCGGACGGGCGGCTGGGAACATGGGGGCATGGCCGCCCAGCTGTTGACCATCGAGGTGGACCGGCTCGACGCCGGGCGGGCCCGGCTGCGGCTGGCCGGCGAACTCGACTTCGACACCGCCCCGGAGCGCCAGTCCGACGGCGGGATGCGCGCCGCCGGCTGAGGGCGCACGCCCGCCCCCCGGTCACCCGCGCGGTTCCCGGCGGGACCGCGGGTCGACGGCACGAGCGAGCGGGGGGTGGCCCCCGACCCTGGGACCAGGGGTCGGGGGCCGGAGGATGGCTCAGGGCGCCGCGACCGGCTGCAACCGTGGCCCGGTCGCGCCGCGGCCGGGCGCCGCGGGGGGTTCGGCGTCGTCCGGTGGACCGGAATCGGGCGTCTGGAAGAGATAGCGGACGAACTCCCCACCCGCCTCGTTGTCGTCCGCTCCGGGCCACTGCCCGATGCAGTCCACCCCGACCACCTCACGGCCGCTGCCATCGGCCTCCTCGAGCAACGCCCAGAGGCTCACCGGGTAGCAACGGGTGTCCTCGGGCGAGAGCCGCCAGCGGGCGTACCAGCCGGGTCGGGCGGGCACGATCTCGACGATCCTCTTCATGACGACCTTCCCTTCCGCGTACCTCGGAAGTTTCCCGGTCCGCCCCGATCGTCGGCGCTGCCCGGGTGACCGTCCCTCACCCCGGCGGGATGAAGCTGCCACCGGCCGGCCCCGGCGGCGCCGGCCGGAGCCGGGGCGTCCGTTTCGGTCGCGGCGACGGCGGGAAGGCGGCCGGACGGAAGCGAGGGAACACCAGCTGAAGCGAGGTGTCACCATGCGCAAGCAGATGGAGGGCGACAACCAGCGCCGCCGGGCCCTGGCCCGGGAGGCCCGCGAGCGCGGGCTGCGGGCCGGCGACGTCGGCGCGAGCCTCAGCGGCTCCAAGCAGCTCACCAAGCTGGACCGGAGTAAGCGTGCCGGCCCGCCCCCGGCCGGCAGCCGGCACAAGCCGGACGCCACGAGGGGTGGCCCGGCGCCGCCACCGGCGGGTATCCCGGAGAACCCGCGGCCGCGCGCGGAACCGGGCATGGGCACGCCCCCGGCCGAGGCCACGATCGGCTACCACCAGCTGGTCGAGGACGTCGCCCGCCGCACCGGGACGGACTTCCGGACCGCGAAGGTCGGCGCCGAGGCGACCGTGCTGGTCCTGGCCTGGGCGTTGGGCGAGGCGGAACGGCGGCGGCTGCTCACCGCGGTGCCGACGAAGCTGCACGACGTCCTCCCGGTGGACGGCATCGAGCGCCGCCAGGACCTGCCCGGCTTCCTGGCCGAGGTGGGCCGGATCAGCGGGAGCACCCCGGAACAGGCGCGCTACCAGGTGGAGGCGACCGTGGCGGCGCTGGCCGACCAGGACGGTGACCTGGTCGGGTCGCTGCACGTACCGGAGGGCCTGCGTGCCCTGCTGACGCCGCCGGCGCCCGGTGGCGGCCTGGTGGGCCCGAGCACCAGCACGCCCACGCTCGGCGACGCCGAGGTGCGGGCGGCGCTGGACGACCTGCCGTACTGGTCGGGTGACACCACCTCGCTCTCGCGCACCATCGCCCTGCCGGCGGACAACCTGGAGCGGGTGCTCGACCGGCTGGACGAACTCCGGGACGAGACCGGACGCGGGCCGCAGATCGGCCGGGTGGACCCGACCACGGCGGTGGTGACCGTGCGGTCCCGGCAGGCCCGCGCGGTGACGGCGCTGGACGTCGACCTCGCCCACGCCGTCGACGCCGCGATCGACGAGGTGGGCGCCGGGATGAACTTCGGCTGACCGGTCCGCCGGGCCGGCGGGGGCACTCCGCCGGCCCGTCCCGACGCCCCCACGGCGTCGACTAGCGTTGCCCGCCATGGACCGCGCCGCCGACCGGTTGGAGCTGGTCGCCGACCCGGCCCGCCCCGGCGGGCGGACGCTGCTCGCCGCCGGTGTCGAGCAGTCGTACGTGGACGTCGCCGACCCGCGTCACCTGCACTTCGAGTACGTGCGACGGATGGCCGCCGGGGCGGACCTGGCGGCGCCGGCCGGCCGCCCGCTGGACGTGCTGCACCTCGGGGGCGGGGCGCTGACCCTCCCCCGCTACCTGGCCGCGACCCGGCCCGGCTCGGCGCAACTGGTCGTCGAGCGGGACCGTGCGGTGGTCGAGCTGGTGACCCGGGAACTGCCGGCGCCACCGCCGGAGGTGGAGATCCGGATCGCCGACGCCCGCGAAGCGGTGGCCGACGCCCCGTCCGGGCGGTACGACCTGGTGCTGGCCGACATCTACCGGGCGGCCCGGATGCCCGGGCACGTCACCACCGTCGAGTTCGTCGCCGAGGTGGCCCGCACCCTGCGCCCGGAGGGCATCTACCTGGTCAACGTGACCGACCTGCCGCCGCTGGTCTTCGCCCGGGTCCAGGTGGCCACCCTGCGGGCCGTGTTCGCCGAGGTCTGCCTGGTCGCCGACCGGCGGATGCTGCGCGGCCGGCGCTACGGCAACCTGGTGCTCGCCGCCGCCCGGCGGCCCGGGCGGCTGCCGGTCGGCCGGCTGGCGGCGGTCGCCGCCCGCGATCCGGTGCCCGGCGGCGTGCTGCACGGCGCGGCCCTGGACGCGTTCGTGGCCGGTGCGCGCCCGGCCACCGACGCCGCCCTCGACACCCGCTGACCGGCGCGCAGGTCCGGCCTCCGCGGCGGCGGACCGGGAGGCGCTCAGCGGGCGCGTACGGTGACCTCGGGCGAGGAACTCTCCAGCGGCACGGCGTTCGCCGGGACCAGGCCGAGCTGGACCGCCGGGCGGGGCAGCGTCGCGTCGAGCAGCCAGTCGGCACCCACCCGGGCCCGGTTACCGGGCATCGCCAGCAGGTGGTAGCCGCGGGTGACCGCCTTGCCGGGCAGCCCGGAAAGGTGGATCTTGAGCGGGTTCGCCGCCGCGTCCCTGCCCCCCAGGTCGACCACCCAACCCAGTTCGTGGTGCCGGTACGGCCGGCGGCGCCCCCGCCCGTACGAGGCGGCGATGTTGTGCGCGACCAGCTTGCCCTGCCGCTGGGCGTGCTGCGCCGTCATGGTGCAGATCTGCCCGGGGTGGGTCAGGTCGGGCACCGCGGCGGCGTCGCCGCAGGCGTACACCTCGGGGAAGCCGGGGACGGTGAGGTACTCGTCGGTCACCAGCCGGCCCTTCTCGGTGCGCAGGCCCAGTTCGGCCACGAACGGGTCGGGGCGTACCCCGACGCACCAGACCAGCGTGCAGGTCGGCACGTAGTCGCCGTCGGTCAGCTTGACCCCGTCGGCGGTGGCCTCGGCGACCGAGGTGCCCATCCGCACGTCGACGCCGCGCCGGTCGAGCACCCGCTGCGCGGTGTCCGACATCCGCTTGTCCAGCTCGGGCAGCACCCGGGGGGCGATGTCGAGCAGCAGCCACCTGGGGCGGATCTTGAGCCGGGGACGCTGGGCGACCAGCGCGTCGGTGAAGAGCTGGCCGTGCGCGGCGACCTCGGTGCCGGTGTAGCCGGCGCCGACCACCACGAAGGTGGCGCGCGCCCGCTGCTCGGCCGGGTCCTCGGCCTGCTCCGCCAGTTCGATCTGGCGGACCACGTGGTCGTGCAGGTACAGCGCCTCGGGCAGGCCGCGGAAGCCGTGCGCGTACTCGGTCACCCCGGGGATGGGCAGCAGCTTGTTGACGCTGCCCACGGCGAGCACCAGCCGGTCGTACGCCAGCCGGTTGCGGTCCCCCTCCGGCTGGGTGAAGCCGACCCAGCGGTTCTGCAGGTCGACGTGGTCGGCCTCGCCGATGACCACCCGCACCCCGGGAAGCGTGCCGGTCAGCGGCACGGAGATCCGGGTCGGCTCCACCACCCCGGCGGCCACCTCGGGCAGCAGCGGCAGGTAGAGGAAGTAGTCGGTGGAGTTCAGCACCACGATCTCGGCCCGGTTCTTGGCCAGCCGGCTCAACGTCTTCGCCGCGTGGTAACCGGCGAACCCGGCCCCCACGATCACCACACGAGGTTTCGTCATTCCGGCCCCGTTCCCACCGTAAGCGCGGACAAACGTGGCGCTCAGGGCACTCAGCCCGGGACCAACCGCACGTACCCGGTCCGCCGCACCGCCTCGAGGCCCCAGCACCGGCCGAACGCCCGGATCCGGCCGATGGTGATCCGACCCAGCTCCGGCGGGATGTCCGGGTCCGGTCATCACCCGCTCCGGGTGAAACCGGTGAAACATCTACGGATAGCGATATGGACAAACACCGCCGTCGATGGCGAGGATGCGGTGATGGGATCCCACGACACCGCCGGCGACCGGCCCACGAGGTCCACCCGGCGCGCTTTCCTGTCCGCCTCCGCCGCCGCCACCGCCGCCACCGTCGCCGTCCCCCTGCTCGCCGAGCCGGCCGCCGCGCACGACGCACCGCCGGCCGGGCCCGGCCGACCGGTCCGGCCGCAGTCCCCCGACCGGGAGCTGCGCGACCTGCTCCGCCAGGTCGACCAGCGGCGGATCGAGGCGATCGTCCGCCGGCTGGCGGCGTTCGGCACCCGGCACACCCTCTCCACCCAGGACGACCCGGCACGCGGCATCGGCGCCGCCCGCGACTGGATCTACGACCGGATGCGCGAGTACGCCGCCGCCTCCGGCGGCCGGATGACCGTCGAACTCCAGTCGTACGTCCAGGAACCGGCCTCCCGGATCCCGGTGCCCACCCGGATCACCAACGTGGTGGCGACGCTGCGCGGGGAGACGTCGCCGAACCGGACGTACGTGGTCACCGGCCACTACGACTCCCGGGCGACCGACGTGATGGACGCGGTCAGCGACGCGCCGGGTGCCGACGACGACGCCTCCGGGGTGGCCGTGGTGATGGAACTGGCCCGGCTGATGGCCACCCGGCGCACCGGCGCGACCATCGTCTTCGCCGCGGTGGCCGGCGAGGAGCAGGGGCTGTACGGCTCGGCGTACCTGGCCCGGCAGTTGAAGGCGGCCGGCGCGGACGTGCAGGGGATGTTCAGCAACGACATCATCGGCAGCAGCACGGCCGACGACGGCACCCGCGACCCGCACAGCGTGCGACTCTTCGCCGAGGGGGTGCCGACGGCGGAGACACCGGCCGAGGCGGCCACCCGGCAGTCGGTCGGCGGCGAGAACGACTCACCCTCCCGGCAGCTGGCCCGGTTCGTCGCCGACACCGCCGAGAACGCCGCCACCGGCATGCGGGTCCGGGTGATCTACCGGCGGGACCGCTACCTGCGCGGCAGCGACCACATCTCGTTCCTGCGCGAGGGGTGGCCGGCCGGCCGGTTCACCGAGCCGAACGAGGACTTCGCCCACCAGCACCAGGACGTCCGGGTGGTCGACGGCCGGCAGTTCGGTGACCTGCCGGAGTTCTGCGACTTCGCGTACATCACCCGGGTGGGCCGGGTCAACGGCGCCGCGCTCTGGTCGCTGGCCCGCGCCCCGGGCACGCCGAAGAACGTGGTGATCGTGACGACGAACCTGACCAACGACACCACCCTGCGCTGGACGCGCGGCGCCGAGCCGGACCTGGCCGGCTACGAGGTGGTGTGGCGGGAGACCACCGCGGCCGAGTGGCAGCGGGTGATCCCGGTCGGCGACGTCACCGAGGTGACCATCGACCTGTCCAAGGACAACGTCTTCTTCGGCGTCCGGGCGGTGGGGCGCGACGGTCACCGCAGCCCGGTGGCGTTCCCCCGCCCGGGCAGCTGAGCCGGTTCACCCGGTTCGGGTGGGGTGACCTCGCCCGCTGACGGCGGACCATGGTCGCTGGTCCCATCCGAGCCCACGACGGAGGCACCGTGATGAGCATGCCGATGTCCAACGACCAGCGGCAGCCGATCTACCTGCGGCAGAGCGGGCGCAAGCAGCTCACGCCGCGACAGCGGCGGCGGGTCGAGCACAAGCAGGGGCGGTTCGAGCGGCTGACCATGCAGCGCACCGACGCGCGCGGGCCCGGGCGCTGAGCCGTCCGCCGGTGCCGGTCGCCTTCGCGGGTGGCCGGCACCGGTCTACCCGGCCGCCGGCGCGGTGATCGCCCAGCGCTCGTGGTCGCGCCAGGCCCCGTCGATGAAGAGGTAGTCCGGTGAGTAGCCCTCCAGCCGGAAGCCGAGCCTGCGGGCCAGCCGGCGGGACGGCTCGTTGCCCGGCTGGATGTTCGCCTCCAGCCGGTGCAGGCCCAGCACGGTGAAGGCGTGCTCGATCACCAGCCCGACGCCGGCCGAGGCGTGGCCGGTGCCGCGGTACGGCAGGAAGGCCGCGTAGCCGAGGTAGCCGCCGCGCAGCGCGCCGAGCAGGATCCCGCTGATGTTCGCGTAGCCGGCGATCTCGCCGGTGGCCCGGTTGCAGATCAGGTAGCCGGAGTGGTCCCGCCGGCGGATCTTGGCGAGGTACCCGGCGAAAGCGGCCGGGTCGTCGGGCGCGGCGAGCCAGGGGTGGTGCAGTTCGCGGCTACGCCGGGCGGCCGCGACGAACTCGGCCTCGTCGGCGGGGCGCGGCCGGCGGATGCCGGCCGGGCCGGCGGTGCGCAGATATCTCACGGCCGACAACTGTGGCCGCCCGGGCGAGCGGCGTCCAGCCGGTTACCCGGTCCGCGCGGCGGTTGTGCCGCGCGTCACCGTGACAGGTCGGCCGGGCGGTCAGAGCGGGCCGGGGTGCGGCTGGTCCAGCGGCATCGGCACCGCGAGGAAGGTGCTGCCGCGCAGGTCCAGCCAGGCCCGGTCGGGCGAGCGGACCAGGCGCAGCATCACCGCGGAGCAGTTGGGACACCGCCCGACCAGGCCGGGGGCGTGCGAGTAGACCTGTAAACCGGCCATCGGGCCGACCAGCCCGCAGTGCTCGCACCGGCCGGTGGCGGCGCTCAGGTCGACGGCGAACAGCTCGCGCAGCGGGCCGTCGAGCATGTTGCCGTCCAAATAGGACATCTCGGTCATGGTGCCTCCTCGACGCTCAGCCGGTGGGGCCGAATCGTTCGGTCTTCACCCGCCGGCTCTGGTGCCCCAGCCCGACCAGCAGGTCCGCCACGGTCTCCACGAACCCGGTGGGACCGCAGACGTAGCAGAGCGGTTCCAGGTCCGGCGGCCAGCCGTGGCTGTTCACGTCGGCCAGCCCGATCCGGTGCGGCTCCCCCCGCCACCCCTCGGGCGCCTGCCGGGTGTAGACGTACGCCACGTCGAGGCCGAAGTCGTCGCGGGCCCGGCGGCGCAACTCGTCGGCGTAGATCACGTCGGCCGGCGTGCGCACCGAGTAGAGCAGCCGGAACGGCGCCCGGTTGCCGGCCGCCCGGCGGGCCCGGATCATCGCCATCAACGGCACCACGCCGGATCCGCCGCCGACCAGCAGCACGGGCGCGGTCTCCGCCGGCCGCCAGACGAACCAGCCGCCGACCGGGCCGCGCACCTCGACCGGGTCACCCTCGGCGTACGTGTCGATCAGGTACGGCGACACCTCACCGTCGGGCACCCGCTGCACGGTCACCTCGATCCGCGGCCCACCGGGGCCGTCCACCGCCGGCCCGGCCACCGAGTACGACCGCGCCGTCTGGTAGCCGTCCTCGGCGGTGAGCCGCAGGTCGAGGTGTTGCCCGGGCACGTGCCCCGGCCAGCCGGGCACCTCCAGCACCAGGGTGTGCGCGCTCGGCGTCTCGACCCGGCGCTCCACGAGCCGGGCCACCCGCCAGCGCAACGGGCCGGTCAATCGCCCTGGTACCGCTGCTCACGCCACGGGTCCCCGTAGTCGTGGTAGCCGGCGGTCTCCCAGAATCCGGGCTCGTCGGTGTGGGTCAGCCGGATGCCGTGCACCCACTTGGCCGACTTCCAGAAGTAGAGGTGCGGCACCAGCAGCCGGGCCGGCCCGCCGTGCTCGGCGGGCAGCGGATCGTCCTCGAAGGTGTGCGCCACCCAGGCCCGCCCGTCGAGCAGGTCCTCCAGCGGCATGTTGGTGGTGTAGCCGCCGTACGAGTGTGCCTGCACGTAGTCCGCGGCGGTGTCGACGCCGTCGAGCAGCGTGTCCAGCGAGACGCCCTGCCAGGTGGTGTCCCGCTTGGACCAGCGGGTGACGCAGTGGATGTCCACCGTCGGCGTCTCCTGGGGCAGCGCCATCAGCTCGTCCCAGGTCCACCGGAACTCCGCCCCCGTCTCGGTGGTGATGACGAACTCCCAGGTGTCCAGCGGCACCCGCGGCGTCGGCCCGGCGGAGAGCACCGGGAAGTCCTGCGTCAGGTATTGGCCCGGCGGCAGGGCCGGCTCCGCCGAGCGGGGCCGACCCTGGAAGCCTGGCGACACGATTCCCACCCGTCAGTCCTACCACCCCGGCTGCCCCGGCGGGGGGCGGTCGGCCCAGCGGACCGGGCCGGGTGATCCCCGGCGCGGCGGTCAGCGCCGGTCGGCGAGGACCTCCTTCCGCCCCGGGGTGGCGGCGCGGGTGGCGCGCAAGCTGGTGAGGGTGACCACCACCAGCACGGCGATGATCACACCCAGCGAGGCCAGGGTGGGGATCTCCGGCACGCCCTTCCAGATGCCGTGGGCCCAGTGCAGGCCGAGCTTGACGCCGATGAAGGCCAGGATGATGGCCAGCCCGTAACTGAGGTGGACCAGCCGGCTCAGCGCGGCGTGCAGCACGAAGTAGAGCGCCCGCAGGCCGAGCAGGGCGAACGCGTTGGTGGCGAAGACCAGGTACGGATCCTCGGTGATGCCGTAGACGGCCGGCACCGAGTCGACCGCGAAGACCACGTCGGTGGCGAGCACCGCGACCACCACGAGCGCGAGCGGGGTGAGCGTGCGTCGGCCCTGCTCGCGCACGGTCATCCGGGTGCCGTGGTACTCGTCGGTCACCGGCATGAACTTCCGCAACAGCCGCACCGACCGCATCTTGTTGATGTCCACCTCCTGCTCGTGCCCGGAGAGGGCGTCCCGCAGCAGCTTGACCGCGGTGGCGAGCAGGATGACCGCGAAGAGCAGGAAGGCGAAGTCGAGCGTCTGCAGGGCCGCCGCACCGAGGGCGATGAAGACCGCCCGGAGCACCAGGGCGCCGGCGATGCCGTAGAGCAGGACCCGCTGGGCGAGCACCGCGGGCACGGCGAAAGCGGCCAGCAGCAGCATGAAGACGAAGAGGTTGTCGACCGAGAGCGACTTCTCCACCAGGTAACCGGTGAGGTACTCGACGCCCTGCTGCGAGCCGTAGCGGGACCAGAGCCAGGCGCCGAAGGCCAGCGGGAGGGCGATGTAGAAGGCCGACCAGCCCAGCGCCTCGCGCAGCGACACCTCGTGCGGGCGGCGGGTGACCAGGAAGTCGAGCACCAGCAGCGCGAGCACGCCGGCGATCGTGACGCCCCAGAGGGTGGGAGTGCCGACCGACTGGATCTCGGTGGCAGCAAGGTACGACAATTCGGTCATGGAGCCTCCTCGAACACCGTGACATGTTCGAGGTCTCCTTCACCCACCGTTCGCGGGCAACCACCCGAGGCGCGCTCCGGGGCCCGCCGTACTGACCGGAATGGTTCGTGGGAAGTACTCCCCTCGTGGCGACAAGGTTAGGCCAGGCTCATTCCGCCCGCCAAGCGACACCCCCGCGAGCCGGGCGGCGGGCGGTGACCGCGGCGAGGACGCGGCCGACGTCCAGGTCGGCCATGCAGGCCGGCCCGGCGCCGTCCAGCGGGCAGCGCGCCTGCCACCAGCAGGGCTGTTCGGTGATCGCGGTGGGGCGCCGGTACGGGCACCCCGGCAGGCCCTGCAGGTCGGCGCCGCCGATGCCGTACCGCCGGGCGTCGGTGGGGCCGAAGAGGGCGACCGTGGCGGCGCCGACGGCCGCGGCGAGCCGCACCGGGCCGGTGTCCGGGCCGACCACCACCCCGCCGCGCCGGGCGACGGCGGCGAGCTGCCCGGCCAGGGTGGGCAGGTCGGCGCGGGGCAGCGGGACGCCGAGCGGGTCGCGGGCGTCCACCGGGCCGACGGTCAGCACCGGGTGCCCGCGCCGGGTCAGCTCGCCGGCCAGCGTCCGCCAGTGCCGGTCCGGCCAGCGCTTCACCGCCATGCCGGCGTCGGTGACCAGCACCACCGGCGGCGCGACCGGGTCACCGACCAGCCTGCCGACGACCCGCTCCCCGGCGGCCCGGGCCCGGCCGGGGACGTGCACCCGGGGCCGGGCGGCGCGGTCGGCGGCGTCCAGCAGCCCCTCGGCGTGCAGGATCTCCAGGTACCGGTCGCCGACCGGCTGGTCCGGCGGGGGCTGGCGCCACAGGTTGGTCACCGCCCGGGTCGCCGCCGCCGCGAGCAGCTCCGGGATGCCGTCGTAGCGGGTGGTGCTGACCGCCAGGTCCGGGCGGCGTTCGGCGAGCGCCGCGACCACCGCGTCGCGCTCCGCACCCGGCCGGCCGTGCCGCGGGGTGCGCACCTCGGTCACCGCCGGGTCGGCGCGGACCAGGTCCGCCCCCGGCTCGTGGGTGAGCACCCGGACCCGGGCGCCCGGATGGCGGCGGGCCAGGCCGTGCACCGCCGGCAGCAGCATCAGCAGGTCGCCGATCCCGCCGAGCAGGTCGACCACCAGGATGTCCGCGTACCGGTCAGGCACCGGCCCGCTCCAGCGTGCGCCGGTAGAGGTCGCGGTGCGCGGCGGCCACCCGGGGCCAGGAGTACGCGGCGGCGAAGGCCCGCCCGCGTTCGGCGAGCCGCCGGCGCAGCACCGGGTCGGCGAGCAGCTTGCCGACGGTACGGGCGACGGCGGCGGCGTCCCGGCGCTCCCGGATGACCGCCACCGCCCCGCTGCGGGCCAGTTCGTCGTCGCCGGCCTCGGGCACCGTCACCGCGGTCGGCAGCCCGTGGGCGAGCGCGGCGAGCAGCGCCCCGCTCTTCGTACCCACCCCCGAGGTGAACGGCAGCACCGCCACGTCGGCGGCGTGCAGCGCGGCGGAGACCCGCTCGGCGGGCAGGTGGCCGGTGAAGGTCACCGCGTCGGCGACCGCGTGCCGGCGGGCCAGGGCGGCCAGCTCCGCCTGGAACGCGCACGCCTCGGCCTCGGGCAGCGCCTGGGAGGTGAACCCGCCCACCACCAGCAGCCGCAGGTCCCGGTGCTCCCGGCGCAGCTCCGGCAGCGCCTCGATCAGGTACCGCACCCCCTTGACCGGGTGCACGAAGCCGAAGAACACCAGCACCGGCGCGCCCGCGGGCAGGCCCAGCTCGGCGCGCAGCCGGTGCCCGGCGGTGGGCGCGCCCAGCTGGTCGGTGACGTTCGGGGCGATCGGGATGTGCACGGCGTCCCGGCCGGTGCGGGACCGCAGCACGGCCGCGTGGCCGGGGTTGGTGACGATCACGGCCGCGCTGGCCGGCACCAGCCGGCCGGACTCCCGGTCCCAGCGCCGGGTGCGCTCCACCGCCGACCAGAGCCGTCCCGGCAGCCAGCCGGGGCAGGCCCACCAGCCGTACTCGTGCAGGGTGGTGACCAGCGGGACGGTCCGCCGCAGCCGCAGCGGCAACAGGCCCGGATGCCCGGAGAACCGGTACGCCGAGGGCGCGAACTGCACGTGCACGAGGTCCGGTGCCAGCCGGCGCACCTCGCGGGCGGCCCGGGCGGTGGCGCCCGCCCAGCCGTCGCCGTCCGGCCGGACCGGCACGGCGGTGACCTCGACCCCGGCCCCGTCCAGCGCCGCCAGCAGGTGATGAACGTAGTCGCTCACCCCGTCGCGCTCCGGCGGTCCCGGGCCGTGCAGCATGGCCACCCTGATCCGGTCCTCGACCACGCCACCTCCCCGCCTGGACGGGCAGACGATTCCCGGCCCCTTACGGCGCAAACCCGCCAGCGCCTATCGTGGCCCGATGACCGAGGACGTCCCGGCCGGCCCGCTCGCCGGCGTACGGGTGGTGGAGCTGGCCGGCATCGGACCGGGCCCGTTCGCCGCGATGATGCTCGCCGACCTGGGTGCCGACGTGGTCCGGGTGGACCGGGTCTCCGACGTGGACCCGGCCGCCTTCGGCACCCCGCACCCGGACCTGCTCAACCGGGGCCGCCGCTCGATCGCCGTCGACCTGAAGTCGGCGGGCGGCCGGGAGGTGGTGCTCACCCTGGTGGCCGGCGCGGACGCGCTGATCGAGGGCTTCCGGCCGGGGGTGACCGAGCGGCTGGGCGTCGGACCGGCGCACTGCCTCGCGGCCAACCCGCGACTGGTCTACGGGCGGATGACCGGTTGGGGGCAGGACGGGCCGATCGCCCCGTACGCCGGGCACGACATCGGCTACCTGGCGCTGACCGGGGCGCTGCACGGCATCGGACGGGCCGGCGAGCGCCCGGTGCCGCCGATGAACCTGCTCGGCGACTTCGGCGGCGGCGGAATGATGCTCGCCCTCGGCCTGGTCGCCGCCCTGTACGCGGGGCGCGGCGGCGCCACCGGCCAGGTGGTCGACGCGGCCATCGTGGACGGTGTGGCGGTGCTCAGCACGCAGATCCACGGGCTCCGGCAGCTCGGCATGTGGCAGGATCCGCGCGGGGTCAACCTGCTCGACGGCGGCGCGCCCTTCTACGACACGTACGAGTGCGCCGACGGCAGGCACCTGGCGGTCGGCGCGCTGGAGCCGCGCTTCTACGACGAGCTGGTCCGGCGCACCGGCTTCCCGCTGCACCCGGACGAGGCGCTGGACCGTACCGACCCGGCGAACTGGCCGGCGCTGCGGGCGGCCTGGGCGCGGCTGTTCCGCACCCGTACCCGGGACGAGTGGACGGCGCTGCTCAGCGCCTCCGACGCCTGCGTGGCGCCGGTGCTGGACTGGCGGGAGGCGCCGGAGCACCCGCACCTGGCCGCCCGGCACACCTTCGTGGAGCGGGACGGGGTGACCCAGCCGGCGCCGGCGCCCCGGTTCTCCGGCACCCCGACGGCACTGCGCCGACCGCCGCCGCAGCCCGGTGAGCACACCGACGAGCTGCTGGCCGAGGCGGGTTTCGACGCGCTCCGGATCGCCGACCTCCGGGCGGCCGGCGCGATCGCCTGACCGGCGGCGCGGGGGCGGTCAGGAGCGGCGCAGCGTGGCCCCGGGGGCCATCGCCGGCTCGACGATGTCCCGGAAGTCGCGCGGCAGTTGGGTGGCCACGTCGTCGAACTCGCCGCCGGTGATGGCCTCGCGCAGGGTGACGAAGACCGCCCGCGCGCCGGCCCGGGCGGCCGGCTCGTCGACGCCGGCACGCAGCGCGACCCGGGCGACGAACTCCGCGGCGCCGAACCGGTCCGCCGACTCGGTGCGCGGGCTGGGCTTGAGCACCACCTGCAGCGGCTTGGGCAGTTGGGCGGCCAGGTCCAGCACCTCCCCGCCGGTCAGCCGCTCGGCCAGCGTCTCCAGGGTGGCCCGGGTCAGCTCGACGGCCCGCTCGGACGAGGTCCGGGTGCGCTGGGCGACCTGGTCGATGAAGGTGTCGTAGTTCATGGCGTGCTCCCTCGGTGCGTCGGCGCTGCGGGTACCCGTGGGCCCGGCCGGGAAACGGCGCCCGGATTTCCGGGCCGACCGGCGCGTGAGGGCCGCCCGGGCGGGTAACCGCCGCCGGTCGTGACGGATCGATGCCCGAGGAGCCGACACCATGGCGAGTTACGCCGACGTCCTGCAGTACCTCTCGAGCCTGGACTATCCGGCCGACAAGGACGACGTGGTACGCGAGGCCGAACGGGAGGGCGCCCCGCCGGAGGTGTTGAAGGCCCTGCGCGCCCTTCCGCCGGTGGACTACGCCAACGGCAACGAGGTGGCCCGCTCCGCCGGCATCGACGCCGCCCCCGAGCTGAGCCCGTCCCAGCGGGCGGCGCAGGCGCGGGAGCGGCACACGCGGGTCTCGCAGCACCTGCGTGGCATCTGACCGACCGGTGCGCGCCCCCGGGCCGGCGCCGGCCGCGCACCCGGTCCCGCGACCGGGTGACCGGTAATGGTGTCCGGGCCCCCGTCCCGCCCGCCGGGGCACACCCCGGTGGCGATCCAGCTCGCCGTGATGGGCGTGGTCGGGCTGGTGGCCGGCGGGCTCACCGCGGCGCTGGCCCCAGCGAAGGTGGCCGCGCTGGTCGGCTGGGACGCCGCCGCGCTCAGCTGGCTCGTCCTGGTCTGGCACAGGGTCTGGCTGCTGAACGCCGAAGAGACGGCCCGGATGGCCTTACGCGAGGACCCGAACCGGGCGGTCCGCGACGCGCTGCTCCTCGTCGCCTGCGTGATCAGCCTGTTCGCGATCGGTTTCGTGGTGACCGACGCGCACGGCGCGCCGACGCAGGCCACCCGAAACGTCTACAGCGCACTGGGCGTGGTCAGCGTGCTGCTGTCCTGGCTGATGGTGCACACCGTGTTCGCCGCCCGGTACGCCCGGCTCTACTACACCGGCCCGGACGGCGGGGTGAACTTCAACCAGCCCGATCCGCCCTGCTACTCGGACTTCGCCTACCTGGCGTTCACCATCGGAGCCACCTTCCAGGTCTCCGACACCAACCTGACCAGCATGGACATGCGCCGCGCGGTGCTGCGGCACTCCATGCTGTCCTACCTGTTCGGGGCGTTCATCTTCGCGGTGACGGTGAACCTGGTCGCCGGCCTCGCGCCCTGAGAGGCGCGCAGCCGGTGCGAGGCTCCGGACGACCGCGCACAGGCGGGCGCCCCGTGCCGCGAACCGCGACCGGGGCGCCCCACAGAACACCACACCTGGCGGCGAGCCGGACCCGAACCGGGTCGCGACCGCCAGGCGGTGACGTTCGCCCGAACCGGGCGGGCATCACTGCCGCGATCATCATACGATAGGGATCATCCAAACGGTCAGAAAACGCGGAACTGTGGGCCAGTCCACTCCCGCCAGATCAGCCGGTCAGCTCCGCGTACCGGTGTTCCAGGTCGACCCGGGCCAGCGCGCCGACCAGCCAGGCGAGCCGTTCCGACTCGCCGCTGCCGGCGAGCCCGGCCAGGTCGTCGGCGGAGCGCCCGAGCCCGAGCCGGCGGGCCGCGACGAGCGCCCGGCGGTCGGCCACCGGCGCCACCTCCCGCCACAGCGCCTGGGCCTCCCGCAGGAACAGGTCGACCACCTGGTCGTCCACTCCGGGCAGGTCGGTGAGGAGCTTCCGCTCCCGGGCCGGGTCGTGGTGGGCCACCGCGCGCAGCCGGCGCAGGTCGCCCCGGTACCGGTCCACCACGGTCTGGGCGAGGTCGCCGAGGACGGTGGCCAACGCGTCCACGTCGCCCCGCTGGCCGGTCTCGCGCAGCACCCGGACCCGGTCGGCGTGCAGCGAGCGGGCGAGCCGGGCGGCACTGTCCCAACCACTCTCGGGCAGCGCGCGGGCGCTGTCCACGGCCCGCCGGAAATCGCCCCGGCGGGCCAGCAGGACGGACAGGCAGAGCAGCTGGAACAGGCTCGACGGGTTGTTGGTGACCCGGAACCCGTACTGCTCGGCGAACCCGCGCCCACTGCCGGCGAGCCGGCGTACCAGGCGCTTCTTGTCCTCGATGCTGGAAATGGCACTGGTCGGCATGCCCGCGACTACCCGCGCCGCCGCCGGTCACGCCTGCCGGACGGGATCAGCCGCGGACCCCGCCACTGCGGTCGCGGGCCTTGAGCCGGGTGGTGGGCAGCGCGGGCGCGGGCAGCGGCGGCGCCGGGTCGTCGGCGACGACGCCGAAGCGGCGCCCGGCCATCCAGTCCTCCCGGGCCGCGGCGACCTCCTCGTGCGAGCGGCCGACGAAGTTCCACCACATCACCAGCGGCTCCTCGAAGGGCGTACCGCCGAGCAGCAGCAGCTGGCTGCCCGGCTCGCCGCGCAGGGTGAGCCGGTCCCGGCCGGTGCCGAGGTAGAGCAGCGCGCCGGGGGCGACGGACACCCCGTCCACCTCGGCGGAGCCGGACATGGCCAGCAGGCCGTACTCGAAGTCGGGCCGCAGCGGCAGCGTGGCCGGCGCCGGACCGCGCGGCTCGAGCTGCGCGCCGAGCAGCGGGGTGTGCACCACGGCCGGAGAGCGTTCCCCGGCCAGCTCGCCGACCAGCAGGGTGACGTCCAGCTCGCCGTCGGCCCAGCGGGGCAGCTCGGCGTGGTGGGCGAAGTCGGGGTCGCCGGCCCGGGCCGGGTCGGGCAGCGCCACCCAGAGCTGCACGCCGTGCATGAGCGGCGGGTGCGCCGCGGGCGAACGCTCGGAGTGCGCGATGCCGTGCCCGGAGGTCATCACGTTGAGCTGGCCGGGCCGGATCGGCTGGACGCTGCCCAGGCTGTCCCGGTGCAGGATCTCCCCGTCCAGCAGCCAGGTGACCGTCTGCAGCCCGGTGTGCGGGTGCGGCGGGACCTCCATGCCCGGCCGCTCGGCGACGTCGTCCGGCCCGAAGTGGTCGACGAAGCACCACGCCCCGACCATCCGCCGTTGCCGCTGCGGCAGCAGGCGACGGACCGTGGTGTAGCGGCCCAGCGGGACGTCGTGGCCGGGCAGCAGCACGCTGCCGGGATCCACCGTCGCCACGCCCGGCGGTCGGGTCTGCGCCGGCATAGATTCGGTACGCTCCACCGCCCCGACTGTACGCGCACGCCCCCCGGCGCGGGCCCGGACCTCGGGGCGCACCCGGCCGCGGTCCGGATCGAGTACGGGCTGCCCGGCGACTACGTGGCCGGCGCGAACATCAACGGGTTCCGCCGGGTGGCGGAGGCGATGCTGGCACACGGCGTGGTCTGACCGAGCGGTCAGGCAGCCATTGACGTCGGTGGAACGGCGGGCCTAGGTTCAGGGCACTACCGGCCGGTAGGCACCCGTCCGCCGCCACCGTCCCGGGCGGCACCGTCCGAGGGGGAGCAACGATGCCGCCCGCACCCGCCCGTCTCGCCCGCCGCCTGCTGGCCGCCGGCCTCGCCCTGACCCTCGCGGCCGGGCTCGCCGGCGGCGCGCCGGCCACCGCCGCCGACCGCCACTCCGACGGCAGCCAGCCGCTGCCCGGCTACACGATCAGCAACCCGCCGCTGGACCCGCTGGTGGTGGGCGGCGAGCCGACCACCGTCCGGCAGGGGGTGCACCGGCACGCCGGCTACCTCATCGAGGTGCCCGCGCGCTGGAACGGCGACCTGGTGCTGTGGGCACACGGCTACCGCGGCCAGGAGAACGTGCTCTCCCCCGAGCCGCCCGGCTTCGGCCTGCGGCAACGCCTGCTCGAGCAGGGCTACGCCTGGGCCTCCTCCTCGTACGACCGCAACGGGTTCGACATCCGCTCCGGGGTGCTCGGCACCAAGGACCTGGCCACCCACTTCGGCCAGGTGGTGCGGCGTCCGCACCGGACCTACCTGGCCGGGGTGTCGATGGGCGGCTACATCATCGCCCGCTCGCTGGAGCAGTACCCGGGCTTCTACGACGGGGCGCTGCCGATGTGCGGGGTGCTCGGCGACCAGACGCTGCTCGACTTCTTCCTCGACTACAACCTGGTCGCCCAGGCCCTCGCCGGGGTGCGCGCGTACCCGACGCCGGCCGACTACCTGACCAACGCGGTGCCGCGGATCCAGCTGGCGCTCGGCCTGGCCGGGCTCACCCCGACCGGCCCGGACACCACCAACGAGCTGGGCAAGCAGCTGCGGGCCATCACGGTCAACCGCTCCGGCGGCCCGCGGCCGGGCGCCGACGCGTCCTTCGCGGTCTGGAAGGACTTCCTCTTCGCCATCAGCACCACCAGCGGCGGCGACTCCCCCGCCCAGCGGCCCGGGCAGCTCGCGACCAACCTGTTCACCCGCTACACGCCGAACTCGCCCGTGGACGTGAACGCCGCGGTGCGGCGCGTCGCGCCGGAGAACCTGCGGCAGCGGCTCTCCCCGACCCTCACCGAGGTGCCACGGATCGCCGGCCGCCCCACCGCGCCGGTGGTCAGCCTGCACGACCTCGGCGACCTGTTCGTGCCCTTCTCGATGGAGCAGGCGTACGCGCGGGACGTGGCGAAACACGGCCGGGGCAGGCTGGTCGTGCAGCGCGCCATCCGGGCCGCGCAGCACTGCGAGTTCACCCCGGCCGAGGCCGGTGCCGCCTGGGACGACCTGGTGTCCTGGGTACGCCACGGCAAGCGGCCCGCCGGCGACAACGTGACCGATCCGGCGGTGGTCGCCGCGGCCGACTACGGCTGCCGGTTCAGCGACCGGACCGCGTACGCCGCCGGCGTCGGCACCCGTCGCCTCTACCCGGCCTGCTGACCGGTCCGGTCAGTGCGGCGTGCGCAGCCCCGCCTCGAGCGCGCCCCGCATCCCGAGGTAGCCGAGGATCCGCTGGTGGATCCGGGCGTAGTGGGTCCGCTGCCAGGCGGGCAGGCGCGGATCCGCCATGCCCGCGGCCAGGTCGACCACCCGGGCCGCGGGCCGGTACTCCATCCAGGTCGGCAGCACGGTCACGTCGGTCACCGCCCACCGGCCGGCGGCGGTGCGGCGGAAGGTGAACTCGGGCACCACCGCGTCCTGCGTGTTCTCCGGCGAGCCGTCGCCGAACCGGGTCGTCAGGTTGCCCATCCCGTACGCGACCCACTTCGTACCGATCTTCTCGAAGGGCTGCACCACGTGCGCGTGGTGGCCGATGATCAGGTCGATCGCGGTCGAGGCCAGCAGCTCCCGGGCGAGGTCGAGCTGGTCGCCGTTCGGCTCGTTCCGGTACTCGGTGCCCCAGTGCATGGACAGGATGACGATCTCGGCACCGGCCGCGCGGGCCCGCCGGGCCTCGTCGAGGATCGCGTCCGGGTCGATCCGGTTGGCCGCCCACGGCCGGCCCGCCGGCAACTCGATGTCGTTGAAACTCAAGGTGTACGACAGCTGCCCGACCTTCACCCCGGCCACGTCGAGGACGAGCGGTCGGGCGGCCTCCGCGGCGCTGCGGGCCGTGCCCGTGTGCCGGATCCCGACCCGGTCCAGGTTGTCCAGCGTACGGGCGATGCCCGCCACCCCGGTGTCCAGCGAGTGGTTCGAGGCGGTGGAGCAGGTGTCGAAGCCCGCCCAGGCGGCGGCGTCGGCCAACTGCGGCGGCACGCTGAAGGCCGGCCAGCCGGTGAACGGCCCCTCCGGCTCGGCCAGCGGGGTCTCCAGGTGGCAGATGGCGAGGTCGGCTGCGCTGACCCGGGGGCGGACCGCCGCCAGCACCTGGGTGAAGTCGTGGCCGTCCCGCCCGCTGCGCCGCGCGTCGGCGGCGGCCTGTGCGGTGAGCGGCGGATGGACCAGCAGGTCACCGGCGGCCACCACGGTCAGCTCGGCCCGCGGCGTGGGTGCGGCGCTCGCGGTCGCCGGCCCGCTGCTCCCCGGCGCCAGCTGGTCGGCCTCCCGCTCGGGCGCGTCGCAGCCGACGACGAGCAGGGCAGCTAGCACCATAATCCTGGCCATTGCCTTCATAATGGACATATTGCTGCCGTGGCCCAACTCAGGCCGGGCAAACGCCAAAGGCTCCCTCCCCGGAGTGGGGAGGGAGCCTTTGACAGTCGTTCACGTTGTCCGCGGTGCGGTTGTCAGTTGTTCCAGTGCGTGGCGACCAGGTCGGCGGCCTGCTGCTCCCACTGGGCGTAGTGGAACGGGTAGGCCGACACCTGCACGGTCTGGGCGGCCTTGGTCAGCGGCATGTCCTGCCACCCGTCGACCTGCTTCAGACCCTTCAGGAACGCCGTGGTCGAGTACTC
>NZ_JBSWCE010000058.1:0-27937 GCF_056780015.1 Micromonospora sp. R311
ACACGCGATGACCCACCCGGTCACCGCACCCCTGAAAACCAGCTAACCAACTCTCCATCAAACCCGGGGCTTGACAAAGAGAAAGCCGGAGCCGTCGGCGGAGGAGCAGGCCGCGGCCGAACTTGTCCGGCTGGCCAAGGAACAGGGCTTGTCGCTGACCGGCCCGGACGGGCTGCTCAAGCAGTTGACCAAGACGGTGCTCGAGACCGCGCTGAACGAGGAGATGACCGAGCACCTGGGCTATGAGAAGAACGATCCGGCCGGCGTGGGGTCGAGCAACATCCGCAACGGCACCCGGTCCAAGACGGTGCTGACCGAGGCGGCTGGTCATGTCGAGATCGACGTGCCGCGTGATCGAGCTGGAACGTTCGAGCCGCAGATCGTGCGCAAGCGGCAGCGCCGGTTGTCCGGGGTCGACGAGGTCGTGTTGTCGCTGTATGCCAAAGGGCTGACGACCGGGGAGATCTCGGCGCACTTCGCCGAGATTTACGGGGCGTCGGTGTCGAAGGAGACGATCTCCCGGATCACCGACAAGGTCATCGAGGAGATGACCGACTGGTCACACCGGCCCTTGGACGAGATCTACGCCGCGGTATTCATCGACGCCATCGTGGTCAAGGTCAGAGACGGGCAGGTCGCCAACCGGCCGTTCTACGCCGCGATCGGAGTCACCCTCGACGGGGACAAGGACATCCTCGGCTTGTGGGCCGGCAGTGGCGGTGAAGGCGCCAAGTTCTGGATGAGCGTGCTGACCGACCTGCGCAACCGCGGAGTCAAGGACGTGTTCTTCCTGGTCTGCGACGGCCTGAAGGGCCTGCCGGAGGTGGTCACCAACGTGTGGCCCCAGACCGTCGTGCAAACCTGCGTGATCCACTTGATCCGCAACACGTTCCGACTGACCTCCCGCAGGTACTGGGACGAGCTGAAACGCGACATCAAGCCGATCTACACCGCAGTGAACACCACCGCGGCCCGGGCGGCGTTCGACGACCTGGCCGACAAGTGTGGTGGACGGTATCCGGCGGTCATCCGGTTGTGGGACAACGCCTGGGCCGAGTTCATCCCGTTCCTCGACTACGACGTGGAGATCCGGCGGGTGATCTGCTCGACCAACGCGATCGAGTCCCTCAACGCCCGCTACCGGCGGGCAGTCAAAGCCCGCGGCCACTTCCCCAACGAGCAGGCGGCGCTAAAGTGCCTGTATCTCGTGACCCGGTCCCTGGACCCGACCGGGACCGGCAGGACCCGATGGACGATGCGCTGGAAACCCGCGTTGAACGCCTTCGCCATCACCTTCAGCGACCGCTTCCCGGCCGCTGAGACCTACTAGAGGACCGCCGGAAACACCGTTAGCGAGATAGTCCCTCTCGTGACGTTTTGCGGTCGTCGCGTGGTGGGAGGCCGGGTTGTTGCTGGTCGAGGTGTCCGTTGTGGAGCGGCGGCGGTCGTCCTCCAGATCGCCGGCGCTGTCGGTGGGTCCGGGCAGACTCTCCACATGACCGATGTGCAGCTGCGCGATGTCGACGATGCGGACCTTGAGGTGTTCTTCGAGCAACAACGTGAGGAGGAGGCCGTGCGGCGAGCACGGTTTCCTGCGCGCGATCGGGAGCGCTTCCTGACGCACTGGCGGACGAAGGTGCTCGGCAACCCCACCGGGCACGCCCAGACCGTCACGGTCGATGGAGAGGTCGCCGGCAACATCGTCGCGTGGTGGCAGGACGGCAGACGCTTCGTCGGCTACTGGTTCGGGCAGCGGTTCTGGGGCCGCGGCGTCGGGACCGCGGCGCTGCGACAGTTCCTGCAGCGGGAGCAGATCCGACCCCTCTACGCCGAGCCGTTCGTGGGCAACACCGCCTCGGTGCGGCTCCTTGAGCGCTGTGGCTTCCGGCGGGTAGGCGTCGACCACGATGGCGACCTCGAGTTCGTGGTGCTCAGGCTCGACGACGGGGCCGCCGATGAGGAGTGACCGCCGTCAGTTGTCTAGGCAATCTGTCAAGGATGTCCTGGACAGATGTGTAAAGCATGTGTTGGGACTAGACACTCAGAACCAACGTGTCCGGTCTCGGGACCTGCGTGACAGATCGATATCAGTACCCGCGTGACACTCGCCGAGGGCTGGCGCGATTAGTGTCAGCGAGCACCCAGCCGCCTTGAGCACTGACGCGGCTTCAACGTGCTGTGTTACGGGCGGTGATGGTCAGCCGGTTGCCCAAGACGGGTTCACCACCTGGTACATGGCGTGATCCTGCCACCGGCCGGCGATGTTGAGGTACTCCGGCGCCATGCCGAACTGCACGAACCCGTTGCGTTCCAGCACCCGTCGCGATCTGACGTTGTGCAGCAGGGTCTCTGCCTGCACCCGATGCAGCCCCAACTCCTCGAAGGCGACCCGCACGATCTCGCGCACCGCCTTCTTCGCGAACCCTCGGCCATTGTGGCTGGCGCTTACCCAGTAGCCCATGGCGCATGACTGGAAGGGGCCGCGCACAATGCCGTTGAGTGTGATACGGCCGATCACCCGACCGGAGTCGTCGAGGACGACGTGGGGCAGCTTCGATCCCTGCTCGTGCTGCCGGAGATCGGCTTCGATGACGGCGTGCTGGCCGTGTGCGGTGAAGTAGTCCTCACTCCGGATTGGGTCCCACGGCGCGAGAAACTCACGGTTGACGCGGAGCAACTCGGCCAAGGCCGGCGCATCCTCCGACGTAATGAGCCGGGTGATCTGCACCCGCCCATCGTCCCAGGCGGGCATGTCCCCTTCCTCGCCAGGCTGGACCGGAAGCGTGGGCTGTGCAGGTCGTCCGACAGCGCCCGGCCACGTCCGCAACCTCGGACGACAATCCGCACCCGGCTGCGACGGACACTCTCGTCCAGCGCGGTTGCTGTCGCCGTTGCTGTCGACAGCCATCGTCGCCGCGTCGCCGGACACTGCCCTGCAAAGGCGGCTCCACACAGTTGATGCTTGCTGATCAATGCCGACGACTGGTGTTGTCGTCCGGGACTTTGCTGTCCCGTACCAACGGTTGACGGCTGTTGTCGCGCGTCTCGCTGACTTCCTGCTGACTGACGACCGTCAGGGCTCAGCCCGACGGGCGCCCTCGTCCAGCCCCGCTCGCCTCGCCCGGTACGATCGCGAGCTTGTTCGCACTGCAGGGAGCCCATGAGATCCGCGTGCGGCCGCCCCGGCAGTTCCCATGCTGAGAGTAGGTTTCGTCAATGGCATGCCGTATCGGTGAGCTCGTGCTCAAGTGCCGCGACCCCGAGGTGCTGGCACGGTTCTGGTGCGAGGTCCTGGACTTCATAGTGCTCGATCGCGAAGAGGGGGTCTACATCGAGATAGGCCCGCGCGAAGGGTTCGGCGGCCCGCAGCCGACGATCTTCCTCATCCGCAACGACGAGCCGAAGAACGGGCATGCCCGGCTGCACATCGACGTCAACCCCACCGACCGCGATCAGGACGCCGAGCTCGAGCGCCTCCTGGCCGCCGGGGCCAAACTCGTCGACATCGGTCAGCCTGCGGATGCGTCCTGGCACGTCCTCGCCGATCCAGAAGGCAACGAGTTCTGCCTGCTCAAGCGCCGCCTCGACCCACTCTGACGGCCCTCGCCCAAACGATCGACGCAGCCGCCACCCCGCAGCCGCCGACAAGATCCGGCGACCCCATCAATAGCTGGGGGGCCGGGTGGACGCTCGACCCGCCCCGTGTCGCATGCGTGTTAGTGAGGCATTGACCCAGCCAGCGGAACCTCGCCATCCCGTCGCCGTCGACCCGCCCTTGTGGGAGCGGGCCGCCGTCGGGGCCGCCACGTCAAGACGGCCTTGACACACGGACGGACGCTGGCGGCCCCGACGGCGGTCTGCTCGGCTCGCCCCGGGTCTTCGGCGGTGGGATGGCGCCGCCTGGGTCTATCAGGGTGACGCCTACCAAGTTGTCCGCTGCGGCCTGACCGGCGGCAAGGGCGTCCCCGAATCGGTCGGCCGGCACCCGGTCGTCTTCGCCACCTTCACCGCCCCGTCCTTTGGTGCGGTCCACCACCGGTACATCCCGCGTCACACCTGCGCCACCCGGCAGCGCTGCGACTGCCGCCCGGCTCCCTGCCGTGCCCGCCACACGGCCCTCACCCGACTCGGCGAGCAGTTCCTGTGAGTTGCTGTACTGTCGCAGCTCTCGATCAACTCAAGGGGTGTCGGAGTGGAGCCGTTGGGGATCCCGCATGACGCCTTCGGTCGTTCGCCTCGCCGACTTCATAGCGGCGGAGCGCCTAGAGCAGCTTCACGGCTGGGAGTACTTGGACCGTTGCTGGGTCGGAGAGGCGTCGGGCTTCACGGAGTGGCTTCGTCCTGAGTCGGCTCCCGAGGTAACGCGTTCGGTAGCGATCGACCTCGTCGCCCTGCCCGAATCAACGATCCAGAGCATGATCGACGCGCTCCGGCTCCCTCTACGGGCCGGGCTGGACCAGCAAGAGATCACCGGCGTCTTCGGCGAGCCCACCGGCAGAGAGAGGTTCGTGCAGGATCGGGTCACCCTCATCTTCCGCATCGGCGCTGCGGACCCCTACGAACTGAGCTGCACGGTTCACGAGGAACAGGGGCTGATCTACCTCACGATGCACCCCACACCGCTGCCGGAGTAGCTCGCGGCAGCCCTCATCCGCCCCGACGGTCGACAACTGCTGTACTTCGCTGCTGTACAAGATCAGAAAAGGCCGTCTCCGACTGGCGGAAACGGCCTTTGAACTGGGTGGAGCTGAGGGGATTTGAACCCCTGACCCCCTCGATGCGAACGAGGTGCGCTACCGGTCTGCGCCACAGCCCCTCCGCCGGCGGACCGGCGAGGTCCCACCCGGCTGACACCGGGCGGGCCGGCGACAAGGCTAACAGGTCGCCGACCCCCACCGCGAATCGCCCCCGGCGCGCCGCGCCCTTGATCGACTCCGGTTCGCCGATGTGGGGGCATCCCCAGCCCCGGAACACCCCAACATCGCCAACTATGCGACGGCACCGGCGGCCCCAGACCGGGACGAATCGGTCAGGCGGGGTGGGAGCCGCGGCCGGACTGGTAGGGGCGGCCGCGCAGGCCGCCGGCCCGGCGGTAGGAGACCGAGCCGCCGTTGGCCGCCGCCGGCAGGTCGGCCGGGCGGTCCAGTCCCATCGCGGCGCGGCGTACCACCTCGCGCTGGGCCGCGAGCCGGCGCTGCGCCTCCCGGCGGGCCGCCGCCCGGCGGGCCTGCTCCCGCCGCACCTCGGCCTGCCGGGCGGCCAGCCAGGCCGCCTCCCGGGCCCGCGCCCGCCGCCGCCGGCGGTCCGCCACCGCCCGGCTGCGCAGGTGGACGACGTACGCGACCAGCAGGGCGGCCGTCACCGAGAAGCTGATCCAGAAGCCGGGGCTGACCACGATCACGCCGATCAGCTCGACGAAGTTGAGCAGCAGCAGCGCGGCGAGCACCCGGCGGCGCCGGTAGACGGCCGGGGTGTGCTGCCGGCGCGGCGGCGGCCGGCGGCGGGCCCGGTTCGGCGCGGGCGGGACGGCGCGCAGCCGGTTGGACCGGCGGGGCGCCGGCGGCCCGGAGACCGGGGCGCTGAGCCCTCCCGTGGCAGCATTCTCACTGAGGGTGACGACGAGACTGCGGGACGGGTTGACCGGTCGCCGGCCCGGGACAGTACGGCGCCGCCGGCGGCGCTGGAGCACCCGCGCCGTCGACTGCGCCCGCTCCGCCACCAGCCGCTCGGTGGCGTCGTACCGGCGGACCAGCGCCGGAGCGAGGGCGAGCAGGCCGGCGGCGGCGAGGACGGCGAGGAGCACCGACGTCGGCACCCTCACCCCTCCCGTCACCGAGTTCGGAGCAACCACTGGCCGACCGCAGGATCTTCCGCCGATCGGGCTCGGGTGCGTGGATCGTACGGGCGGGCAGCGCTTGCCATAGCTTGCAGTTACTTGAGGTTACGGGCCACCTGCCCCGATGCTGACGCGCCGCGCCGATCCCGTGCGTGGGACGACTCACCCGGCGGCGGCACGGATCCGGTGCCAGCGGGCCAGCAGCCCGCCCTCGGCGGCGATCTCCTCGCCGGTCATCGCGTATCCGATGTGGTCGCGCCAGGCCCCGTCGATGTGCATGTAGCGCACGTGGTACGCCTCCTCGCGGAAGCCCAGCTTCTCCACCACCCGGCGCGACGGCCCGTTCTCCGGCCGGATGTTCACCTCCACCCGGTGCAGTCCACCGGAGCCGAACGCGTGGTCGACGGCGAGCGCCAGCGCGGTCGGGATGATCCCGCGACCGGCCACCCTGGAGTCCACCCAGTAGCCGACGTAGCCGGAGCAGAACGCCCGGCGGACGATGCTGCCCACGTTGAGGTGGCCGACCAGCCGTTCCCGCCCGCCCTCGCGCAGGCAGACCGCGAACGGCATCCCCTCGCCGGTGCGCGCCGAGCGCCGCTGGTCCCGGTACACCCAGCGGAACGCGGCCGGCGAGTTCAGCTCGTCCCAGCCGCCGGGCAGCGACGACTCCCAGGGCGCCAGCCAGGCCTGGTTGGCCCGGCGCACCTCCGACCAGGCGGCCGCGTCCGAGCGCCGGTACGGCCGCAGCAGCACCGGACCGTCGACCAGCACGGCCGGCCAGCCGGGCGCCCGTGCGGGGTTGAAGAGACTCACCGGGCGGACCCTACGCCCGCGGGCGCGGGCCTCGGAAGGCCACGCCGCGCGCTCACCGACGTCGATCCAGTAACAGCACGTCCACGGTGGAGCCGGCGGCCGCCGTGGTGACCCGTTCACCGAGCACCATCAGCCCGTTCGCCTCGGCCAGCCCGGAGAGGGTGAACGGCCCGCCGCTGAGCGGCTGCACGGTGTAGCCGCCGCCGCGCCGCTCGGCGACGTGCGCGGGCCGGAACTCGCGCAGCCCGGCCGGGGAGGAGATGGTCTCCAGCAGGTGCGCGCGGACGCTGGGCCGGAACACCGGCTCCGCACCGGCCAGCAGGTTGATCGCCGGGCGGGCCAGCACCTCGAAGCCGATCAGGGCCGCGCCCGGATCGCCGGGCAGGCAGACCACCGGGACCTCCTCGGCGCCCACGGTGCCGAAGCCGAGCGCGGTGCCGGGATAGAGCGCCACCTCGGTGAAGGTGACCGGCCCGGCCCGGCCGCCGTCCCGGCGGGACAGGATCCGGCGGACCATGTCGCCCGGCCCGGTGCCGGTGCCGCCGGTGGTGATGATCAGGTCGGCGCGCAGGGTCTGGTCCTCCAGCAGCCCGCGCAGCCCCTCCGGGTCGTCGTCGCAGATGCCCACCCGGTACGCCAGCGCGCCCGCCTCGGCCGCGGCGGCGGTCAGCGCGTGCGAGTTGGCGTCCACCACCTGACCGGGCTGGCTGCCCCGGCCGACGTCGACCAGTTCGTCGCCGGTGGCCACGATGACCACCCGGGGGCTGGGCCGGACCACCACGTGCCCGATGCCGGTGGCGGCGAAGACCGCGACCAGGGCGGGCGAGACGTAGGTGCCGGCCCGGGCGAGCAGGGTGCCGGCCGGCAGTTCCTCACCGGCCCGGCGCACCCCGTACCCCCGCTTGGGGACGCGGAAGATCTCGACGGCGGCCATGCCCTGGTCGGTCCACTCCACCGGGACCACCACGTCGGCCGCGATGGGCAGCGGCGCCCCGGCGGCGACCGAGAAGCACGAGCCCGGGGTGAGCCGGACCGGCCGCCAGCTGGCCGCGCCGAGGTCGCCGACCACGTTGAGCCGCACGTTCCGCCCGCCCGGCGACCCGGCCTGGACGGGTACGTAGCCGCCGCCCCGGCCACCCCCGGCGATGTCCTCCCAGCGGGCCGCGTAGCCGTCCACGGCCGCCTGGTCGAAGGCCGGGAAGGCGTGTGGCGCGACCACGTCCTCGGCGAGGACGTTGCCGTGCGCCTGGGTGAGGTCGAGGTCGAGCGGAGGCAGCGCGCGCAACCTGCGCAGCACACTGCCCAGGTAGTCGGCGAGCGGCGTCAACTCGTTGGCGGCCGCCTCGGCGTCGGCCGTCGCTGTCATGTACCAGATCCGCCCGCCGTGTCGGCGTTGACGAACTCGACCAGCCACTTGCGGAACTCGGCGCCGAGGTCCTCCCGCTCGGCGGCGATCTGTACCACCGTCTGCAGGTAGCCCAGCGGCATGCCGGTGTCGTAGCGGGTGCCCCGGTAGACGATCGCGTGCACCGGGACGCCCTCGTTGCGCAGGATCTCCATCGCGTCGGTCAGCTGGATCTCGCCGCCGCTGCCGGGCTCGGTACGCCGGATCGCGTCGAAGATCGCGCCGGGGAGCACGTAGCGGCCGAGCACCGCGAGGTTGCTCGGCGCGTCCTCCGGCTTGGGCTTCTCCACCATGCCGGTGACCTTCACGACCTCGCCGATGTCGGTCAGCTCCGCCTCGGCGGGCGCGACCGAGGCGATCCCGTACCGGCTGGTCTCGGCCGGGTCGACCTCGAAGAAGGCCAGCACCACGCCGCCGGTGCGGGCCTGCAGCTCCAGCATGGCCGGCAGCAGCGGCTGGTCGAGCTTGACGAACTCGTCGCCGAGCAGCACCGCGAAGGGCTGGTCGCCGACGTGCGACTCGGCGTACCCGACGGCGTGGCCGAGGCCGAGCTGCTCGGGCTGCCGGACGGTGTAGATCTCGGCCAGCTCGCTGGGGCGCTGCACCGCGGCCAGGATGTCCGGCTTCTTCTCCAGCCGGGCCTCCAGGTCGGGCCGGCGGTCGAAGTGGTCCACCATCGACGTCTTGCCCCGACCGGTGATCAGCAGGACGTCGTTGATGCCCGCCTGGGTGGCCTCCTCGACGATGTACTGCAGCACCGGCCGGTCGACCACCGGCAGCAGCTCCTTGGGCACCGCCTTGGTGGCCGGCAGGAACCGGGTGGCCAGACCGGCGGCCGGGATGACGGCCTTGACCGCGCGGGAGCGACCGGTTGCGGCGGTCGCCGTGGAGGGCTTCGCTGAGTGCTCCGACATGTCGCGAGACTATCGGCCACGGGTCTGCCTTGGCGGGTGTGGCCCGGAAGACGCGCCGCCGGCCGGTCCGGTCCGGCCGGCGGCCGCCCCGGCGTCCGGGGCGGCGGCGCACGGCTCGGGCTCCCCGGGCGCCGGCTCGACGGCAGACTGGGCCGGCAGCGGGCCGGCGCCGGCCCGGGGAAACCCGTCCGGCGGGCTGACCGCCGCCGCCGGGACCGGGATCTCCCGCACCGGCGGCGCGCTGCGCGCGGCGGCGATCCGCCAGGTGTCCCGGCCGGCGTCCTTGGCCGCGTAGAGGGCGTCGTCGGCGGCGTCCAGCACCTGCTGCCCGGTGCTGGCGTGGTCGGGGTAGACGGCGATGCCGATCGAGACGGTGACCCCGATGGACACCGGGGTGCCGCCGTGCCCGTGCACGGCGATCGGGGTGCCGCGGATCGCCGCGCCGAGCCGTTCCGCCACGATCGCCGCCCCGCGCGCGTCGGTCTCCGGCAGCAGCACCACGAACTCCTCGCCGCCCTGCCGGAAGGCGAGGTCCACCTCGCGGATCTCGCCGCGCACCCGGCGGGCGAACTCGGCCAGCACGGTGTCCCCGGCCGGGTGCCCGTACGTGTCGTTGACCTGCTTGAAGCGGTCGAGGTCGAGGGCGAGGACGCTGAGCATCCGGCCGAACCGGCTGGCCCGCTCCACCTCCCGGCGCATCGACTCCCGCAGGTAGCGGTAGTTCCACAGCCCGGTGAGCGGGTCGGTGAGGGAGAGCCGCTGCGCCTCCTCGTGCACCCGCACGTTGTCCACCGCCACCGCCGCGTGGCCGGCGAAGGTGCGCAGGGTGCTCAGGTCGTCGTCGTCGAACTCGTCCGCGCCCACCCGGTCGTAGAGGGCCAGCACGCCGAGCGCGCCGGTCGCGGGCGCCGGCTCGCCGCCCGGGCGCCCGGCCGGGTCGCCGGGGCGGGCGGCGGTCTCCGCGCCGCGTCCGGCCGGCTCGGCCGGTGCGGCGCCGGGGGCCGCGAACGGCACCGCGATGTACGTCTGGCAGCGCGGCTCCCCCATCGGGACGGCGGAGGGCTCGACCCGGCCGCGCCGGGGCTCGCCGGTCGCCGCGACCGTGCCGACCACTCCGGTGCCCACCGGCACCCGCAGCGGCGCCGAACCGGGCGGGTCGTCCGCCGGCCAGCGTCCGTCCAGCCCCTCGGTGCACTGCGCGACGAGCACATCGCCGGAGTCCAGCAGCAGCACGGCGCCGGCCCGGGCGCCGGTCGCCGCGATCGCGCTGTGCAGGATCACCCGCAGGATGCGTTGCAGGTCGTGGGTGCTGGCCAGGGTGTCGCCGAGCACCGACAGGTGCCCGCGCAGCTGGTCCCGGCTGCTGGTCAGCGCCGCCACGTAGCTGCCGGTCTCCCGGGTCATCCGGTTGAACGCGCCGGCCAGCCGGCCGATCTCGTCGCGGCTGCGCACCGGGACCCGGGTGCCGAGGTCGCCGCCGGCGACCCGGTCCACCGCGCCGGCCAGCTCCACCAACGGCCGGGTGGTCACCCGGGCCAGCCGCCAGGCGGCGGCCACCGCCAGCAGGGCGGCCAGCAGCACCGCGCCGACCAGCGCGACGTGCAGGCCGGGCGGCTGGTCGCTGGGCACCGAGAGCACCAGCGGCAGCGGCTGCCCGGCGGCCGGGCCGACCCGGCGGACGTACCGGCCCTCGGCGGTCTCGGTGACCCGCTCGCCGTCGACCGTGCCGGCGGCGGCCAGCACGGCGTCGCGTACCCCGGTGGCCTCGGTGGTGTGGGCGACCCGGGCGGGCGCCGCGGCCCCGTCGAGCAGGGTGACCGCCACGCCGGTCACCGCGGCCAGCCGGGCCACGAAGGCCGGGTCCACCGGCTGCGCGGCGGCGACCGCGCCCAGCCCGGCGCCGGCCGGGTCGCGCAGCTCCACCCGGACGGCGAGGGCCGAGACCGGCCCGAACACCGGGCCCGCGCCCGCGCAGTCCCGCCAGGGGGCCGACGGGGCGCCCGGCGTCGCGTAGGTGACCCGGCCGGCCACGTCGGTGACCCGCACCGCGGCGGCGAGGCCGCGGCTGACCACCTGGCCGGCGGCGCCGGCGTGGTCGGGGGTGAGGGCGACCGCGTCGGCCGCGGCCCGCAGCTGCTGGCAGAGGGCGTCGACCGCGGTACGCACGGTCGCCGCCGCCACGGCGAGACGCTCGGTGGAGCGGCTGCGGTCGACGGACGCCACCGTCGAGGCGACGAAGAACGCCCCGAGCAGGACCGGGCCGAGCACCACCGCCAGGAAGGCTGCGGTCAACCGCCCGCGTAGCGTCACTCGGTCCCCCCGGAAGTTCCGCCTGAAGATGCTGCGATGCTGACACAGAGCGACCAGGTGACAGGCGTTGCGTCAGGAGTGTTGCGTGGCGGATTTTTCTGATGGAGCGGAAGCGGCCGATGTGGCACATGTGGCCAAGCGGGACGCCCGGACCGCGCTGCTCGCCCACCGCCGGGCGCTGACCGGGCCGCAGCGGGCCGCCGCCGCGGCGCGCGTCCAGGCCGAGCTGGTCTCCCTGGTACGTCGGCTGCGCCCGCGCCGGATGACCGCGTACGTGCCGGTGGGGAGCGAGCCGGGCGGGCCGGAGCTGCCCGCGGTGCTCGCCGCGGCGCTGCCGTCCGGGGGTGAGTTGCTGCTGCCGGTGCTGCGGGCGGACCTGGACCTGGACTGGGCGGCCTGGACCGGCCCGGACGCGCTCGTCGCGGCGGGGCGGGGGATGCGGGAGCCGGCCGGGCCGCGACTGGGCGTGACGGCGGTGGCCGGGGCGGAGCTGGTGGTGGTGCCCGCGCTGGCGGTGGACCATCGGGGGCTGCGGCTGGGCCGGGGCGGCGGCTCGTACGACCGGGCGCTGGCCCGGGTGCCGGCGACCGCGCTGACCGTGGTGCCGCTGCACGACGGCGAGCTGGTCGAGGCGGTCCCCGCCGAGCCGCACGACCGGCCGGTACGCGCGGTGGTCACCCCCGCCGGCGGCCTGCGTACGCTGGACGCCGCGTCAGGCATCGCGCCAGGTGTCGCGCCCCACACTTCCGCTGGACGAACCCGGGGGGCATGACGCACCATTGGCACTCGAATACGTCGAGTGCCAACCGGCCGTGCCAGATCCGGAGGAGAACGTGCCCACGTACCAGTACGCCTGCACCGCGTGCGGCCACCAGCTCGAGGCGGTGCAGTCCTTCTCCGACGAGCCGCTGACCGAGTGCCCGGCGTGTGAGGGGCGGCTGCGGAAGGTCTTCAACTCGGTCGGCATCGTCTTCAAGGGCTCCGGCTTCTACCGCACCGACTCCCGCTCGTCCGGGTCGGACACGGCCGGCAACGGCGCCAGCAAGCCGGCGAAGAGCGACTCGTCCTCCTCGGGCGACTCCGGCTCGTCGAACGGTTCGAGCACGTCGGCGTCGAACGGCTCGTCCGGTTCGTCCGGTTCGTCCAGCGGCGGGTCGACCAGCAAGGCCCCGGCCGCCAGCACCGCCGCCTCGTCCTGACCGACCGGCGACGGCGCGGGCCAACCGCCGGCGCGGCTGCCTGATCACTCCGGGTGCCGCAGGCCGCGGCAACGCGGTTGCCTGATCGCCTCGGTGTGCCGCAGGTGGTGGCATCCGACGGCGGGGACGCCGTGAGCTGCCGCACCAGGTGCGGATCTCGGTGAGGTGTCCGGGCCCTAGCAGAACCGACCGCCGCGTGGGCGTTGTCCACAGGCCGTCGCGTTGTCCACAGGCCGCCCGCGCTGGCCCCGCCGGTCGGCGTTCCGCCGCCTAACCTGCTGCCCACGGGTGCCGAACCGGCACCCGGTCCGGGCGGGGGAGGCGGCCATGGCGAGCGGCGATGCGGTCTCGGCGAGCGCGCTACGTCCGCTGCGCCGGCCCCGGCTGCCGCGACGCCACACGCTGCTCCGGGCCGGGCTGGCCGCCGTGCTGCTCGGCCTGGCGGCTGCCGTCCTGCACACCCCGGCCGGTTGCCCACCCGCGGCGCCGGGATCCCGGCCAGCGCCACCCACCGGCCTACCGTCCGGCTCACCCGGTGGGCCGGCCGCCGGTGCCGTTACCTCGGGCGGGGACGGGCCGGGGGCCGGAAGCGGTGACGGGTCCACCGGGCCCGGGCCCGGCGGCGCCGGCCGGCTACCGGGGGCGGCGTCACCGGGCGAGGAGCGGCCCGGCGGGACGGCGCCCGGAGGCGGAGACCGTCCCGGCGGGCCGGGGTCAGGAGGCGACGAGGGCGCGATCCCGGGCGGGCGGCCGGCGTCCCTACCCCTGCCCAGCGGCGCGGTCGGCGTGCCGGTCCGGCTGGCCGAGCCGGCCGTACTCGCGGTACTGCGCCCGGGAGCCCGGGTCGACCTGTTCGCCGTGCCGGCGGCCGGCGGGGCGGGGATCCTGCTGGCTTCCCGGGCGCTGGTGCTCGACGTGGTCGGCGCATACGCCCTCGACGCCGGCGCGGCGCTCTACCTCGCGCTCCCACCCGACCAGGCGCGGCGCGCCGTCAGCCAGCCGGAGGGCAGCCGTTTCGCCGTCGTGGTACGCGACTGACCAGCACCTGGGCGGCCTGCCGTGGTACGCGAATGACCAGCACCTCCGCCGGGCGGGTCAGTCCCAGTGCGGCGGGCGCTCGGCGAGCAGCCAGTCGTCGTCGCCGGTCCGCTCGCCCCAGCCCCGGTCGGTGTCGTCGGCGGTCTGCTCGGGCAGCACCACGAAGTCGTCGCTCAGGTCGACCGTGCGGTCGTCGTCGCCGCGTACCGTCCCGGGGTCCTCGGTGCTCACGAGCGGCAAGACTAACGCAGCCGCGTCCCGACCGACCGGCACCGAGCCCGGCGCGACCGGCCGCGTCCGGCCGGCCACGGGGCCGGCGCGTTGGTAGCGTCGGACGGCGTGACGACCCCCAGCTCCGGCGACTCCCCGGACGACTACTGGCGACGACCCGACGCCGGCGCGGAGGGATCGCCGACCCAGGCCGCCCCGGCCGAGCCGAGCCGCACCCCACCGGCCCCGGGTGAACCGGGCAGCACCCCTCCGGCCCAGGGTGAACCGGGCAGCACCCCGCCCGTCCCGGGTGAGCCTGCCCGCACGCCGGCGCCGCCGGCGCCGGGCGAGGCAGCGTGGGCCGCGCCGGGCGGACCGGCACCGGCCCCGCCGGCGGCGACGCCGAATGGACCGGCCGCGCCGCCAACGACGCCGGGCGGGCCGGCGTGGACCGCGCCCGGGCCGGCAGCCCCCGCCGCGGCCGGGTACGCCGGTCCCCCGCCGACCGTCCCGCCCCCGGCCGGCTGGCGGCCGCCGGTGCACCTGCAACCGCCACCGCCCCGGCCGCTGCCGGCGCAGGACATGGTCGGGCTCGACGCGGCGGAGCAGCGGGCGCAGCGGGTCACCTGGAGCGTGGGCGCGGTCGCCGGGGTGGTGCTGGTGGTGCTGTGCTGCCTGCTCTGCTCGCGCGTCCTCTTCTGACCGGGGGTCAGAAGGTGTTGCCCCAGACGGCGTCGGCCCCGGAGTGCCCGGTCAGGTAGACGTAGACCAGGGACGCCGCCCCCAGCGCGACCACCACCACGGACAGCGCCGGCACCGCCCAGTTCGGCAGTCGCGGCACCCGGGGATGCCCGCTGGTCAGCGCCACCAGCAGCAGAGCGCCCACGCCGAGCGGCAGGGTGTAGCGGAACAGCAGGTCGCCGTACTTCGAGTGCTCGAAGATCTTGTCGAGGATCTCGCCCTGGAAGCCCCGGGCCACCTGGTGGTCGGTGAGCACCTCCCCGGACTGGACGGCCACCCACGCGGTGAGCGGCGCGATCACGGCCAGCACCGCCACCGCCCAGTCCAGCCGCGGCCGGAACCGGGGCAGCGCCACGTACGCGGCCGAGAGCAGCGCCAGCAGGGGCACGAAGACCACGACCGCGTGCACCACCAGCGTGTGTACTGGAAGACCCAGCACCTTCAGGAACATCGACAACCTCCGGGGCAGTTCGCGGTCGCGGGATGCCAGCGTAGTGCGCCGGTCGACCCGCCCAGGACTCCTCACCGGGTCACACGCGCGCCCGACGGGTCCGGTTCACCGGACCCGCGACGATCTTCCTCGAAAGATCAACGCTGGTCACCGGCTGTGGCCGGGGCCACCTCGGGTCGGCCTCGGTTGTCGGTCCCTCCCGGCCGTGCTGTCATTGGCACATGTCCGGTGGCGAGGAGCTGCTCCGGTCGAGGGGCCTACGGGTCACCCGGCCGCGCCTCGCCGTGCTCGACGTACTGGCCGCCGGCGGCCACCTCGAGGTGGACGAGATCACCCGGCGGGTGCGCGAACGCCTCGACTCGGTCTCCACCCAGGCCGTCTACGACGTCCTGGGTGCACTGTCCCGGGCCGGCCTGTCCCGCCGGATCGAGCCGGCCGGCAGCCCCGCCCGGTACGAGGCCCGGGTCGGCGACAACCACCACCACGTGGTCTGCCGGGGCTGCGGCGAGATCGCCGACGTCGACTGCGCGGTCGGCTCCGCGCCCTGCCTCGACCCGGTCGTCGCCCACGGCTTCGAGGTGGACGAGGCGGAAGTGACCTTCTGGGGCCTCTGCCCGACCTGCCAGGCCCGCCGGTCCGCCGACGACTGACCCGCGCCCGCGGCGCGGCTCCGGCCCGTCCCGGTGGCATGGCACTCTTGGTCGGTGGACTCCGATGACGTCGGCCTGTTCGGTCCCGGCTCGGTCACCTGGAAGGTGCACGGGGAGCCGATCCTGCTCGTCGCCGGCCTGCGCTCGCTCTACCTCCAGGCGCTGCACCCGCGGGCGATGGCCGGGGTGGCGCAGAACAGCAACTACCGCACCGACGCCTGGGGCCGCCTGGTCCGCACCGCCAACTACGTGGGCACCACGATCTACGGCACCACCGCCGAGGCCGAGGCGGCGGGGCTGCGGCTGCGCCGGCTGCACGCCCGGCTGCGGGCCACCGACCCGGCCACCGGGGAGGAGTTCCGCGTCGACGACCCGGTCCTGCTGCGCTGGGTGCACGTCACCGAGGTCGAGTCGTTCCTCGACACCGCACGCCGGGCCGGGCTGCCGCTGACCGACGACGAGGTGGACGGCTACTACACCGAGCAGCGCCGGGCCGCCGCCCTGGTCGGCCTCGACCCGGAGACCGTGCCGGGCACCGCCGCCGAGGTGGCCGAGTACTACCGACGGATCCGGCCGGAGCTGCGGATGACCCGGGAGGCGGCGGAGACCGCGCTCTTCCTCACCGCGCCACCGCTGCCGTGGAAGCTCAGCCTGCCGGTCCGGGTCGGGCTCAACCTCGGCCCGCCCCGGTGGGCGTACCTCGGGATCGCCGGCACCGCGCTCGCGCTGCTGCCGGCCTGGGCCCGGCGGATGTACGGGGGGCTCGGCCTGCCCACCACCGCGTTCTCGGCGGACCTGACGGTGCGGGCGCTGCGCCTCGCCCTGGCCGCGCTGCCCCGCCGCTACCGGGAGGGGCCGATGCAGCAGGCGGCCAAGGAGCGGGCCGCCCGGCTCACCGGCAGCCCGGTGGCCGGCTGATCGGCAGCCGACCGCCACGGTCCACTCCGGGGCGTCGGGAGGGCGGGGTCAGTCCTGGCCGGGGAGCGGGTCGGCAGCGCGCTCGACGGCCGCCCACGGCTCCTTGCCCGGGGTCTGTGCGCCCGCCGGGCAGCTGCGCCGGTAGTCGCACCAGCCGCAGCGGGGCCCCGGGGTGGTCGGGAAGGCCGCGTCGGGATCGCCGCCGTCGGCGACCGCCCGCTCGGCGGCCATGATGTCCCGCGCGGTCTCCTCGGCCCGGGACACCTGCCGGGCGAGCGACTCGACGGTGTGGTCGTGCCCGGCGACGGTGCCGGTGGGCAGGTGGTGCAGTTCCACCCGGCGGCACGGCCGGCGGAACACCCGCTCGGCCGCGTACGCGTAGAGGGCCAGCGCCTGCGAGCCGCGGGCGTCGTCGGCGTCCAGCCCGGTGCGGCCGGTCTTGTAGTCCACGATGACCAGCTCCGGGCCGTCCGGCCCCGGGCGGGAGTCGATCCGGTCGGCCCGACCGTTGAGGGCCAGCACCGCCGTCTTCACCGCGACCACCCGTTCCACGCCGAGCGGCTCGTCGGCCGGGTCGAGACTCGCCACGTAGGACTCCAGCCAGCCCAGCGCCCGCCGGTAGGCGGACCGCTCCTGCTCGTCGTCGCGGTAGCCCTCGCGGACCCAGGTGCCCTTGAGCAGGCCGGCCAGCGCCTCCGGCCGGCGCCGGTCGGCCGGCAGGGCGTACCAGTTGCGCAGGGCCGTGTGCACGCTCGCGCCGAGCGAGTTGTGCGCCCAGGGCGGCCCCTTGGGCGGGGCGGGACGGTCGACGTAGGAGTAGCGGTAGCGCCGGGGGCAGTCGGCGTAGGCCCCCAGCTTGCTCGGGGTGCAGACGAAGAGCCGCTCCGGCATGCCGTCGAAGCCGAGCTGCTCGGGCTGGGCGTCGCGCGGTCGGGGTGGCCGGCCGCCCGCGGCGGGTCGTCCGGCTGAAGAGGCTCGTCGCACACCCCGGATCCTGCCATCCGGCCCCGACAGAACCGGTACGGCGGTCAGCCCGTGGCGGTGTACTGGGTCACGAAGGCGGCCACCGCGTCCGCGATGAGCTGCACCGCGATGGCGGCGAGCAGCAGGCCGGCGATCCGGGTGAGCACCTCGATCCCGCCCGGCCGCAGGATCTTCACGATGCCGCCGGAGAACCGGAGCACGATCCACACGGCGAGCATCACCGCCACGATCCCGGCGGCCACGGCGGTGTAGTCCGTCGCCCCGTCGGCCTGCTGCACGAAGAGCATGGTCGCCACGATCGCGCCCGGTCCGGCCAGCAGCGGCGTGCCCAGCGGCACCAGGGCGATGTTCGAGGTGGTCTGCTGGCTCGGGTCGTCGGTCTTGCCGGTCAGCAGCTCCAGCGCGACCAGGATCAGCAGCAGGCCGCCGGCCGCCTGCAACGCGGGCAGGTCCACGTGCAGGTAGTCGAGGATGGTCTGCCCGGCCACCGCGAAGACGACGATCACGCCGAGCGCCAGCGCGACCGCCTGCCACGCCGCGCGGTTGCGGTCCCGGGCCGGCAGCGGCCCGGTCAGCGCGAGGAAGATGGGCATCATGCCCGGCGGGTCGACGATCACCAGCAGGGTCACGAAGACCTCACCGAACAGCTTGACATCCACGCGATCAAGGTAGCCGTGGCGCCGGAGGCGGAAACGCGGATCAGCCGGAAGCGACCTCGGTCACCCCGGACGCCTCGGCGACGATCCGCTCGTACGCCTCGGGGTCGGTGCTGAACGCGCCGAGCCGGACCGTCTTGTGCGTGCCGTGGAAATCCGACGACCCGGTCACCAGCAGGCCCAGCTCGGCGGCGAGGGCGCGCACGTGCGCCCGCTCGGCGGGCGAGTGGTCCTCGTGGTCGGCCTCCAGGCCGGCGAGGCCGGCAGCGGCCAGCTCGGCGATCAGGTCGTCGGGCACGATCCGCCCGCGCCGGGTGGCCCTCGGGTGGGCGAAGACCGGCACGCCACCGGCCGCCCGGACCAGCCGCACCGCCTGGAAGACGTCGATGTCCTCCTTGGGCAGGCGGTAGCGCTCCCCCAGCCAGTCCGGCCCGAACGCCTCCGTGGTGCTCGCCACCAGGCCGGCCCGGATCAGCGCCTGGGCGATGTGCGGCCGGCCCACCGTGCCGCCGGCCGCGGCGGCGAGGATCTCCGGCCAGCTCACGTCGACGCCGTCGGCCCGCAGCAGCGCCACGATCCGCTCGGCGCGCACCTCCCGGGCGAGCCGCACCCGGGCCAGCTCGGCGGCGAGCGCCGGGTAGCCCGGGTCGAAGAGGTACGCCAGCAGGTGCAGTGGCACCGCCGGCTCGGCGTCGTACCAGCGGCAGGAGAGTTCGGCGCCGCGGACCAGGCGGAGCCCGGACGGCAGCGCCCGCAGTGCCGGGTCCCAGCCGGCGGTGGTGTCGTGGTCGGTGAGCGCCACGACGTCCAGCCCGGCGTCGGCGGCCGCCCGCACCAACTCGGCGGGGCCGAGCGTGCCGTCGCTGGCGGTGGAGTGGGTGTGCAGGTCGATCCGCGGGCGGGAACTCACCGCCCGACGCTACCCGGGCCGGCCGACCCGGTCACCCGGTGACCACCACCGGCCGTTCCCCGGAGCGCACGCCGGGGACCGGGGCCGGGGTGGCCCGCTCGCCGGCGAGCACCGCGTCCACCGTCGCCCGCACCAGGCCGCCCTTGGCGTCGGGGTAGACCGCGGTCCGCCCCGGCGTCCAGGCGACCGCCCCGGCCAGCGGCGGCCCGGCCGGTAGGGCGGTCACCGTCGCGGAGCCGAGCCCGCCCAGGTCGACCAGGAGCGCGGTGTCCACGCCCCCGGCCCGCCCGTTGACCACCAGCCACCGGCCGTCGGCGGAGACGGCGCCGCGTCCGTCGGTGGCCAGGGTCGGCCCGCAGGCGGTACGCAGCGGCGTGAGCCCCGGGTCGAGCAGGGCGAGACAGGGTCGGCGTGGCGTGCCGGCGGCCACCTGGGCGACCAGCCGGCCGTCGGGCAGGCTGCCGTAGACGTGCGTGCTGGTGTCCCCCGGGGCGGGGACGAGCGCTTCGCCGCCCGGTCGCCACAGGGCGTGTCCGGGCCGGTCCGGGTCGAGGCGGGCGAGCACGCTGTCGCCGACGAACCGCACCGGCTGCACCGCGGCCGGTGCGGGTGCGCGGACGGTGGCGACGAGTTGGCCGCCGACGATGCCGGCCGCCACCAGCTCCGCGCCTTCCCGCCAGGCCACCTGGCGCGCGTCGTCGCTGAGCGTGATCTGCTCCGCGCCGGCCAGCAGCACCTGCGCCGCGCCCCGGGGCGGCACCAGCCAGAGGGACCGGCCGGCCGCGGTCGGGGCGCCGACCACCAGCCAGCCGCCGCCGTCGGGCAGCCGCTGCGCCCGCTCGGCCCGGCCGACGTCGAGCAACGGCGTCCGGCTGCCGTCGGCGGCGGCGAGGGTGGTCCCGACTATCAGGTCCACCTCGCCGCGGTCCGGGCCGACCGGCGCGGTCCCGGCCGGGGTCGGTTCCGGCAGCGGCGAGGCGTACGGGTCACCGAGCACCACGGTCGGGTTGGTGGGCGGCCCGGGTTCCTCGCCGAGCTGCGCCATCCCGGTGGTGAGCAGTGCCGTGGTCACGGTGGCCAGGGCCAGCCCGGCGACGGTGCGGCGGCGGCGGATCCGGTCGGCGCGGCGGATCGCCAGCCCGGCCGGGTCGGCGGCGAGCGAGCGGGGCACGGCGACCTGGCGGGTCAGGCTCTCCCGCACCGCATGTTCCAGCTCGTCCCGCCGCACGAGGAGAGGACGCGTCGGGCCGGCCGTTCGGTTGTCACGGCGACCCGGCTCGGCGGTCACCGGGCCTCCACGGCGGCGGTGGCCGCCGGCACTCCGGACCGGGTCGGCACGGCCACCGGTACGACCTCGGTCGCCGGCTCCGGCGACGGGGTGCTCGCCGCCTCCGCCGGGGTATCGGCGGGTGCGTGCGGGGCCACGTCCGCGGGCGGTCGGCCGGCACCCGGGCCGGCCGGCGCGGCGGTGCCCGGGCGGGCGTCGGGGACGGCGGCGCCACGGCGTCCGGCGGGGGCGGGCCGCCGCGGGGCCGGGGTCGGCTCGGGCTCGGCGGGCAGGCCGAGTGCCCCCTCGGCGCCGAGCCGGCGGCGCAGGGTGTTCAGCGCGCGGGAGGTCTGGCTCTTCACCGTGCCGGGCGAGATCTCCAGCAGGGCGGCGGTCTGCGCCTCGGACATGTCCTCGTAGAAGCGCAGCACCAGCACCGCCCGCTGCCGGGCGGGGAGGGCGCGCAGGTGCCGCCAGAGCAGGTCCCGGTCGAGCTGCTGCTCGATCTCGTCGACCCCGGCCCGCTCGGGCAGCACCTCGGTGGGGCGCTCACCGTGCCAGCGCCGCCGCCACCAACTGGTCGAGGTGTTGACCATGACCCGGCGGGCGTACGGCTCGATGGCCTCGATCCCGCCGAGCCGCTTCCAGGCCAGGTACGTCTTGGTCAGCGCGGTCTGGACCAGGTCCTCCGCGGTGGCCCAGTCCCCGGTGAGCAGGTACGCCGTGCGCAGCAGGGCGCCGGACCGGGCCGCGACGAAGTCGCGGAACTCCTCCTCCAGCGGGTCCCTGCTCGCCACATCCACCTCCGCGCCCCTGTCCTGCATGGCAGGCTGCCATGCCCGGACGGGTGAGGTCGACGGCAAAAGGTGCGCAGTTCATCCGATGTTCGGACGAAAACCTTCACGCCCCGTCGTCGGCCTTGGCCTCGTCGGCCTCCTTGCCCAGCCGCGCCTCGACCGCCTGCGGCTCGTACATCTCTTCGACCACACGCAGGTAGAGCTCGTTCGGGTTGGGCAGGTTCTTGATCTCGCGCAGGGCCTGCTCCTGGCCGGCGGACTCCAGCACGAAGGTGCCGTAGTTGAGCGCCCGGCCGGCCGGGGTCTGCTCGTACTTCATGTCGGTGACCCGGACCAGCGGCATCATCGCCACCCGGCGGGTGATGATCCCGTTGACCACCATGACCCGCTTGTTGGTCAGGATGAACCGGTCGTACCACCAGTCGGCGACCTTCCAGGCCACCCAGCCCATCACCGCGAACCAGAGCAGCACGGCGACCGTGGTGAGCGCGCCGACGTCCTGGCCGGCGAGGAAGCCGGAGAGGTAGCCGAGCACGAAGGTGGCGGCGATGCCGATCAGCAGCGGCGTGGAGAGGTGCACCCAGTGCCGCTTCCACTCGCCCCGGTAGCGCTCGGTGGGGAAGAGGTAGCGGGCCACCAGGGAGCTCGGCTCGTCCTCCAGCGGCAGCACCCGGCGGGGTGTCATGCCGGCGGCGTCGGCGCGCAGCCCGGCCAGTTCCTCCTCGGAGATCTGCGGGTAGCCGGCCTCCGGGTCACGCACCCAGGCGCGACCCGAACGGCCCTCGCCGGCGTAGCCCGGCCCGTCGCCGTAGCCGGCGTCGTCGGAGAGGGAGGGGCCGTCGGAGAGGCCCGGGCCGGAGCCGTAGCCCGGCCCGTCGTCGGGCCGGTACGGGGGGATCGGCTCCGTGTCGCGCTCCCGGCGCTCCCGGTCGGGGTCGTCGGGGTCGAAGGGTGGACCGGAGGGGCTACCCATCGGCGGTCAGGCGACGAGGCTGGTGAAGAAGTCGCCGAACCCCTGCGCGATGTCCATGATGCCGCCGCCCAGCGACTTGAACACATCCGCCGCGGAGTTCGGCCGGTAGGCGACGAAGAAGATCAAGAATGCGATTCCGGCCCAGGTGAGGACCTTCTTGACCATGGCGGGCCATCCTCTCGCGCGGCGCCGGGTCCCATTACCGCAGCGGCACCCAGAGTATCAGTGTGGTGTCGTACAGTGAATATCTGCGTCCGTTCTCCGTCATTCCGGGAGGCATGTCAAGCCCTCCCGTGCAGGTACGGAGACGGTGCGCCGTACACGAGTTCGGGCGGTGTCCACTCGGTCAGGTCGTGTAGCACGACGTCCTCCGCGAGCAGGTGTCCCGCACTCGCCGGCCAGGCTATCGCATGCAGCCACATTCCCCGAGCCTCGCCCGCGTACGCGCTTCGATCCGCGGGCGAATTCACCAGCCACAGTGGAGTCGGGTGACCGCCCACCTTGATCCTGGCCTGTCCAACGTGCTCCGGATGGCCCGGCCCGGGGTCGGTCAGCGCCTCGGCGAGCTGCGGTCCCGGGTCCGGGCCCGGCATGCCGGCCAGCCGGGTGGCCAGACCGACGCCCGGCTCCTCGGCCACGAACACCAGGTCGGCGGGGCCGCCGCCGAGCGGGGCGGGGCCGGCGCAGGCGACGGCGGTGGCCCGGACGCCGGTGCGGTCGTCCCCGGCGTACGCCACCCCGGTCATCGTCCAGCCCAGTGGCAGCGGCCACGGGCACCAGAGCGGGGCGGCCGGCCGCTTCGGCGGCTCGGCGGCGGCGTTGATCCGGTCGACCACACTGGCCACGATCTCCGCTCCGATGTGCTCCGGCACGTGCAGCGGCGGCACCGGCCCGCAGGTCAGGCAGCGCGATTCGGTGTGCATCAGGTCGGGCGCCCGCACCGGGCCGCCGCATCTGGGACAACTCACCGCGACACTCACATCCCCACCGTCACCCCGCGCCGCCGGCCCGTCAAGCGGAGCGCCGGTTTCGGTGCGGCTGGTGTCAGTCCGGAGGCGGGCCGGCGTGGGCGCGGATCCAGGCGTGCATGGCGATGCCGCTGGCCACCCCGGCGTTGATCGAGCGGGTGGAACCGTACTGGGCGATCGAGAAGAGCTGGGCGCAGGCGGCCCGGGCCGGCTCGGACAGGCCGGGACCCTCCTGCCCGAAGAGCAGCACGCAGCGCCTCGGCAGGGTGCTGGTCTCCAGCGGCCGGGATCCCGGCAGGTTGTCGATGCCGACCACCGGCAGGTCCCGCTCCGCCGCCCAGCCGACGAACTCCTCGATCGTCGCGTGGTGCCGGACGTGCTGGTAGCGGTCGGTCACCATGGCGCCCCGGCGGTTCCACCGGCGCCGGCCGACGATGTGCACCTCGGCGGCGAGGAAGGCGTTGGCGTTGCGGACCACGGTGCCGATGTTGAAGTCGTGCTGCCAGTTCTCGATGGCCACGTGGAAGTCGTGCCGGCGGCGGTCCAGGTCCGCCACCACCGCCTCGCGCCGCCAGTACCGGTAGCGGTCCACCACGTTGCGCCGGTCGCCCTCGGCGAGCAGCACGGGGTCGTAGCGGGGGTCGTCCGGCGGGTCCCCGGGCCAGGGTCCCACGCCGACGTCGAGCTGCTCACCGGTCACGGTCTGGAGAGGGTACGGCCCGACGGCCGGGCCGCCGGCGTGACCCCGGGGACCGGTGCGGCTCAGCGCAGCCCCAACGCGGCGCCGAGGCGGTCGAGGAACCGCCGGTCGGCGGGCGACTCCCCGGCCAGGGTCCCGGGTACGCCGACCGGCGCCGCCCGGCACACCCGGGCGGCCACCGACTGCACCCACTGCCGGTACGCCGCCGAGTCGGCGGGATCGGCCCGCCGACGCAGCACCCGGACCGCGGCCCGGCAGGCGGCGAGCAGGTCCACCAGGTCGGTGAGCTGGTGGGTCGGCTGCGTCGCGCCGTCGTGCCGGGCGTAGATCGCGGTGACCACCGCGCGGACCAGGTCACTGTCGAAGGCCCGGCCGGCGGCGACCGCGTCGAGGCCGGCCAGGCCGGCGGCGACGCCCCGGCGGGGCCGGCCGGGACCGGGCGCGGCGGCGGCCACGATGACCCGCCCGGGCAGGTCGGTCAGCAGATCCCACTCGGCGGCGGAGTAGACGGCGGTGGTCAGCGGTGCGGCACGGCGACCGGCAGAGGGCGGCTCTCCGGCGAGGGAGTGGCTCATGGGAACCTCCGGCGCCAGCATATGCCCCGGATCGGGAAAAGGGCCCCTTCCACCCGGAACCGGGGTGGAAGGGGCCCGTCGCGTCGCGGAGCCGACGTCGCGCCGGGGGTCAGCGCGGCTCGGGGAAGCTCGGCCGCTCGGGGTCGACGCCCTCGGGCACGGCGCTCGCCGCGTACTCCCGCTTGGGGACCATCACCCGGCGGCGGAAGACGCAGACCAGGGTGCCGTCCTGGTTGTAGCCGCGGGTCTCCACCGCGACCACGCCCCGGTCCGGCTTGGAGGAGGACTCCCGCTTGTCCAGCACGGTGGTCTCGCCGTAGATGGTGTCGCCGTGGAAGGTAGGCGCCACGTGCCGCAGCGACTCGACCTCGAGGTTGGCGATCGCCTTGCCGCTGACGTCCGGCACGGACATGCCGAGGAGCAGGGAGTAGATGTAGTTGCCGACCACCACGTTGCGCTTGAACTGGCTCGCCGTCCCGGCATAGTGCGCGTCCATGTGCAGCGGGTGGTGGTTCATGGTGAGCAGGCAGAAGAGGTGGTCGTCGTACTCGGTGACCGTCTTGCCCGGCCAGTGCCGGTAGACCGCGCCAACCTCGAACTCCTCGTAGTAGCGGCCGAACTGCATCCTTGTCCCCTTCGACGGGCGGCGATGGAGTTCGGCACAGCATGCCTTATCGAGGGTTAAGGCGATGGGCGGGGCGCGGGCCGTGGGGAAATGTCACACCAGCCGACCCGGGGGGAGACGCAATGAGCGGCGGGGCCCTCCCCGGCACCCGCCGCCCACGCTCTGATGCCGAAGATTCTGCCCGACGCGGACGGGAGCGGATAGAGACGGGGGTCACATTTATCTTTTTGTAACACTACGCTCCGTCACGCCGGGTGGAGCCGTCAGCGATCTCCAGGTGTCGGATCCCCGCTTGTCAAGCGCGAAGTTACCAATCCGTCGCAGACATTCGCGCCGATCTCTATGGAAACGCTCCCATCACGACGGGTCACGCAAATGCGTACTGCACTTGCGGAGCGCACGAGCCGATCCGACAGACGGCCGTCGATGACGCAGATCACCTGCCCGAGCACGTTTCCGCACCCCTGCGGCGGGAATCCGACGGGGTACGTCCTCGTTCCACCAGACGTAGCTATTCCGCGGTGATCGGAGAGATTTCCCATGGCAACCGTAGAGCTGACCACGGCTAACTTCGACGAGGTGACCGGGGGCGACGGCATCGTCCTGGTCGACTTCTGGGCCGACTGGTGCGGTCCGTGCAAGCGGTTCGCCCCGGTCTACGAGCGCTCGTCGGAGAAGCACCCGGACATCGTCTTCGGCAAGGTGGACACGGAGGCGCAGCAGGAACTGGGCGCCAAGTTCGACATCCGGTCCATCCCCACGATCATGGCGATCCGTGACGGCGTGATCGTCTTCGCCCAGCCGGGCGCGCTGCCCGAGTCGGCGCTGGAGAACCTGATCGAGCAGGTCGAGGCGCTCGACATGGACGACGTCCGCAAGCAGCTGGCCGAGCACAAGCACTGAGCCGACCGCCACGACGGCCGGGTCCCCGACCGGGGACCCGGCCGTCGTCGTCTCCGGCCGCCCGAACGGCGGCGCGGCCAGGGCGTCCGTGGGGACCCGCCGGTCACGCGGCGTCGCGTATCGTCACGACCCGATGGAGACTCTGACCGCCCGCGGCCGCGCGGCCCGACTCGCCGCCACCGCGCTCGGCCTGGCCGTCCTGCTGGCCGGCACCGTCTGGGGCACCGACGACCACTTCCCGTTCGGCCCGTTCCGGATGTACTCGACGTCCAACCCGCCGAACTCCCCCGCCCCGGACACCCGGGTCGAGGGCGTCGACGTCACCGGCGCGGTGGTCGGCCTGGGTGAGCAGGCCACCGGCATCCGCCGGGCCGAGATCGAGGGCCAGCAGGCCCGGTACGCCGCCGACCCCGCGCTGCTCGCCGAGGTGGCCGACGCGTACGCCGAACGCAACCCCGACGCGGCGCGGCTGGTCGAGGTGCGCATCGTGATCCGCTGGCACGGCATCCGGGACGGCCGCCCCACCGGCCGGTGGACCGACGAGACCGTGGTGAGCTGGCAGGCGACCCGATGAGTCGCTGGCTGACCGAGCCGGTCCCCCGCGGGCGGGTGGCCGCCTTCCGTACGCTGGTCTATCTCTTCGTCGCCGCGGACCTGGTGGTCTTCACCCCCTGGGTGCGTACCCGGGTCGCGGTGCCCGGCGAGCTCTACCAGCCGCTGCTGATCGGCCGGTTGCTGCCGCTACCCACCCCGACGCCCGCACGCCACGGAGCGCGTCGACGTACAGGCGCCGTCGGCGCCGCCGCCGGCCGGCCCGGCGGTCGCGGAGCCGGCCGGGCCGTAGGTCAGGCGCCGGGGCGGCCGGCCGGGCCGTAGAGGCGCTGCCGCGCCTCCTGCGGCAGCGCGCAGGCGGCGGTGCCGCCGGGCAGCCGGTGCCGGTTGCGCGCCACCCAGCGGTACGCCGGCCAGGCGGCCGCCCGCACCGGCGACAGGCGGAGCCCGGCGCCGGCGACCCGCCAGAGCGGACCGCTGTCACCGAGCAGCTTGGCGATCGCGTCCGGGCCGGCCGCGCGGGAGCCGTCCGCGCCGACCCACTGCACCGCCTCCTCGCACTCGGCCTCGGTCAGGCCGAGCGCGGCCAGGTCGGCGAACTGCCAGGGCACCACCCGGGCGCCGGTGGGGATCCGCCGCTCGATGAACTCGGCGCACCGGGTGCAGAACGCGCAGTCCCCGTCGTAGACGAACGTCGACCTCTCCATGCCCCCATCCTCCCCCGGGCACCGCCCGGACCGGCGGCGAGGTGGCCGGGAACACGGCGGGTCGCTTGCGCTCGACTCGTACGCATGTTCGAATAGAGCCCATGCGCTGGGACAACCTCTCCGCTCCCCCGGACGAGGGAGTTCCCGGGCGGGCAGCGCCATCGACGCCACCCCTGCCGCTGGCGCTGCCCGGCGCGGTCGCCCGCACCTTCGACACCCCGGGCTTCGCCGGGATGACCTTCTACGAGGTGCGGGCCAAGTCCATCATCAACAAGGTCCCCGGCGCCTCCCGCGTCCCCTTCGAGTGGACGGTCAATCCCTACCGCGGCTGCTCCCACGCGTGTGTGTACTGCGTCTCCGGCGACACACCGATCCTCATGGCGGACGGGCGTACCAGGCCGATCAGCGAGCTGGAGCCGGGCGACCGGATCTACGGCACCGAGCGAAGAGGTGCCTACCGCCGCTACACCCTGACGACCGTCCTCGACAAGTGGTCGACGGTGAAGCCCGCCTATCGGGTGACGCTGGCAGACGGCACAACCCTCGTGGCTAGCGGGGACCACCGCTTCCTGACCGAGCGAGGCTGGAAACATGTCACTGGCAACATGTCTGGCGCCGGCCAACGCCCGCACCTCACCACCAGTAATCGGCTGATCGGCACTGGCGCTTTCGTGGCAACCCCCAAGGCCTCCGAAGACTATCGTCGCGGCTACCTCTGTGGAGTGGTGCGGGGCGACGGAACCATCGGGGTATACGCCCACGGCCCCGGCGTTGTTCCGGCTTGAGGTGTTCTGTCCAGGTTGAGGACCGGACAGAGCTGAAGTTGTGGGACGAG
>NZ_JBSWCE010000059.1:0-27498 GCF_056780015.1 Micromonospora sp. R311
CTCGACAACGAACCGGAAAACCGAACAGCGCACAGAGCCTCACGCAGGCGATCTACACCACGCCACGGGACGTGACCCTGGCCGGCGAACGCGACGAGCCATACAAGCGCGATCGCCATGACAGCGTCTGGTGCCCTACTGCGATCCCGGTGGGAATGTCGTTGCCTGCCGTGTTGACCTGTCCGGGCACGCCAAAAGGGTGCCGGGCCGAGATTTGGACATCTCGGCGGGTGCGGCTTTGCCACGCGCAGGCCCTCGCTGGGCCCCGCGCCTTGATCCCGCGCCTTAGCGTGGCAGGGTGGCAGCACCCCGCATGGCACCGCCGTCGGAGATGAGCCGCCGGCTGACGTTCCTGTTCGCAGTGGCGTCGGGAGTGGCCATCGGCAATCTCTACTGGGCGCAGCCGCTGCTCGGCTTCATTGCAGGCGACCTGTGCGCTGCGACCGCGACGGCCGGCTGGCTCGTCACCGCGACGCAGGTCGGGTACGCCGTCGGCGTGCTGCTGCTCGTGCCGCTCGGCGACGTCCTCGACCGTCGCCGGTTCGTCCCGGTGATGCTGCTGACCTCGGCCGCCGCACTGCTGCTGTGCGCGCTGGCGCCGTCGATCGGCGTACTCCTTCTCGCACTGGGCGTGCTCGGCGTGACGACGATTTCCGGGCAGGTCCTCACGCCGCTCGCCGGGGACCTTGCCGGCGACGCCCACCGTGGCCGGGTTGTCGGCGCCATCGGGTCCGGGACCCTCACCGGTGTCTTGGCCTCCCGCACGATCAGCGGGTTCGTCGCCGATGCCGCCGGGTGGCGTGCGATCTTCGCCCTCGCCGCGGTCGTCGCCGTCCTGCTCGCGGTCCTGCTCTATCGCGCGATTCCACCGCTGGCACCGCGAGCGCCCATGCCGTACCCGGCGCTCATCGCCTCGGTCGGCGCGGTGGTCATGCGCAAGCGGGCGGCCCGATGGACGCTGGTCCTCGCCGCCACCGGGTTCGCCGCGTTCTCGTTGCTCTGGACGGCGCTGACGTTCCTGCTCAGCGGCCCACCGTTCCGGTACTCCGCACCGGTGATCGGGCTGTTCGGGTTGGCCGGCCTCGCCGGCGCCCTCGCCGTCCAGCACGCCGGTCGTCTGCACGACCGAGGTTGGTCGCTTCCGGCCACCGGCGTGGCATGGGTACTGGCCCTCAGCGCCTTCGTCGTAGCGGCGTTCGCCGGCCGGTCCGTCGTGCTCCTCGTCCCCGCGATCATCATGATCGATGTCGCGCTCCCAGGGGCAGGCCTACTCAACCGGGCGCGGCTGTTCGCCGTCTCCCACGAGGCCCGCAGCCGGCTCAACACGGCGCTGGCCACCGGCAACTTCATCGGCGGTGCGATCGGCTCCGCCGCCGCGACCGCGCTCTGGTCCGCGGGCGGCTGGACAGCGGCCACGATCGCGGGAGCGGCGCTTTGCTGCTTCGCGCTCACCGTGTGGGCGCTAGGACGTCGGGGCCCACTCGTGATCGCTTCGCCGTGACGGACACTGTAACGGGCCGTAGCGAAACCTCCCTCAACCGCGCGACATTCGCACATAGCGCTCGTAGCGCTCCGGAGTCGAACCCGCCATGACGCCCGCGTGCGCAGTCCACGTGTCCGCTTCTCGGCATGTGCGGACGTCGCCTACTTCTGAGGCATGAGCCACTCGTGCTGACGCCTTCGCGACCGCCGAAGTGGTCGCCGTTCAGGAAGCCCTGCTCAGAGGTTTGCCGGTGGGATTCGGGTCTCAGCTCCCGGGATCCATACCGACGCCACCACGACGGCACCCAGAGCCGTACATCGATGCGGCATGGCCCTCGTGTTAGCGTCGGCAGGCTTCAGGTCGACAGCCGGCACCAGCCAGGCGGGGAGCAGCGAACCCTGACCACTTCGGTCTTCTCTGGGAGGTCACACTCACTCGCTCGCTCACATCGTCGCAGGTCAGAGCGTCCTTCTCCGCCCGAAGCTAGTGAGCACTTCGGACGCGGTGACCACTTCGCCAACCTGCACCCAATTTGCACCCACCCGCAAGGCATGAACACTCACAGGGGTCCTTACCGCCGTGACCTGTGGATACTCCCCTACCAGGCGACATAGAGTGCCGTTGACTGCTGTTCGCTGCCGTTGAGTGCAGTTGTGTGAAGCAGGACGCTGCACCGACTCTGACCTGCGGAAACGTGGGGCCGCAGGCAGGGGTGGGTGCAGTTGAGTACCGTCCGATGCCGTTGGACGCAGTTTAAAGCCGTTCAGTGCACCCAGTTGCTCCCAACCTGCTCCCCCGAACCGGCCTTGCACCCGACGGCCGATGTCGGGATCGTGAGCTGTTGGCCCAGCATCTTGGCTGGCCCACCAGCGCTGAATCCTGCAGCCGCATCGGTCGATTGCCAAGCACGTTCACGAACGCCGGTCACGCCGTCCCGGCCTTGGTTGCTCAGTCGTCCTGGTTACAGATGGTGACACCCGAGTGGCCGTACTCACATGCCGAGAACACTCCGCACATGCCAGTGCTGACCGCGATCCCGCCAAGCTCAGGCCAGCTCACCAGCGCGCCTCATCGCGATGCCGACATTAACCGCCGAGAAATCCTTCGCCAGGGCGTCAACATCCTCGATTCGCTCCCATCGAACCAGTTGGTTGCTCGGACCGATCTCGAACAGGAGACACTGCAGGTCGGCAGTGATGAACACGCCGTACTGGCTGTTGTCCTCGCCGCCGACCAGCCCGGCTAGGAGGACCTTCGACGCATGCAAGCCCTGGGCCGTCAGCAAGCTGCGGAGACCAGCGAAATCGGAGTCCTCACGCAGTAGTTCAGTGAGCTCGCTGACTTCCAGGCGGAGCTCCGCCTCAGTCTCGTGCACTGGCCATACCCCCACGCTCGTCGTCCTTGACAGAGAGGACATTACGACACGGCTCGGGCCGCCTTCGGCAACCGCAACTGCCGTGATGCGCGGCGTCCCTGTCGCGGCCCGTGAGGGCCTCCGCGACGGGCCTTGAAGATCATGTCGGGCATCTGGTAGGACGCGAGTGTCAACAGTCGTCCGCTTGCTTGAGCTGGGGCTCCATGCCATGAACCTTGAACACTCCGACCACCTGTATCGGTAGGCGCGGTGACCCAGCGGTCTGGTCACGACGAAGCCCTTCGGATCCAGGTGCAGCGTCGACGGCCGTACCAGCTCGACTACTGCTACCAGGGCGGCGCAGCCAAAGAAAGCCACGACGATCCAGCCGGGCAGGAAGCCCACCGTGATCCAGTAGACGCCGACCGACACGAACACGAGCGTGCCGAACAACACGCCGGTGGACCGTCGACGCGACATCACCAGGACGCGTGCAGGTGGTGGCGAGCCCGATACAGCCATGCATCAGTGTGCCCTTCACGACGTACGATGATGCCACCTCATCGAGATCGATGAGTGTTCAGCCCTGGAGCTTTGGTCCGAACGCCGCTACGGTCTACACCCGCACCACAAGGTATTAAGGTGGTAGCCCCTTGGCCGCAGCCTGCCGTGCGTAGTCGGCGGCATCGCGTTCGGCTTCGGCGCGGTTGTAGTCCGAATCCGCGTAGGTGTCACCGAACTTGACCATCTCAGCGATCGTGTGATCGAACTGCATAATCATGAGTTGCGTGGACGACAGAGCGCTTTGCTCGACAGCAACCTCGCCGGCAGACACCTAAGCCTCGCAAGTACGTTGGGCGGCCAGGCTAGCCGGGCGCGTCCCCCATGGCATGGCTGCTTGTCTGCTACCCGACAGCACCGCGCCCAGACGCACTAGCGAAGCAAGCGCCAGTTCGGCCCCGAGCGTCAGACGTTGAAGCGGAACTGACATCGGCACGATTCTCCCACGATCCCGTGTTCGGGTCAGCGCTACTTGATCCGGATGGGGGAACCTGACGGAAGGGCAGAACGGGAGGCAGGGATTTGACACAGCACACTGTAGACGCCGACGAGATACCGACCGGCTTTGGTGAGGCCACTCTCAATGCGCTCCGGCGTTCCGTCGGGACGCGGCCCCGACGCTGGCTGGTCGCGACCACTCTGCTGCTGGGCCTGTTGGCCGGCGTGGCGATGACCGCGGCAGGGCGGCCCGGCGACCTGACGTTTTCCACCCTCTCGGACATGGTGCAGAGCCTGATGTCAGTGACGGTGCCGTTCCTCGGCGTCCTGCTGGCTCGCGACCTGCGCCGGGCACCCCGCACGGCCCGGCTCACCCCCACCCTGCTGGCGGCGACGCTCCTGGCCGCCGCAGTCGGACTCTTCGGGGTCCTGGTCTGCGCCGCTGCTCTCGCGCTCGCACCGTCGGGCGCCGCCCCGGACCCGTGGCGGCACGCCGCAACCATCGCGGTGGGCGGCGTACTGGTGCAGATCGTCGCCCAGCTGGTCGGCACCGGGCTGGGCCTGCTACTGCGGTCTGCTGTCATCGCATGCCTCGCCACCATCGTGCTGCCGCTGGGCCTGTGGGCCGTGCTGGGCGGAATCGACGTCCTCGAGCCTGCGCAAGCCTTCACCCCGTACGCCACAGTCCGGAACCTGCTCTCCGGCCAGATAAGCGCGGTGAAATGGGCCCAGTGGCTCATCGTCCTCCTGACCTGGGGCGTAGGTCTAAACGCCCTCGGCGCGGCCCGGCTGAAACGGTGGAAGCCGGGAGGCGACCCAGCGCCAGGGGCCACCACGCGCGATTCAGCTCAGGCAGCGTGACGGCGGCACTTGGCGTTGTATTGATCACGGGCGGGGGGGTAGTCGATCAAACCGGGCGACCGGGCGCCTGAGCTGCTGCTGCTACACCTAGCATGGATGGTCAACAATGGTCGCTGCTGGTTCCCCTTCGACGGCCTGAAAACGACATGATCTTGAGGGCTGGCAGCTTCGGCTAAAGAGTGAACACCACGCGGCGGACAGCGAGCCCGGCTACGTCCTCGACGAAGGGCTCACCGGCACGGGCGCCGCAGGCCACATAGAAGTCGACGGCAGACTCTCGCGCTTCCGCCCACATAACAGACTCGCCAGCCGCCTGCGCCCGCTCTGCAACCGCAGCGAGAAGCCGGCGACCACACCCCTGGCCCTGATAGCTGGCGTCCACCGCCATCCCAAAGAAATATCGGGCCGGCACCTCAGGTTCGTCCGGGCAGGGCCGGGTGGCATGGGAAACCACGGCGGCAATCGCCTCCCCGTGCAGCAGCGCCAGGTGGGCTGCGTGGTCGCCCTGAATGCGCGTCGCCGACGGCACCTCCCAACCCAGCACGCCGTGCCGCAGCCCGAAGGTCGCCTCCACCGGTACATCTACAAGATCCATGCGTTTACGCTAGTCCGCCCTGCCCCGCCGTCCGGGGAGCGGGCCACCGCCCGACCCGCCACCGTCAAGCGGACCTTGACGCACGTACGGACGCTGCCGGAACAGACTGAGTTGGCTCTCGTGTCACGGACCGCGCCCCCGGCGGACACCGCCACGGTGGCGCAGTTGATCCAAACCTCGCCCGCACGGACCCGGCTCCCGGGTCGGAGCTGGCCACCGGCGGCCACCTATCCCCCTCCCCGCGCTGACCCGCTTCGGGACGCCGGGTGAGGTGCTGACGGACGACGGTAAGCAGTTCACCGGCCGGTTCACCAAGCCCCGCCCGGGTGAAGTGCTCTTCGAACGGATCTGCCGGGAGAACGGCATCGTCGCCCGCAACACCAAACCCCGCACCCCGACCACCACCGGAAAGGCGGAACGGTTCCACCAGAGCTTGCAGGGTGAATGCCTGGACGGGCGGGTGTTCGCCACCGTCGAGCAGGCCCAGGCCGCGGTAGACGCGTTCGTCGCGGCATACAACTACGACCGGCCCCGCCAGGGCATCGACGACGCCTTTCCCGCCGACCGGTTTCACCGCCCTGGCCTGGTGCGAAACCGGCCCGCAGCGAAGGATCTGCCGTTGCGCCTCCCATCCGGGCTGCTGCCCGGGCCACCACTCACACCCAGGAAGCCACCCGCCGTCGAGGGCGACACGGCGCTGACCGTATCCACCGGCCGGCCGCAGCCGGTGCAGTTGGTCCGGGTCGTGCCACCGTCGGGGAACCTGACCGTCGCTCAGCAGCAGGTGTGGCTGGGGCCTGCCCTCGCCGGCACTCGGGTCACGATCTGGGTCGACACCGACCGGCTGCACGTCCTGACCGCCGACGGCGCCCGGATCAAGTCCAGCCCGTCGCGGCTGTCCCAACGCGACCTGGCCCGCCTCCTGACCGACGGCGGCGCACCCGCCGGACCGTCCCCGCTGCCGCAGTCCGAACCACGGACCACCGCCGTCGAGCGGATCGTCAATGCCTGCGGCGGGATCAGCATCGCCGGTCGGCAGATCAGCGTCGGCGTGCCACTTGCCGGTCAACGGGTCCGGGTCCGGCTCGACGGCGTCCTCCTGCACGTCATCGACGACGCCGGGCAGCTGCGCCGCACCCTGCGCTGCCCACTGCCGCCCACCGCCTGCGGCCGCATCCGCGACGCCCGCCCGGCGTCCGCAGTCCCGCCGCCAGCGGCTATCCCGCAAGTGGAACGAGTCGTGTCCATCAACGGCAGCATCCAGGTCGCGGGACAACGCATCCAGGTCGGCAAAGTCCACGCCCGCAAGTTGGTATCGGTCGCCCTCGACGAGCACGCCATCACCGTCTACGACTCCGACAACCCGATCAAAGCCGTGCCCCGCCGCAGCACCACCGACCTGAACCGCAGCAAGGCCAAGCACCAGATCACGGTCACCACTGGGTGAGCATCGGCGTCGGGAAGCGCGGCTGCCGCTATGGTCGCGTGGCTACCACGGCCAGTGCCCAGCCAGGTGGACCGGATCGTCGCCCGGCGACACCACGAACACGCGCTCGCCGCTGTCATCGAACACCAGCAGCGGCCCCGCCTGCGACGCCAGCGCCACCGCCGCGGCCAACACGGCACTGCCGGACGGCTTGCGGAACCCGATGTCGGTCACCGCCTGGTCCAGCTCCACCGGCTCGTCACCGTCGGCGCCATCGACGCCCAGAGTGACCTCGCCCAAGTCCAGGCCATCCATCGACGCGCAGCTGGCCGGGTCAGGGCAGCCCGGAAGATCGCTGGCCACGTCATACCCGGCGACCTGGAACCACGGCACGCCATGACAACCGGCCACCCGGAACGCGGACAGGACCTGCGCCACCGTCGGCAGCTCACGGCCGGCCGATGGCTCCTCGGGCAGACCAAAGGAAGACTCAGCGGCAGCCACCCACTCGAGCCCACCGTCTGCGACCGCGGTGTGCAGGGGCGTCACCAGCAAGTGCCAACTCACAGCACGCATCGTGCCATCCAACGGCCGGAAGCCCGAGACGCGAACAGTCCCCTCCCGGACGGCCTCGCCCTACCATCGACCCAGGCACCAGACCTAATCGACCACGACCTGGCGTCAAGCGTCCTGCGACGCCGTTTCGTCAACCATCGGGAGTGTGTCGATTTCCGTGTTTGGGCGTGTGGTGTGATCGAGATTGTTAGATGGCGATCCGGTCGCCGTAGGCGAGGATCAGGGCGTTGAGGGCCTTGGCCCAACCGTAGACCCGGCCGGTGATACTCCCGCCGCCGCGGCGTTTCCGCTGGACGACGAGGTAGAGGACCTTCATCGCGGCCTGCTCGGTCGGGAAGTGGCCCCGCCGGCGGGCGGCCTGCCGGAACCGGGCGTTCAGGCTCTCGATGATGTTGGTGGCGTAGAGGACCTTGCGGACCTCGTGGTCGTAGTCCAGGAACGGCACGAACTGCGGCCACGATGTGCGCCAGAGCCGGATCATGGCGGGGTACTGGTCACCGAACTCGGCGGCGAACGCCTCGAAGCGGGCCTCCGCAGCCGCGCACTGCTGGTGCACCGCCTGCGGCCACACCTGCTCGATCGCGTCGGTCATACCTTTCAGGCCGTCGGAGCAGACCATGAACAACGTCCTCGACACCCCGGTTACGCAGCTCGGTGAGGTAGCCGGCCCACTGCTTGGCGCCCTCACCGCCGGTGCCGGCCCACATGCCCAACACGTCGCGTTCCCCGTCGAGACTGATACCGACCACGACGTAGACGGGCCGGTTCGCGACCTGCCCCTGCCGAATCTTCATCACCAGCGCGTCGATGAACACCACCGGATAGATCCGGTCCAGAGGCCGCTGCCGCCAGGCTGCCATCTCGTCCACGACGTTGTCGGTGACCCGGCTGATCAACTCCCGAGACGCGCCGGCGTCATACACATCCGCCAGATGAGCGGAGATCTCACCAGTCGTCAGACCCTTGACGTACAGCGACAGGATCGCCTCGTTGAACCCGTCCAACCCGCGGGCGTGCTTCGGGACGATCCGCAGCGTGAACGAACCCGCCCGATCCCGCGGGACCTGGATCCGCACCGAGCGCTGACTCGAGAACGGTCCGGGTGATCCCCGCGAGGAGCCCACCCGGCCCGACCAACGAGACTCCATCGGCCCTGGCCCGCTCCACCAGTTGCTGAGCGAACTCCACCTCCGCCGCCGTCTGCTGGGGACGAGCAGCGTTCTTCTTGTCTGCCATGACGTGGTCCTTCCCGGACAGGATCAACGTCCTGTCCAACGGACCACACCCAGGTCAAACACGGAAATCTACGCAGTCCCGCTGCCAGGTCAGGAGGTGTCCGGTCTCAGGGGGTCACTTCAGTAGGTCCAGCGGCAGCGGGTACGACCCTCTGGCGTGCCTGCTGCAGAGCGTCCCGCGCCTCGCGCAGCCGCCGTTCGGAGTCCTGCTGGGAGACGTTCGCCCGGCTCTGGTCCTGCCGCAGCAGAAGCAACTGCTCGCCGAGGGCCGCTACCTCCGTTTCCATGGCCAGGATCTGCCCTGCAAGAGGATCCGCCGGCGGCGACAGATTCCGGCCGCCGGGGGTCGGCGCTACCGTGGTGCGGCCGCCCGGCAGTTGCACCGGCCCAGCCGGAGACGGCCGGATCCCCGTATCGGGGATGGCATTGGGCAGCGGCGGATCGGCGTACACGGGGCTCGCGAACGCGGCCGTGGCTACTGCGCCCAACAGAGCGGACCATGCGACCGGACGTAGGACCGCCAAGCTTTCCCCGTACCGCCTGGACCGTCCATACCCGCTACTCATCATCTCGCTCCCCGCCCGGCGTCTGCACCGCATGACGTACAGCGGTGGCATCTGTCCGGGAGCCGTGGTCAGGTAGTAACGGAACGACAATGGCGGGCACCTACGATGCGACGATAGTAGGAGTGTTGGCTGTGAGATCGCAGCGACGATCGACGGAGGCCGTGCGTCCCTACAGGACCGACGAACGCTGGAGCAGGTAACCGGTAAGCAATCGAGCGTGAGGCGACCGTTCCGGGACGCTGAGCGAAGGCCGCCGGAGTGGGCGACCAGAAGCTGGCGAGGAGTCCGTGCGTGGGGGAACGTGGCGTCTTTCCCTTTGGAGACGGTGGCCTCTACACCAGGGCCGTACTCAGACGCAGAAGATGACGGCGGTGGCGGCGCTGACCAGTGCCGGTGCGAACACCGCAGCCAACGGAAGGGCGACACGGGCCGACGTTCGGTAGCCCGGCGCCTCGGCCTGCAGGCGGTGAAGCCGCGTCGGCACGTCCGCTCCGGCCATCGGAAGGGCGTGCGTGGGGTGCGGAGCACCGTTGAGGGCGATCAGCGCCGCGCGAACTGCGGGCGCGCCACAGGTACGCACGGCGGCCGCATCGGCGCACAGTTCAACCAGAAGTCGCATGGCGCGCGGGGCACGGCGGGTCAGCGGCACCCAGGGCGCGGCCGTGGCGAGGACCTCGGCGAGGGCGACGATCAGATGGTGGCGACCGCGTAGGTGCGCCCGCTCGTGACAGAGCACCGCCGCGCGTTGCGCCGGAGGCAGCTGCAGGACGCCGGCGCTGACGACGAGCAGTCCCCGGCGGCCACCGACGCTGTAGGCCAGTGGCGCGCGGTGCGGAACCCGCAGCACCGGTTCGCGCTCCGGCGTCAGGGTTTCGCCGAGCAGAGTCATCAGGTCCTGGTGCGCTTGGCGGGACTCGCGCTGGGCACGCCACTGCCGAGCTGCCACGACGACCGATCGTGCGGCCAGCGTGGAGACGGCCAGCGCGCCCGCGACGCCGAGGACCTCGTCCTGCGCGGGGAGGTGGCCGTGGCGTACCGCGTGCCAGCAGTGGTGCGCCAGTTGCTCTGCCCAACTCTCGAAGCGGTTGACCGGCGCGAGCAGCAGAGCTATCCCGGCGGTGAAGGTCAGCAGCACCGCGGCCAGACTGCCCCACCAGGCGAGGAGCACAGCGATCGGATCACGGACCCGGCCGACGGCGCGCTCCAGCAGGGCCGGGGCCAGCCAGGCTACGACGAGCGCGCCGACGATGAGGGCGACGGCGGGGCTCACCGGGAATCCGACCGCTCGTCAAGCACCTGCCGCAACACCGCCAGTTCCCGGTCAGAGGCCGAACGGGCGAAGTGCAGCAGCACCACGTCCGGTCGGCGACTGGTGTTCAGCACGCGCCGCAGGGTCCGAGCCACGAGTTCCTCCCGGCTGCCGGCCGGCCGGTAGTGGTAGGCCTTGCCGCTCTTGTCACGCAGCACCCACTGCTTGCGGTGCAGGTTGTCCAGAACGGTCATGACGGTGGTGTAGGCCAGGGTGCGTCCGGTCAGCCTATTGAGCACCTCACGCACCCGCAGGGGCTCGTCCGCCTGCCACAGCACGTCCATGACGGCGGCTTCCAACTCACCCAGGCCGTTCAACTCACACCGCCTCCCACATCCCGTCAGCCTACGCTGACGTCGAGGCGCCGTACGTCTGCAACCCTAGGGACGACAGAAGAAGACGACGGCGGCGGCCCTGGCGTCGCGCGCCCGGGCCGCCGCGGTCGGTGTTGCTCGATCGTGGGTGTCAGGCGGAGTAGCCGCGCGAGGCAGCCCACTCGGCCAGCTCGCCGACGGAGATCCAGTAGGTGCCGTCGCCCACCGGCTGCCACGGGTCGGCGATCTTCACCTGGTCGCCGTCATAGGCCACCACGGTCACGTAGTGCCCGACCGGGAAGTCGCGCGACACGCCGTCCACGTCGGTGCCCGCACCGATGACGTTCACCACCGGAACGCGGTCGTTGTCGATCGCGGTGGTCAGGTCATCCTTCAGGCGCCGCACCTCGTCTTCGGTGGCCGTGTCGTTCGGGATCTCACCGGTCTTGTAGACATCCTTGCCGAGCTCCTCGTTGAGAACCCGGGTGACGTCGAACGCCGAGGCCGTCCCGGCGACGGTGGTGCCCAGCTTCGAAGCCAGCTCGTCCTGGCTCTGGATCTTGCCCTGCGCGCTGAGCGCGATGCGGGTCGACGCCGGGCCGCAGAAGTAGATGTTCGGCTGCTCCTGGAAGCGGTAGTCGACGCGCTTGTCCGACTTCTTGTCTGCCTGCTGCACGGCGACGACCGACGGCACCGACGACGGCGCGGCCAGCGCACCCGTCACCGGCGCGGTGACGCCGGCGGCGACGAGGGCCAGTCCGGCCACGCCGAGCGCGCTGCGGCGCACCACTGCGGTACGAGCCGTGGTCCCTTGCGTGAGGGTGTTCATCTTTGTCACCTTTCCTCGGGGTGACCAGGCCGATGTTTGTCGGCCGGCATCACGGGGATCCGCCATCTGGCGTCGAAGGCCGGATATGGCGAACGCCGGGGCTGCTGCTCCGGCGTACATCTGCGCAACCGCTCATGGCCGACCGGCATTCCGCGATCACCTCGTGGGCGCCGGTGGCGAGCGCCCCATCAGCTTCGAAACCGGACGCCCATCACAGATAGGCAGGTCTACAACCACGCGGTGGGACCACGGGCCTCAGCTACACGGCGGCGGGCGGACCCGGCACGGGTCCGGCCGCCGTCTCGTCGTGCCTTACAGGCGGTCGAGGATCTTCTGCAGGGCCTGCACCTCGGCGGCCTGATCCGCCTCGATTCGCGCGGCGAGGGCCTTGGCGTCCGGATTGGCGCCGTTGGCCTGTTCGGTCTTGGCCATCTCGATGGCACCGTTGTGGTGGGCGATCATCATCTGCGCGAACATCTTGTCGAACTCGGTGCCCTTGGCCGCCTTGAGCTTGTTCATCTGCTCGTCGTCGGTCATGCCCGCCATGCCGGTCGGGGCGGTGCCGTGCATGTCGTGGCCCTCGGGGGCGGCGGTGGGCTTTCCCCACGCGGTCAGCCAGCCGGTCATCGTCACGATCTCCGGATCCTGCGCGGCCTTGATCTTCGCCGCGAGGTCCTTCAACTCAGGGTCGTTGGCGCGGGTCGGCGCCAGATCGGCCATGTCGACGGCCTGCCGGTGGTGCGGAATCATCATCTGGGCGAACATGACGTCGGCGTCGTTGACGGCGGCGCTGGCCTGCGCCGACGCCGATGCCGTGACGGCCGGGCTGTTGCCGCTGCCGTGGTCCATGCCGCTCATGTCGTCCCCGCATGCCACGGCGGTGGCGGCGAGAGCGGACAGGGTGACGCCGGTCAGCAGGGCGCGGCGCAGCAGGATGGTGCGCTTCATGGTGAAGGAGTGCCTTTCGGGTTGGTGTGTGAATGTAGGAGTAGCGGTCGCTTGACCGGCCGTTCCTATATCCGCAACACCGACACCGCCGCAACGCGCAGGCCCAGCAACGGCACAGGGGGACCACGCCCACCCCTGTGGGCTGCGAGACGAGTCCGGGCGCCAGGCCTGTGGCGGTGGGATCGGACACGCAGCAGCGCCAGGCCGACGGCCAGCCCGAACGCGCCGAGCACCGCCAGGCACACCGAGAAGAGATCCATGTCGGTGCTGCCGCCGGTCGTCGGCTCGCCAACCTGCGCAACCTGAAGCAGGTCGTGGGAGTCGTCCTGACCGGCGGCGGTGAGCGCGCCGTGTGGCAGGCCCTCCGCCATGGTCTGGTGCCCGTTCGCGGCGTGGCCGCCATGGCCGAAGGTGTGCATCCCGGCGACACCGAAGGTCAGCAGGACGAGCAGCAGCACCCGGGGCAGGCTGATCAGCCCGGGCGGGCACTGGCGCGCTGTCCTGTTCATACCGATTTAGGATAGTAGGTAGCATAATCGGCGGCCAGCAGTGCGACGGAGAAGCGGCACGTGCTCGCCGGCCGGACGGGCGGGATGGGTGACGGTTGGGGCTACGGCGTCAGGTTGGGGATGTCGAACCAGGAGAACGGCGCCCACGGCAGGTTACGCAGCACCGTGCTGTAGACCAGGAAGACGACGATGTACGTCCCGTAGACCCAGGCGGGCAGGCGCAGCGCGGGTAGTTCGCGTCCGAGCCAGGCCGAGGCGAGGAAGCGGACGGCGAGGTAGGCCACGAAGGGCACCGCGACCAGCGCGAGCAGGTGGTGGCGAGCGGCCTGGACGAGGTCGCCGTGCAACAGGTAGTAGACCATGCGGGTGCCGCCACAGCCTGGGCCGTTGATGCCGGTGAGGGAGTGCCATAGGCAGGGGCCGGTCGGGTCGGCGACCCGGTCGGTGGGATCAAACCGGAGCACGAATCCGATCGCCGCGGCCAGTGCCGCACCCGCGGCCACCGACGCGGCGCGCCGCATCGCCCGGTCAGGCGCTGCCGTGACCTGACGCACCGGTAACCTCCTCGCTGCGCCAACGGACGGCGCTCACCCAACCCGTCGCGGTCATGCCTGCACCGTGACTCCCCACGACGCTACTACTAGCGGGCAATAGTAGATGGCCTACCATCGGGGCGCAGTTGCGGACGGTCCGCGTAGCCGTCGCAGATCGCGGAGTCGAGGCAAGGGAGCTGGGTGTGGTCCTCAAGGGGCAGAATCGGTTGGCGTGGCTTGGCGTCACTCTCGGCGTCCTCCTGCTCGTAGCGGCCGCGGCCACCGCGCTCAGCTGGCGTGAGGACACCGCCACGTCGACCGCCTCGACGACGGTGGACAGCGGTCGGCTCAGCCACGTGCATGGCCTTGGCGTGAACCCCGCGGACGGGCAGCTGTATGTGGCCACCCACCACGGGGTGTTCCGGCTCTCCGGCACCGAGGCGACCCGGGTGGGCGATGGCCGGCAGGACACCATGGGGTTCACGGTGACCGGCCCCAACGAGTTCCTGGCCTCCGGTCACCCGGCCCCGGGCGAGGACGGGCCGACGCACCTGGGACTGATTCGCAGCACCGATGCCGGCCGCTCCTGGCAGAGCCTGTCCCTGGCCGGGCAGGCCGACTTCCACCTGCTGCGCTTTTCCGGCGGCGTGGTGTACGGCCTCGATTCGACCACCGGCGCCCTGATGGCCAGCAGTGACCGGGTCACCTGGCAGACCCGCTCCACGATCGAGGCCTACGACCTGGCGGTCGATCCCAACCGCCCGGACACCCTGCTGGCCACCACCGAGCAGGGCCTTCGCCGCTCCATCGACGGCGGACGCACCTGGACTCCGGCCGGCGGCCCGCCAGCGGTGCTACTGCATTGGTCCCCGCGGGAGCTGGTGGCGGTCACGGCGGACGGCACGCTGGTGCGCTCCCTCGACGCGGCCGCGACCTGGTCGTCCACCGCCGGCCGCGCTCCCGGCGACCCGGCCGCTCTCACTGTGCACGAGAACCTCATCTACCTGGCCACCCGGGACGGCCAGGTGCTGCGCAGCGCCGACGCTGGCACGACGTGGCAGCCGATGATGCCCTGACCAGGGGGCCTCAGCCGGCTACACCCCCTCAAGACGCGTGCGGCGGCCCGGCCGGATCATCCCGACCGGGCCGCCGTCCTTGCCTGCGTCAGTGCTGGCCGGGGGTGAGCTTGACCCGGCGCAGCAGCTGGGCGTTCAGCGCCACCACGATGGTGGAGGCCGACATCAGCACCGCACCGACCGCCGGACTGAGCGTGACTCCGGCCCAGGCCAGCGCGCCGGCGGCGAGTGGGATCGCCACCACGTTGTATCCGGCGGCCCAGGCCAGATTCTGGATCATCTTCCGATAGGACGCCTGGGACAGCCGGATCACGCCGGTGACGCCACGCGGGTCCGACGAGGCCAGGATGACCCCCGCGGACTCGATCGCCACGTCGGTGCCAGCCCCGATGGCCAGGCCGACGTCGGCGCGGGCCAGGGCGGGTGCGTCGTTGACTCCGTCGCCGACCATCGCCACGGTCAGCCCCCGTGCCTGCAGGTCGGCGACCGCCCTGTCCTTGTCGGCGGGCAGCACCTCGGCGAAGACCTCATCCACCCCTTGCCGGAACCCGAGGTCGGCGGCGACCGCCTCGGCGACCGGGCGGGCATCTCCGGTGATCATGACGATCTTCTTGACGCCCTGTTCGCGCAGCTCGGAGATGGCCTCGCGGGCCTCCGGACGGACCTCGTCCTCCAGAGCGAACGCGCCGACCGCGGCCGGTTGGCCGGTCTCCGGCAGACGGATCAGGTGCAGCACCGCCGCGCCACGGGTCGACCATCCCCGCGTGACGTTGGCCAGTTCCCCGGGCACCTCCGCGCCGAGTTCCCGCAGCAGGGCGGGGCCTCCCACCGCCCAGGTGGTGCCGTCGACGACCGCCTGGACCCCTCGGCCGGTCAGGGACCGGAAGTTCCCGGCGACCGCCCGCAGCCCCCGGTCCTGCGCGACCTTGACCAGAGCCTTGGCGAGCGGGTGTTCGCTGTCGGCCTCCACGGCGCCGGCGATGCGCAGCACGTCGTCCTCGTTGCCGCCGCTGGCGGCGGCCGTGGCGGTGACGGTGTGCGCGCCCTTGGTCAGGGTGCCGGTCTTGTCGAACAGCACCGCATCCACCGTGCGCATCCGCTCCAGGGCGAGGCGGTCCTTGACCAGGATGCCGGCCTTCGCCGACACCGCGGTGGACAGCGCGATCACCAGCGGGATGGCCAGCCCGAGGGCGTGGGGGCAGGCGATGACCAGGACCGTCACCGTCCGGACCACGGACTGGTCGAGGTCGCCCAGCGCCCACCAGGCGGCGAAGGTGACCAGGGCGGCGGCGGTGGCGACGTAGAAGAGCATCGCGGCGAACCGGTCAGCCAGGACCTGCGCCCGGCCGCTGGAGGCCTGCGCCTGTGCCACGAGCCGGCCGATGCCGGCCAGCGCCGTGTCCTCCCCGACCGCGTCGACCCGGACCCGTAGCGCGGAGTCGGTGGCCACGGTGCCGGCCACGACCCGGTCCCCGACGCTGCGGGGCACCGGCCGGGACTCCCCCGTGATCATCGACTCGTCCAGCTCGGCGGAGCCGTCGACGATCCGGCCGTCGGCGGGTACCCGGCCACCGGAGCGGACCAGCACCACGTCTCCGACCCGCAGGTCGGACACCGATACCCGGTGCACGGCGCCGTCGTCGTCGACCCGTTCGGCGTCGTCGGGGAGCAACGCCGCCAGCGCGGCGAGGGCGCCCTGCGCCTGACCGATGGCCTTCATCTCCTGCCAGTGACCCAGGAGCATGATCGTGACCAGCGCTGCCAGTTCCCACCAGAAGTCCAGATCGAACACGCCGAGGTTGGTGGCCATCGAGGCGACGTAGGCCACCGTGATCGCCATCGAGATCAGCAGCATCATCCCCGGTGTCCGGTCGCGGACCTCGCGGACGCCGCCGACCAGGAACGGCCAGCCGCCGTAGAGGAAGACCACCGATCCGAGAACCGGGCCAACCCAGCTCATGCCAGGAAAGTCGAGGGTGTAGCCGAACCAGCCCATAACCATGTGGCTGGTCGCCACGATCGGAATCGTCAGCGCGAGGCTCAGCCAGAACTTGCGCCGGAACTGCTCCGGGTCGTGCCCCGCGTGCTTGTCGTGAGCCCCGTGCCCACCGGCGGATCCGTGCCGCGCGTGGTCGTGGTGGCCGCCGTGGTGGCTAGCCGCCGGCCGGACACCGCCCAGGTGCCCGTCATGCGGTCCACCGGTGGTGTGCTCGCCCACCTGCACCTGGTGCCCGTGGTGTCGCGCCTGGCCGGTGATGACCGTCGGATCGGTGTGGGTCGTGTGTTCGTGTCTCATTGCCGTCCACCTCCAACCGGCACCATATACCCCCTAGGGGTATCCGGCAACTCGTCTTTGCGGGGCCGGCCAGACCTGGTGCGACGCGGATTCGGAGCCCCAACGGGCGTTACCGTCGGTACCCGTACCCCTGAGCGGTATCGACACATGCGGCCCGGAGGGCGACCACCTCTCCCGTGTTCGCAGCTCATGGCCCAGGACAGTTTCGGAGAGCCTCCAGGGGATGCCCGGAACCGCGCTGAGCCCGCTGAGACGCGCTTGAGGCTCGACTCCTCGTCCCGCTCCGACGCGCCTGGGCGTCCGTCGGGCCGGTCGAGGCTGTCGGCCCCGCTGCCGCGCCCAGTCGAGCAGCTCATCCTCGGCCGTTGCGAGGACGGGCACCACCGCGTCCGGGCTGCCCACCTGGACACGGCTTCGTGGTCCGGGCATTTGATCCCACAGCCGCATCACCAGCTGCGTCAGTTCCGGACCGGGGGGGTACCGCAGACCGCCAGGACGTCCGCGTCCGCGGGTGACGCGGCTAGCCGCCAGCAGCGCGCCAGGACATGTCGTTCGACGGCGACGCGGGTCAGCCAGTACCCGGGCACCTCCACCACCAGCACGTGCGCGTGGCGGACCGCGGACCGGGCGATGGCATCGGTCATGCCCATCTGAGGGCTCCCTCCCGCCAGGCCCACAACACCGCCACGAAGACGGCGCCGAGGAACAGGAACATCTCGACGACCGCCGTGACCCCGAGTTCAGCGACGACCACCGCCCACGGGTACATGAACAGCATTTCGACGTCGAAGGCGAGGAACAGCAGGGTCGCGAGGTACCAGCGGACGTGGTACCTCGACAGAGCGTGCTCTTGAGGTTGCCAGCCGGACTGGAACGGCAGGACCGTCAACGGGTCAGTGGCGACCGCCGCGAACCGGTGGGCCAGGTACAGTCCCGCAACGATCAGGGACGCGACCAGCGCCGTGCCCGCTGCTCCTGAAAACATGCCGCCTCCGCTGATCCCTCCCGTTTTACAGGTCAATACGGTCTTTCTACCCGCGCGGTTGGCACCCGCGTCGCGTGTCCGGGTTACGACCTTTGTGCGGCTCGTCCAACACGTCAGCGCGTAGAGGTGCGGAAGCGAGCGGTTCTGGGGCTAGCGGGGGCTGCGCATGGACAGACCGCTGACGCATGTCCGGGCAGGCGTTCGGGTTGATGCGTGCCCTCCAATACTGCGGACGACCACGGCCGGCTGCACGACCAACCGCTGCCACCATTCATCCGCCGCCTCTCTACTATCACCGGATAGTAGGGGATAATCTGGACGACACCCTGCAAGGCGAAGACCGGTGAGGCGAGGCGAGCACCACGGGCGCCATGGAAGGGGGCCTCATCTGAAGGCCGGACGGCAGGAGATATAGAGGGTTTCCAGCCGGACCGCCGCCCCGACCACTGCGACCGGCTGGGAGACCGGTCCTTGTGGCGGTGACCGACCTTGCCGACAAGACGCGCCGCTCCAACATGGCCGAGGACTGGCCGCAGTTGGCACGACACGGGACCGGCCCGCCGGGTGACGGGCCGGTCCTCGTCGCGTATCGCTCTGGTCAGCCGCCGGCGACGGACGGGACGGGTGCTGGCGACCCGCCGGCCACCGCGCCCGGATGCGGCGCCTGAACCGGAGCCGGCCCGAGTCCGGTCGGCACGGGCAGGGCGCTGCCCTTGAGGAACTCGTCCCAGCTGACGTTCCAGGCCGTCCAGCCGTTGCCCGGCTGCAACTGCACCTCGGTGCCCTTGAACGTGACCAGGTCCCCGACCTGTGTGACGCCCATCAGCCAGTCTGCGGCGGCGGCCGAGATGTTTGTGCAGCCGTGCGAGACGTTGGTCTTGCCTTGGTCCCCCTCGGACCACGGCGCCCCGTGGATGAACTCGCCACCCCAGGTGAGCCGCTGGGCGTCCTCGACGTCGACCACGTAAGGGTCGGCCGAACCCCGGGTGTCGAACGTCGTGAACTCGTGCTTCTCCATGATCACCATCTTGCCGCTGGAGGTCGGCGTGCTCGGCTTGCCGAGGCTGACTGGGATCTTGCGGATCAACTTCCCGTCCCGCATGACCGACATCTGCTTGGTGGCGTTGTCGACTTCCAGTGACACCTGCCGGCCAATCTTGGAGGTGGCGCTGCGGTCCGCGTCACCGATCCGCTCCCTACCGATCGGCAGGCCCTCCAGTCCGGCTCGGACGCTGATCGTGGTACCCGGTCGCCAGAAGTCGGGCGCCCGGTAATAGACCTGGCTGCCATCGTCCAACCAGGACCAGACCCCCGGCTGCGGCGGGTCCGTCTTGACGAACAACCGCCGCTGCACATCCGCTCTGGCCTCTTTCGGGATAGGCGGGTCAAACGCGACCGTTACCGGCATCGCCGTGCCGTATGTGCGCTTGTCGGCGAAGTAGAGGGTGCTGGTAACGGCCGGTTTGGACGATTTCGGCATCGTGGTGAACGTCGTCCTTCGAGTGGTGCTCTTTCCGTGGTCGCCGGTTGCCGTCACCTCGGCGGTGTAGGTCTGCTGGGGGCGCAAGGGCGCGCTCGGCACCCAGGCCGACCCGTCCTCCCGCGGCTCTGCCTTGATCTGCACCCCCTTGTCGTCGATAATCCGCACAGCCGTGACGCGGCCACCCTTCACTGCGGTGCTCACCTCGGCGCTGACCGGCACATCGCGCGCGCGATCCGATGGCGTAATTGTCAGTTCTGGCGGCGCCGTCGGCCCATTGGCAGGTCGGTCGCCCATTTTGCGCTCGGCGGTGCAACCCCCGAGGACCAATGGTGCGGATGCGATGGTTACCGCAAACAGCGCCAATCGCTGCCTGAATTTCATCATGCGTCCCCCCGTGATGACTTCCCCTCGCCACATTCTCTCTACGATCCGGCCATAGTAGGCCGGTTTTCAAAGATTCAGGGACGCACGCATGGGCAGGGTCAGCCGCTTCACGCTGGGCAGGAACGAACCGATTACTTTTGTATGTGGCGGTTGTAGCAGAAGGGGTAACATGTCCTACCCCTCCCCCGCTGACCCCTCCCCTGCCTCGTGCGAGATTCCAAACGCGACGTGCGAGGTCAACTGCCCCCGAGGACGCCCTCGGTGGCCAATCGCATTCGAACCCGCTGCAGACGTCCAAGGCAGTACGCCCAGAGCCAATCCGGCAGCCGGACTGAAACAGGATTCCAGACCGACGGTCAGGTAGCCGAGTAACGGCGAAACGGAGGGGTCAGACCGAATAACCTGCAAATGTGTGATCCGCTGTCGGGCTTGGCGATTGAGGATGCGTGACGGCCGCAGTGGCCAAAGGTTCTTGGCCGGCCGGGGCTAGAGCAAAATCTTGCCGTCATCGCGAGTTGCTTTCACCAATCCGATCCCATCGACCCCGCCGAGGATTACCGTCCAATAACGTGGCTACCTCTCGTATTGCGGCGATGACCTTAAGTGCAGCTCTGGTTGTGCCCGTCGTGGCGGTCGTGCCACCAACGCGGGCGGCAGTCGCGGCGGCCGTGCCATGCCCGGCCGCCAAGCCGCCGAAGCCGCCACCCGCGACACCATCTCCGCCACCGGTTGACGCCGCCCACCGCAAAGTCGGAGGGGACGCGCTGGCCACAGCAGGATTGGCGATCCCCCCAGATGTGCCGAAGCCACCGGCCGTGACCGCCACCTCGTGGCTCGTGGCGGACCTCGGCAGTGGTGAGGTCCTTGGCGGATGTGGCCCGCACGAGCGACGAACGCCGGCCAGCGTACAGAAGCTACTGCTGGCCGCCGCCCTGATGCCCCGCCTCGATCCGGCCCAGGTCGTCGAGGTGAAGAGCGAGGATCTGGATGACCTCGACCCGGCCAGCTCGTTGATGGGGGTGGTCGAGGGCGGCCGGTACTCCATTGAGAGCTTGTGGCTGGGGCTTCTCCTCACCTCGGGAAACGACGCGGCCAACGTGCTGGCTCGCGTCGGCGGCGCCGGCGCCGGCGCCGGTAGGGAGGGCGGAGTCGACGCGATGAACGACGAAGCCCGGCGCCTGCGTGCGAACCAGACCCACGCCGCGACGCCTTCGGGTCTGGACGGTCCCGGCCAGTACACCAGCGCGTACGACCTGGCGCTCATCGCGCGTGCCACCTTCGCCAGAGAGGACTTCCGGCGGTACATGCAAACCAGGGAGGCGACGGTACCGGCGCAACGGGGAAAGCGGGCGTTCGAGATCATCAACGACAACACTCTGCTCGACCGCTACCCGGGGATGCTGGGCGGGAAGACCGGCTTCACCCGACTGGCGCGGCAGACCTACGTCGGCGTGGCCGAACGCGACGGCCGACGGCTCGCGGTGACCCTGCTTGGGGCGGAGACGGAGCCGCGGGGGAGTCTGGGGGAGGCGATAGCCCTGCTCGAGTGGGGATTCGAGATCCCCGCCGATGCTTCTGTCGGCCGGTTGGTCACACCTTAGGAGCAGGCGTCCGCGTTGTCGTTGCCGACCCGGCCGCGGCATCGAGTGCCATCGGACCGGTGGTCCCAGACCGTCGCGCGCTCCCTGGCCGTGTGTCGGTGCACGCCGCACCAGCAAGGGCCAGGGGTGTTGGGCCCCGACTGGTCCCGACCCGACCTAGGCCTGATGTTCTGGCCGCGTCGGCAGCACGGTTCCCTCGTTCATGATCAACGCCTGCGGCGGCGCCCAGTCCCGTGACTGTTGCGCCGTTGCACAAGCATCGGTTTCCCGGTCACGGGCTCGCCTGAGGCGCGCTCGCCGTTGCCGGGTCCAGGGTTACACGCCCCACCGAACGGATGAGGTGGGCCCGATGTCGCGCCGTACAGACGCGGGCCAGGCTTAACGTGCGGACGTGAACAGCGAGCGCCTGCCCCGCCGCCTGCCCCGCCGGCTGCTCCTCGCCCGAGCAGGTTCGGCCGCGGTGGCGGCACTGACCGGCTGCGAGTCCAGCAGGGCGAGGGTGCCAAGTGCCCGTCCGACGACACCATCCACAAGTTCCACGTCGGGATCGGCGGGAGATGAGGCCAGGCTCCGCCGGAAGGTGGCCAGCTTGCTCGTCGTCGGATTCCGCGGCGAGCGGCTCAACGGCAACGATTGGATCGTCAAGGCGGTCAGGGACGGTCTCGGCGGGGTGATCCTGTTCGATCAGGACCTCGAGACGAAGTCGGCGCGCAACATCCGCTCACCGGACCAGGTCACCGCGCTGGTGAAGACTTTGAAGGACGCCTCGCCGGGCCGGCTCATCGTGTCGATCGACCAGGAAGGCGGTCGCACCTCCCGACTCAACCCGAGCAACGGTTTCCCGGCAACCAGGTCAGAGGCCGAGATCGGCGCGGAGAACTCCCCGCCCGCGACGCGGGACTGGGCCCGAGGGCTGGTGGCCAGCCTCACCAAGATCGGTGTCAACCTCAACTACGCTCCGGTCGTCGACGTCAACATCAACCCTGAGAGCCGGGCCATCGGCAAACTCGAGCGGAGCTTCTCGGCGGACCCCGGCGTGGTGGTCAGTAACGCCAGCGAGGAGATCCGGGCCCACCGGGCCGCGGGTGTCAAGACCTCGCTCAAGCACTTCCCCGGATCCGGTAGCGCGGCCGGCAACACGGACTTCGAGGTGGTGGATGTCAGCTCCACCTGGCAGCGAGTCGAACTCGAACCGTTCCAACGACTGATCCAGGCTGGTCTCGCGGACTCGATCATGGCGGCCCATGTGCTCAACAGGCAGCTTGACCCTACCTACCCGGCGTCGTTGTCTCCCGCGGTCGTGACAGATCTGCTCCGGGGCAGGCTCGGCTGGCAAGGGCCGGTCGTCAGTGACGACATGCAGGCGGTGGCGATCACCCGCCGCTACGGCTCGGCGGACGCCGTCGCGCTGGCATTGCAGGCCGGCCTCGACCTTCTCGTCTTCGCCAACCAGCAGGTGTACGACCCGGACATCGTCAACAAGACGCTGGACACCGTGGTGGGTCTCGTCCGTTCCGGACGGCTCACCGAGGCGCGCATCGACCAATCCGTCGCCCGGGTTGACACCCTCCGTCCGAAACGCTGACCACCGTAACGGGGGACAAGGCGACGCCGGAGCGAGCGTCGTAGCGTCGGTGGACGGGAGGCGTTGCGCCGTACACCGACCCGACCGGCCCAGCGCTTGGCGGGCCGGTCCGTGTCTGCATACGCCGGGATCAGCCGCCACGGATGGACGGGGCCGGCACCGATGAGCCACCGGCCGCCGCAACCGGATACGGGGGTGTCAGTGGGTCGGCCGGAGCCCGGCCGGCACCGGGAGGGCGCCGCCCTTGCTGAACTGGTCCCAGGTGACGTTCCAGGCTGCCCGGCCATTGCCCTTGGTCAGTTGGGCCTCGTGCCTCTGACGGGGATCAGATCGGCGACCGGGTTGCCAGCCCACAGTGGCGGCGGATGTTGGTGCAGCCGTGCGAGACGTTGGTGCTGCCCTGCTAATGGTGTGTCAGCCCATCAGAAGGCGAGGCGCCGTCATAGGGCTCGCTGCCGTCGTCCAGCGCGTCCGCCACCCAGAGCTGGGCCGATGCCTGTCGGCCGAGATGGTCCGTCACACGTCACTTCCCGCACCACGGCGCCAACAATGGCACCGGCGGGGCCTGGCCTGCTCAGCCCATGTTCGCGGCCTCCCCGGCCGGTGCCGTTGTTGGCGCGGCTACCGCTAGCCGAGGAACTTCTGCAGCGTCTGGACCTCCGCGACCTGAGTCTGCTCGATGGTGGCAGCCAGGTTCTTGACTTCGGGGTTGCTGCCGTCGGACTGCACGGTACGGGCCATCTGGATGGCGCCGTTGTGGTGGGCGATCATCAGCCGGGCGAACATCCGGTCGAAGTCGTTGCCACTGGCCGCCTCCAGCGCGGCCATGTCCTTATCGGAAACCATGCCGGCCATCCCGTCCGTGCCGTGCATCTGGTGTCCGCCGGGGGCCTCCGTCGGCTTGCCCGAGGCGGTCAACCAACCTGCCATCGTCGTGATCTCGGGTGCCTGCGCCGCCTTGATCCGGGCCGCGAGTTCCTTCAGATCGGGGTTCTTGACACGGGTTGCGGCCAGGTCGGCCATCTCCACGGCCTGCTCGTGATGGGGGATCATCATTTGGGCGAACATCACGTCGGCGTCGTTGAGTTGGGGGCTCGCGGCAGACGACGATGCGGTGGCGGCCGGGCTGGCCTTGTCCGCGGGTCCGGTCGACTCACCGTCGGCACAGCCGGTGACGGTGAAGAGCGCGAACAGGGTGGCGCCACTGAGGACGGTTCGGCGCATCAAGCAGCGGTTCATGAAGGTTCGCGGCCTTTCCTGTCACATAGGGATTTCGCGTCGATCCTGGTCGTGGTAGGGGCTTCCGGGCCGCCGGCTGCTCGGGTCTTGACCGTCCGCGGCACCCCTACTAGCCGGGGATAGTAGTGCCCTACCATGGCGACCGGTGGCAGGGGTACGGCCCCACCGACGGCATCGGGCCCATGGATGCTCGACGAAAGGATCTACAGTGCCTTTCAATCGGCAACCCAGGCGGCCAGACCTTGCCTGAGACATCCTCGGGGCTTCAGCGGGATCGCTTGTCAGTACGTCGAGCCACAGTCTCGGCACTGCGTTTCTGGCTGGTCCTGTTCCCCGCCCTCGTCGCGGCACTCGGGTTCGCCTCCCCTGCGGCGGCGCACTTCAAGCTGACCGAAGCCGTGCCCGCCGACGGTGCGCGGGTCAACGCTCCGGTCCAACAGATCCGGCTCAAATTCAGCGCCGCCGGCACGCCGATCGGAACCGGATTCACGCTTTTCGATGGCGACGGCAGAGCGGTCCCGGTGACCAGTCACACCCCTGACCGCGGCCGTACCTGGCTGGTCCATTCCGCCAAACCCCTGACTACGGGCACGTTCGAACTACAGTGGAATGTCGCGGCTCCGGACGCACATCCCCTGACCGGCACCGTCACATTCACGGTGCGCTCGTCCACCACTGCTCCAAGAGCGACCGCTGATCCGCATGCCACGGCAGGTCCACGCGGGCATGACGGCCATGCCGGGCACGGCATGCCCTCCGCTAGACCCGCCGCCCCCACCCCCGGGCACACCATCGACCACGGCCGCAACGCGGAGCAGGGGGCGGTAAGGCTCGTCGGGGCTGTAGGGCGCTGGGTCTCCTACGGAGCGATCCTGCTCGGAGTCGGAGGACTTGTCTTCGCGCTGACCACCCTGGTGGGTACGCGCAGTGACATCCGGGTGGTGCAGGTATGGGTCCGCGCATCCGGGCTGGCGGTGGCGGCCGGAGCAGGACTTGAACTGCTTGCGCTCGCCGCCATCTTCAGCGAGGACGGCACTTTCGCCTCCGCGATCAGCGCTCACGCCCTGGTCGCCCTCAGCCAGACCCCGGTAGGTGCCGGTTTGGCCCTGCGGTTCACCGGTGCCGTCGGCCTTCTCACCGCCGGCGCGCTCGAAGCGGCACTGATCAGGGGGCGGCACGCCGCGGGACGCCATTCCGTGCCGACCGTTGCCGCCATACCCACCGAGTCCCATCCGTTGGCGACGTCTGCCACGGCGGACCCCACCGTCGTCACCGCCCAGCGGGTACGAGCCCGAGCAGTCCGGCCCGTACTGCTGGCCACCACCGTGGCGCTGCTGCTGAGCTCCTTCCTACTCGACGGGCACACCGTCACCGCCGAATCCCGAACCGTCATGGTCCTCGCCGACCTCGCCCACACCATCGCCGCCGCAGTCTGGGTTGGCGGTGTCCTACTGCTGACGGTCCTGCTCCTGGGCCGGGCCCGTCTGGGCGTACCGACGGGCGCCGCCGAGATGGCAGTCCGTTTCTCCATACCGGCCACCGCCGCGTTCGCCCTCACCGGTATCGCCGGCACCGCCTTGACCCTGCTGATCCTCGATCAGCCCACGAACCTCGTAACCACCAACTGGGGACGTGTGCTACTCGTCAAGATCGCCTTGGTGGCGGTTGTCGCGCTCGTCGGCCTCTATAACAACAGGCACATCCTGCCCAAACTGGATCGGCACGCCATGGACCCCACCCACCGACTACGACGTACCGTCCTGGTCGAAGCGATGTTGATGCTCTGCGTGCTACTCGTCACAGCGATCCTCGTCAACGCCGAGACCTGACCCCAGGACCGGAGCCTCGGGACTCCGCCAGTAGCTCCCCGCTTCCGTCCCAAGCATCGAAGGGGACATGGCAGCCGCCGCGGCTCCAGGAGGCATGATGGCGGGCAGCTACTCAGACCGCCCGCACTCCGGCGGCCAGTCCCGACTCGCAGGGACCGATACATGTGCGCTGCGTGCGATCGCGGAGCGTCAGCTAGTTGCCGTCAGCGAGCCGGACGGTCAGGCAGCGCTCATTCCAGGAGCAGCGGTACGTCGTAGACCGACATGTCCATGCGCGGGCGGACAAACCACACCCGATGCCGCCAGCGGTGATGCTCATAAGCCGTGTCGACTTGGATCTCGGCGACCACTGCCGGTTCCACCTGCACGTAGCGCAGCGGCTCCGGCCGGTCGAGATGCCCAGACCACGACGCAGGTAACGGCTGCGGCCATGGATGCACGGCGCCGGGACTGCGGCCGTGCCCGAACGGTGCGAGCAGCCCGGCCAATATCCGACGCTGCACGGCGGAGAGGGGGTGCGTGCGGCCGGTGTGGCGTAGCCATCCTCGCCGGTCGAACCGGCCGACCAGCAGCGTGTCCGGGTCGGTGATGCTGCCCGTCACCCCGCCAATGATCGTCTCGACGGTGCACTTGGTGCGCAGCTTCGCCCAACCGCGCCGTCCCGGCTCGTAGTGGCTGTCGAGGCGTTTCACCATCACACCTTCGATACCGGCGACGGCCCACGTGGACAACCATTCGGCGGCCTCGTCGACGTCGGTCGCCTGGGGGCTGAGAGTGAGCTGCGGCGGCGCGCCGGTGAGCAAGTCGGCGAGGCGCGCTCGCCGCTCGGCCAACGGCCTCTCGAGGAGCACCTGCCCATCGACGTCGGCGAGCAGGTCGAATACCACGTAGTGAGCGGGATGCTCGCGGGTGATGCGCAGCAAACCTCGCCCAGCGGTGACCCGTCGTTGCAACAGCGCGAAGTTGCTGCGCCCTCGCTCCCACACGACCAGTTCCCCGTCGAGGACCACGCCGGGCGGTAACGCCTGGACGGCGCGGGTGATATCCGGGAAGTAGACGGTCAGATCCTTGCCGGCCCGGGATTGGAGGTAGACGCCGACTGGCCGACGGAACGCCAGGCACCGCCAGCCATCCCACTTCGGCTCGTATGCGAGGCCAGGCCGCTCGGGGAGCGCGTCAACCGAGGCGGCGAGCATCGGCTCGACAGGTGGTCGTAGCAACGCGGCTGAGGCCGAACCGACGTGCTGGCGGCCCGGGCTCACGCCGTGGCGTGAAAGCTGGTCATCTTTCCCCCCTCGGCTGATCGTGCAACCAACGCCAAGTGCGGCGCTGAGAAATCAGATGGAACGAATGGACGGGATGGCACTACCACATCGGCTTGTGAATCAGGGCAATTCGAGCAGATTGGTCACGTCCCGTGGCGTGGTGTAGATCGCCTGCGTGAGGCTCTGTGCGCTGTTCGGTTTTCCGGTTCGTTGTCGAG
>NZ_JBSWCE010000060.1:0-27280 GCF_056780015.1 Micromonospora sp. R311
TTGCGTCACAACATGATCCTGGATGCCCTCTCTTCATACCCAGACATCGACCCCTGACATCGGAACTACTCGTCTAGGCGTGGGGGCCGACGCTGATCGGGCCGATGGTCAGTGACGGCCTGCCTTCCAGGATCTGGCCGACCCGCTCGACCTGCGCGTCCAGCGCCCGCCGCTGACCGGCGCGCAACGGGGTCAACGGCTCCACCGTGATGTGGATCGTGCGGCCGGAGCGACGCTGGTGCCACACCCCGGCCACCAACCCGTCCACCAGCAGCACCGGGTAGTTGCCGGCCTGGCCGCCGGCCAGGGCCCGCTGCCCGGCGGCCCCCGGGAACACCAACTCCCGAGGGTGGCAGCCGACCTGGTAGACGTCGAAGTACGGCAGCAGCCGGACGCCGGTGGGGCGGTCCGCCGGGAAGTCGGTGTCGCCGGCGGCCACCCACGCCGGGGCCCCCTCGACGGTGACCTGTTCCAGCTCCAGCGACGCGAACAGCTCGGCCGCCCACCGCCGCGGCGCCGACAGCCACTGGGCGAAGTGGGCCGGGGCGGCCGGGCCGTACGCGTACAGGTAGTGGCGCACCAGGTCGGCGAGCGCGGCCGGGCCGGCCATCGGTGTGAACCCGGGCAGCCAGCGCAGCGGGCTGGTGTAGGTGGTGGCGCGGCCCCGGTTCGGCCCGAAGCACATCGCCCCGCACCGGCTCGCCGCTCCCATCGCCACCATCCACCGCGGCCACTTGTCCTGGAAGGCGTCCAACACCCGGTCGCCGGCCCACGGGCCGGTGCGGGCCACGACCTGCTCGGTCAGCTCCGCCGGGGTCAGCTCGGCGTCGCGCAGCGCGTCCGCGATGGCCGCCACCACCTGCCCGGTCTGCTCGGCGGTGAGCAGGCCGTGGCCCTGCTCGTAGGGCGCGGCCGGCACCGCGGACAGCGCGCCGGTCCACATCGGCAGGTCCGCGGCGGCGAACAGGTGCACGGTGCCGCGCGGTCCGCGCGTCTTGACCAGCGTGCGGTCCGTCCACAGCGCCTGGCGGACCGTGCTACGGGTGGCGCCGGCGACCCGCAGCCCGATCGACAGCTCGGCGGCCGAGGCGACCTGCGCGTGCGCGCCGCAGATCGCGGAGACGACGCCGGCCAGCGGATCCGCCTCCGCACCGGCCGGGCCGACGTCCACCGGAGGCGAGCCGGCGGGCGCCGCCAGCGCGTGCCGCTCCAGCCGCCGGGCGCACACCTGTGCCCAGGTCAGGCGGGTCATCGCAGCTTCCCGAAGAAGGCCCGGATGTCGGCCGCGTGGGCCTGCGGTACCTCCATCGCCACGAAGTGACCGCCCGGGTTCCCCTCCGGCCAGTGGATGATCTTGTTGTGCCGCTCGGCGAGGCGGCGGAACAGCGGCGGCCCGCCGCTGTAGACGCCGCTGGGCACCAGGGCCTGCCCCTTCGGCCAGACGAAGTGGGTGCTGTCGTACATGAACCAGGACGAGGTGCCCGCCGTGCCGGTCAGCCAGTACAGCGTCGCGTTGGTCAGGATCTGGTCCCGGGCGATGGCCTGCTCGGGTGTGCCAGCGGTGATGGTGAACTCCTTGAACTTCTGGACCAGCCAGGCCAGCAGCCCGACCGGGGAGTCGTGCCAGCCGTACGCGAAGGTCTGCGGCGCGGCCCGCAGCAGGCCGTGGTGGTCCACGCCGCCGTTCATCCACTGTTGCATCTCGGCGTAGAGCGCGCGCTCCTCGTCGCTCATGTCCGGCACGTCGGCGTCGGTGGGGAACCCGAACCCGCCGTCGATGTGCACCCCGACGACGTGCTCGGGGTCCACCACGGCCACCTCCGGCGCCACGTAGGCACCGAGGTCGCCGCCCTGGGTGCCGTACCGGTCGTAGCCGAGGCGGCGCATCAGCTCGGCCCACATCCGGGCCACCCGACCGACCGTGAACCCGGTGCCGGGCGGTGCCTGGGAGAACCCGAAGCCCCGCACCGACGGCACCACCACGTGGAAGGCGTGCGCCGGGTCGGCCCCGTGGGCCCGCGGGTCGGTCAGCGGCCCGATCAGCTCGGTGAACTCCACGATCGAGTTCGGCCAGCCGTGGGTGAGGATCAGCGGCAGCGCGTCCGGCTCCGGCGAGCGGACGTGCAGGAAGTGCACGTCCAGCCCGTCGATCTCGGTGACGAACTGGGGAAACTCGTTCAGCCGGGCCTCCTGCGCCCGCCAGTCGTACCCGGTGGCCCAGTGGCCGGCCAGGTCCCGCAGGTAGTCCAGTGGCACCCCGCGGCTCCAGCCGTCACCGGGCAGCTGCCGTGGCCAGCGGGTGCGGGTGAGCCGGTCGCGCAGGTCGTCGAGGTCCGCTTGCGGGATGTCGATCCGGAAGGGCGTCATGCGGACCACGCTAGGACCCATATAGGTCAGGTTCTGGCACACATCGCGGGGTAGTTTGACGCCATGTCCGACACCCCGGCCCGGCTGCTGACCCTGCTGTCGCTCCTGCAGACCCCGCGCGAGTGGCCCGGCAGCGAACTGGCCGCCCGGCTCGGGGTCAGCATGCGGACCATCCGCCGCGACGTGGAGCGCCTGCGCGAGCTGGGCTACCCCGTCCAGGCCACGATGGGCGCGGTCGGCGGATACCGGCTGGTCGCGGGCAAGGCCATGCCGCCACTGCTGCTCGACGACGAGGAGGCGGTGGCGATCGCGGTGGGGCTGCGCACCGCGGCCGGGCACGCGGTGACCGGCATCGAGGAGGCGTCCGTACGGGCGCTGGCGAAGCTGGAGCAGGTGCTGCCGGCGCGGCTGCGGCACCGGGTCGGCGCGCTCGGCGCCGCCACCGAACCCCTGCTCACCTGGCACCGGCCGACGGTGGATCCCGAACAGCTGACCGGGCTCGCCGCCGCCATCGCCAACCGGGAACGGCTGCGGTTCACCTACCGTCGGCACGACGGGGAAACCGGTGAGCGGCGGGTGGAGCCGCACCGGCTGGTGTCGGCGGGGCGCCGGTGGTATCTGGTCGGCTACGACAACGACCGGGACGACTGGCGGATCTTCCGGGTGGATCGGATCGCCGAGCCGGTGGCCATCGGGGTGCGCACCGCGCCGCGGCAACTGCCCGCCGCCGACGCCGCCGCGTACGTGACCGCCAGGGCGATGGAGCTGGCCCCGGTCTACCGGGCGGTGGCGACCCTGCACGCGCCCGTCGAGGCGGTTGCCGGCCGGCTCGGCGACTCGCCCGGCGACCTGGTGCCGATCGACGCGGACCGGTGCCGGCTGACCAGCCACACCGACACCCTGGACTGGCTGGCCTGGCGGCTGCTGACGCTCGGCTGCGACGTCGAGGTGCACGAACCGCCGGAGCTGATCGCGTACCTGCGCGAGATCAGCCTCCGGGCCGGCCGTGCGGCGGGACCGCCGCCCGGCCAGGCCCCGCGCAGTCGGAAACAGACCGCGTAGCGACGGCCCGGTTGGAACTCGCGACACCGAGCCGATCTCAGCCCCATAGGCCGAGTGCCGGCCCACAGCCGACGGGGGCGGGTGCGCGCCGACGCTTCCGGGTGCCAGACTGCGGAGCCGGGGCGACCCGGCGGGACACGTACGGATCGATCCCGACCGTCGGCGACCATGAGCCGGGAAGGAACACATCGTGGGTGACCAGACCAAGCCCAAGCCGGAGCCGCTGGCCGTAACCGCGGCGATCGACCCTGCCGTGCCACCGAGCGGCCCGGGCTGCATGGAGTGCGAATCCTCCGGCGGCTGGTGGTTCCACCTGCGCCGCTGCGCGGCCTGCGGCCATGTCGGCTGCTGCGACTCCTCGCCCAGCCAGCACGCGACCGCTCACGCAGCCGTGACGGGTCACGCGGTCATTCAGAGCTACGAACCTGGCGAGTCGTGGTTCTGGGACTACTCCAATGATCAGTTCTACGCCGACGGGCCGGCACTGGCCGAGCCGCACTCGCATCCCTCCGACCAGCCCGCCCCCGGTCCCCGGGGTCGGGTGCCGGAGGACTGGAAGACCCGGCTGCACTGACGGACTCGATGCCACGGCCGACTCCCGAGGCCGCGGGGTCGATGTGGCGCCGGGCCGTGGGGAGCGTGCTGACCCGTCATGGCGTCGTCGCACCGACGACGGCTGCCACGTCGGGCGGCAGCGGGTACGGGCGCTCGGGCGGCAGCAGCGCCTCGGCGGCCGGGTCGTCGCCGGCGTCGAGCAGCTCGCGGATGGCGCGGGCGGTCGGGGTCACGTCGGTCAGGCCGACCAGCCACTCGTCGGCGTACCGCCGCACCGCCTCGCCGGAGACTCCGACCTGCACCGACCGGTGCGGCAGCGGGGCCAGCCGCAGCGAGCGCTCCGGATCCCACTGCACCCGGACCGGACTGGACCGTAGCTGACGCGACCAGGCCGCCCGGTCGGCGTACCGGTGCGGGTCGTAGCTGCTCAGGCAGGCATGCGCCAGCGCCCACTCGAACCCGGCGCGGGTGATCTCGACGGCCAGCACGCGTTCCTGTCCCGGCTTGGTCGCCCAGCCGCAGCGGTACATCATCCAGCGGAACGACGGCTTGATCCAGGTCATCCGCTCCCGCCTGAACGGCGGCACGAAGCCTCCAGCGGCCAGCGCGGCGTCGGCGATCTCCGACGGGTAGGCCTGGTAGACGGTGATGGTGTCCGCCGAGTAGCGGGCACGGATCTGGTGGGCGGGTACGGACATGCCGACGATCATCGACGATCGGCCGGCCCGGCTCCACCGCATTGCGTGCGGCCTCCGCCAGGCCGGCGGGAGGCCAACGGATAGGCTGCCCGCCGTGGCAGGTCTGTTGAGGAACGTGGCGGCACGCATCAGCCGGGTGGGTGGAGCGGTCGTCCCGCGTCCCCGGCGCTCCGAGCCCGCGCCGGCGCAGGTCGCCCGGCGGCGCCAGGTCGCCGCGCTACAGCGCCGTGAGCTGACGTACGCCCCGGAGCTGGACGGGCACGCCGACCCGGGGGAGATCGTCTGGACCTGGGTGCCGTACGAGGACGACCCGCGGCAGGGCAAGGACCGCCCGGTGCTGGTGGTGGGCCGGCACAGCCGGACGCTGTACGGGCTGATGCTCTCCAGCCAGAGCGAGCGGGACGGGCAGCGGCACTGGCTCGCCCTCGGCCCCGGCTCCTGGGACCGCGACAACCGGCCCAGCTGGCTGCGGTTGGACCGGGTGCTGACCATGCGGGAGGACAGCATCCGGCGCGAGGGCGCGGTGCTGGACCGGGCCCGCTTCGACCGGGTGGCTCGGGCTCTGCGCGCCGGCTACGGCTGGCGCTGACCGGGGGGCCGTCAGGCTCGTCCAGCCCCGGATCGCCGGAACCCGTTTTTCCGAACCGTCTTGACAGGGCTCCTGCGACGAGTACATTCAACTTATCGGTTTATAAACCAGATGGTTGAGAGCGATGATGTCAGCAGACTCGGTCAGCACTGTCTTCGCCGCCCTCGCGGATCCGACCCGACGGGCCATCCTGGCCCGGCTGGCGGCCGGCGAGGCGACGGTCAACGAGTTGGCGGAGCCGTTCCCGGTGAGCGTCCAGGCCATCTCCAAGCACCTCAACGTGCTGGAGCGCGCCGGGTTGATCGTCCGCACCCGCGAGGCGCAGTGGCGCCGGTGCCGCCTCGATCCGGCGCCGCTGCGCACGCTCGCCGAGTGGGTCGACCAGTACCGCCGGCTCTGGGACGACCGTTACGACACGTTGGACAGCTACCTACGAGAACTGAAGGAGAACAGCGATGAGTCAGCTCAGTGACCTGGTCGTGGAGCTTCCGTCCGACCGCGAGATCACCCTCACCCGCGCCTTCGACGCCCCGCGCGAGCTGGTCTTCGCCGCGCACAGCCAGGCCGAGCACCTGAAGCGCTGGTGGGGCCGGGGCAACCCACTCGACGTCGAGATCGACTTCCGGGTGGGCGGCCGCTACCGCTACGTCGAGCACGCCCAGGACGGCAACGACTACGCCTTCCGCGGTGAGTTCCGCGAGATCCAGGCGCCCGAGCGGATCGTGCAGACCTTCGAGTTCGAGGGAATGCCGGGGCACGTGGCGGTCGAGACGCTGGTCTTCACCGAGCAGGACGGCCGGACCGTGGTGACCGGGACGACTCGCTTCGACACCAAGGAGGAGCGCGACGGCATGATCGGCTCCGGCATGGAGCAGGGCGCCGCCGAGTCGTACAACGCGCTCGACGAGTACCTCAAGACCCTGGCCTGATCCACGGGCGGGCGCCGCGGCCGGCACCGGCCGTGGCGCTTCGCCGTGCGGGCCGGCGATATCCGGTATGCCGGACGCCGCGGCCGGTGGCAGGTTGTACCGATGGTCGACGACCCGATTCCGCCGACCGACTGGGTGCGCCACGACTTCGGGGTGCGCCTCACCGCCACCGAGCCGGTCGACCTCGGCGCCGACCGGCGCGCCCTGCTGTGGCGGGCCCGCGCCGCCGACGGCGCCGGGTACGCGGTCAAGCTGAGCGGCGGCGGCACCCCGGCCGGCCTGATCGTCTCGGCGCACCTCGCCGGGCAGGGGGTGCCGGGGATCCCCGGGCCGCTGCCCAGCCGGGACGGTCGACCGTGGAGCGTCCGGGACGGCCGCCGCCTCTCGGTCCTGCCCTGGGTCTCCGACGAGCGGGCGCTCGACGGTGCGATGACCGACGCCCACTGGCGGTCGTACGGCGAGGTGCTGGCCCGGGTGCACGCGGCGGAGGTGACCGACGAGCTGGCCGGGCTGCTGCCGCCCGGCGGCGGCGCTCTCCCGGCGGCGCTCGCCACCGTACGCGCCGTGGCGGAGCGGTTGCGCCGGCGCCGGCCGGGCGACCCGCTCGCCGACGAGCTGGCCCGGGTCTGGTCGGCGACGGCGGACCGGGCGGCGGAGCTGGCGGGCGAGGTGGAGCCACTCGGCGCCGAGCTGCGTGCCCGGCCGGGACGGGGCGTGATCTGCCACGGCGATCCGCATCTGGGCAACGTGCTGCTCGGGACCGGCGGCCGGGTCTGGCTGGTCGACTGGGACGACGCGGTGCTCGCCCCGCCCGAGTGCGACCTGATGTTCGTCTTCGGTGGGGTGCTGGCCTTCGCCCCGGTCACCGCGGCGCAGCAGGCCGAGTTCCGCACCGGCTACGGCGCGGTGGAGCCGGATCCGGCCCGGCTGGCCTGGTTCCTCACCGTCCGCGCGCTGGACGACCTCGGCGACTGGGCGGCGCAGGTGCTCGACGTGGGGCTGGCCGAGGGGGAGCGGTGGAGGGCGTTGGAGATCGTCCGGGGCATCGTCTCGCCGGTCGGGCTGGTCACCCTCGCCCGCTCGGCCCTGCGCGACCTCGGCCGGCCGCCGGCCGCCGGGTGAGCGCACCTCGCCACAGGCGGGCCGACCGCGGTCAGCACTCGGCGAGGCGGGGGCTGTCCACCAGTTGCGGCGGCACCCGGCCGGTGCCGAGGCTCTTGGCCCGGTACATGGCGGCGTCGGCGCGACCGAGCGCCTCGCTGAGCTGAGCCGGGCCGGCGACCGGAGCGAGCCCCACCGATGCGGTCACCCGCACGCTGCGCCCGGCGAGCGGGATCGGCGCGGCGAGGGTCTCGCCGAGTCGCCGGGTGGCGTGGTCGATCCACCGCCGGTCGACGGTAGGGCTGGCCAGCAGGCCGGCGAACTCGTCACCGCCCAGCCGGGCCACCAGGTTGTCGCCCGCGAAGGCGGCGAACCGCTCGGCGACCCTGATCAGCACCTGGTCGCCGGCGGCGTGGCCGAAGCGGTCGTTGACCTGCTTGAAGTCATCGAGGTCGATGACCACCGCGATCAACGGCTGCCCGTCGGCCCGGGTGAGCAGGGTGGCGGCCAGGCGGTAGAAGGCGCGGCGGTTGGGCAGGCCGGTGAGCGGGTCGTGGCTGGCCGCGTGCCGTTCCGCCGCGAGTTCGGCCTGGAGGTGGTCGATCTCGGCCTCGGCGCGCAGCGCCCGCTGGCGCAGCTGCCAGGAGGTGAGAAGCGCGCCAGCAGCGCAGATGCCGGACGCCACGGACAACGGATCCGGCACGAGCCCTCCCATCACCGCAACACCTCCGGCCGGCCGGGCGGCTGTGCGGCTGCCGGTGCAGACCCAGGCCGGGTGACTCAACGTGAACGGATGAGCACCGTTCACGTGCGTTATCATGCTCGCCGTCCGATGCAGATGCAAGAGCAGATGCACGTGCAGGAAGCCCGTCGTCGATCGCTGCCATCACCCCGGCCGGCGCCGGCGGGCTCCCGGAGAGAAAGACACCCCCTGATGCAGCAGCCCCCCAACGGCGTCCTCACCAACCAGCTGCCCCCGCTGACCTGGCAGAAGAGCCGCCGGAGCAACCCCAGCGGCAACTGCGTCGAGCTGGCCAAGCTGCCCGGCGGGACCGGCATCGCGGTGCGCAACTCGCGCCACCCGGACGGGCCGGCGCTGATCTACACAGTGGACGAGATCGCCGCTTTCGTGCTCGGCGCCCGGGAGGGTGACTTCGACCACCTGATCGGCTGACCGGTCGTCCCGTCGTCCGGCCCGGCTCCGCCGTTACGGAGGAGTTCACCTCACTCACGGTCCATGGCATGCTTACACGTCGGCCGGGCGGGGGCGCCCGACCGGGTGCGGAGGGCGGCACATGACCATGGTTTCCGCCGAGGGAGGTCCGGCGACCGGCCCCACCGTGCTGCGGATGCTGCTCGGCGCCCAGTTGCGGCGGCTCCGCGAGGCCAGTGGGGTGACCCGGGAGGGCGCCGGCTGGGAGATCCGCGCCTCCGAGTCCAAGATCAGCCGGATGGAGCTGGGCCGGGTCGGGTTCAAGGAGCGCGACGTCGCGGACCTGCTCACCCTCTACGGTGTCACCGCCCCCGAGGAGCGCGAGCCGCTGCTCAAGCTCGCCCGGGACGCCAACAGCCCGGGCTGGTGGCACCGGTACGCCGACGTGCTGCCCAGCTGGTTCCAGTCCTACCTCGGGCTGGAGGCCGCCGCCGCGCTGATCCGCACCTACGAGGTGCAGTTCGTCCCCGGCCTGCTGCAGACCCCGGCGTACGCCCGGGCCGTGGTGCTGCTCGGCCATGCCCGGGCCGACGCCGCGGAGATCGACCGCCGGGTCGCGCTGCGGATGCAACGCCAGCAGCTGTTGCGCCACCCGAATCCGCCGCAGCTGTGGGCGGTGGTCGACGAGGCGGCGCTGCGCCGGCCGATCGGCGGCCCGCAGGTCATGCGGGACCAGTTGACGGCGCTGATCGAGGCGACCGCGTCGCCGAACATCCGGTTGCAGGTGGTCCCGTTCACGGCCGGCGGGCACGCCGCGGCCGGCGGCGCCTTCAGCATCCTGCGCTTCGGCGACCAGGACCTGCCCGACATCGTCTACATCGAACAGCTCACCAGCGCGCTCTACCTCGACAAGCGGGACGACCTCGAGTACTACGCGGTGGCGATGGAGCGGCTCTGTGTCGAGGCCGAGCCGCCGGAGCGGACCGCGGAGATCCTCGCCCGGGTCCGGGACGAGCTCTACCCGCGGTGATCACGCTCGCGGTCCGATGGGCGGTAGCCTGAGCAACCGGCGACAGTGGACGGACGCCACGCGTGGCGCGAGACTCGTGGAGGCAGCCTTGACCACCGATGCTCAGGGGGCCGCGACCGGCTCCGCCCACCCCAGCGACCGCATCGACACCTCGGTGGCCCATCGCAGAACTCCCCTGCACGTGGCGCCTGAGGGGATGCGCAAAGGGCCCGCCCTCCGCGCTCTGGCGGGAAGCGGGCCCTGGCTGTCCAGCCCGGAGAGGGGGGACTACTTCTTCGACGCGGATTCGGAGGCGGAAGAGATGGTGTAGGTCCAGCGCGAGTACCACCGTCACCGTAGACCGTGGAGCCGCCCGTGTAGTCGATGCGGTAGGGCACTCCTCCGCCCGCCTCGCACCTACCCACCTCGTCCCAGGCGAGAGCGGAGATGACATCGGGATCGGGGGCGGCCGGTGACCGGGCAGGACTTCGACCGCGTCGACCGGTTGTGCCTGCTCCCCCCGGCGCCCGCGCTCGGTGTCAGTCGTCGATGGTTTGGTAGAGGGTGGTCCAGAAGTCGTGGATGAGTCGCGGCGAGTCCAGGGTGGACATCCCGGTCTGGGTGAACAGGATGCCGGTGAGCTGGTTGGTCGGGTCGGCGTAGGCGGTGGTACCGGTGCCGCCGTCCCAGCCGAACTGGCCGGTGGGGGCGTAGTCGCCGCGGTAGGTGCGCACCCCCATCCCGAAGCCCCAGCCGCCGTGCTGTCCCTGACCGGCCGTCAGATGGGCGATGTTCTTGTACATGGCGTCCCGGGCAGCCTCTTGCTCGGGGGTGAGGCGGTTGGTGGTCATCAGCTCGACGGCGGCCCGGGACAAGATCCGTTGGCCTTCGTGCATGCCGCCATTGAGCAGCATCTGGAAGTAGGCGCGGTAGTCGTCGGCGGTGGAGACCAGCGCGCTGGCGCCCTGGAATGCCGGAGGCTGGCTGGCCCGACCGCCTTCTGCCTCGTCCCACAAGGTGAACTCGCCGGTCTGCGGGGCGGGCCCGTACAGAGGCGGCAGCCGGTCAATCTTGCTGGCGGGCACGTGGAACCCGGTGTCCGTCATGCCCAGCGGGTCGAGGACGCGTTCGCGCAGGAACGTCTCCAACGACTGGCCGGCGACCCGAGCGACCAGCACGCCGAGTACCTCGTAGCTGAGGTCGTACAGCCACCGCTGGCCGGGCTGGTACGCCAGCGGCAGCTCGCCGAGGCGGCGCATCCACTCGTCCGGGTGGGGCGCCGGCCCGGAGGCCACGCTGTAGTCGGTGGCCTTGAAGGTCGCAGCCCTGATCGGGGAGTCCATCATCGCGAAATCCACGCCGAGCCCGAACGTGGAGGTCAACAGGTCCCGTACGGTGATCGGCCGCCGCGCCGGGACCGTGTCCTCTAGCGGGCCGTCGGGCCGCCTCAGCACGCGCCGGTCGGCGAGTTCGGGCAGCCACGGATCCACCGGCTCCTCCAGCCGCAGCCTGCACTCATCGAGCAGGACCATCGCCGCCGCCGTCGTGACCGGCTTGGACACCGACGCCATCCGGAAGATCGTGTCCCGGCGCATTGGCGCGCCACCCTCGGCGCGCATCGTCCCGATCGCTTCGACGTGCGTTTGGCCTCCCCGGCTGACCAGGGCGACCAGCCCGGGAATTTTTCCGGACTCGACATGGCGTGCCAGCACCTCGCGCAGTCGGCACAGTCCTGCCTCAGAGAATCCGCTGTTGCTCGGTCCCATCATGAATCTCCTCGTCCATAGTGTTCGGTCTCACGGCGGACCTGGTGGCCACCGGCCCCTTCGAGGCGGCCATACGGTGAGCGTGCACCCTGACCTAAGGTCAAGGTCAACCCCTTGTCGCGATCATGGGCTGACCTCCGCCGACCTCAGGCGTCCCCGTGGGCTGGGCCAGAGGCTGGGCCGCGGTCCGCGCGGTCCGGCGCGGTGATGGACTGGACCAGACGCGCGCTACCCTGACCCTGTGATCACCCGCCACCAGTACCCCAGGTGAATGCGAAGGTCGTCGGCGACCACGGCTGGATCCCACCCAAGGACTTCCGGGCCGTCGCCGACACGGTGTGCGAGACCGCAGCCACCCGCGATCGTGAGGTGCGCTGAGCCGATGGCAGACGGGCTCACCATCGGTCAGGCGGCGGCGTTCGTCGGCGTCACGATCAAGACCGTGCGGCACTATCACCGGCTCGGCCTGGTCGCCGAGCCGAAACGTGACGATTCGGGCTACCGGCGTTATCGGTCAGCCGATCTGCTGCGGCTGGTTCAGGTCCGGACGCTGGCCGAGGCCGGCGTGCCGCTGGCCGAGATCGGTGACCTGCTCGACTCCGATCCCGAACCATTCGCCGCCGCGCTGGATGACGTCCATCGTCGGCTTACCGAACGGATCGAGGACCTGATCGCGCGCCGCGACACGCTGCACCGGCTCGCCCATGGTGACCGGGCCCTGCTGCCCGACCGTGCCTGCGCGGTCTTGGACCGACTCGCCGATCTTGCCTTCAGCCCCGACTACGTGGCCACCCAGCGGGAGGCTCTGGTGCTGGCCCGGGCACTGGCTCCGGAGATCTTCGACAGCTTCCTGACCCGGCTCGAACACTCGCTCGACGATCCCGAGTTCGTCGAGCTGACCAAGCGCGGCATCGATGCGATGTCCTGGGATCCCGACGACCCACGAATCGAGGAGCTGGCGTCCGCGCTGGCCGAGAAGCTGCTGGCCGACCGCGCGCTCCTGGCAACGCCGACCGGGTCTCAGAACCAGTCCGACGCCGCCGCCCGGTACGGACTGGTCAACCACCACCGGGAAGACCAAGCGCCAGCCATCGCCCGGTTGAACGCGCTGGTCGAGGCGAAACTGCGCGCGGTCGGCATCGACATCCCGAATCAATGACCGGCACCCGGCCACGGGCTCGTGCCCGCGCTCGCCAAGACGCTCACCGTGGCCACCCCAGCCCTTCGCAAGCCGGGCACGCCCTGGATCAAGCCGCCCCGCCCCGCCCCGCCTCGGCCGACGCCGAACCCGCTGGGCACGTACGGATCGGCTACGCCCGCGCCTCCACCGTCCGCCAGTCCCTCGACACCCAGCTCGACTGCAGGGCTCCCACGACCCCTCCGGCGTCGTGTTCACCGTGCGCGCCGCGCTGTCCGGGATGGAACGCGAGTACATCCGCGACCGCACCCTGGAAGGCCAGAATCGGCCGCAGCCGCGGCAAGACCATCGGCGGCGCCACCATCACCGACGACGCCATGCTCTCCATGGCCCTGCACCTGCGCACATAGAACCTCAGCCTGCGCGACATCGCCGCCCGCCTCGTCATCACCAAGGGCAAGAAGAAGGGCCGGCACCCCTCCCCGGCCACGGTCATGCGCATGTTCCGCGAACACGACGAGGAAGCCACTCCGGCATCGGCATCCGCCACAGGATGACCAACCGGTCCCCAGGTCCACGTTTCTGCTGGTCAGCCAAATCTGTTGGATGTTCGGCGGATGCTACGGCAACCCCAGTTCGGCGAAGGGCGCGACCGCGTACCTCGACGCCGACCTGCGCGACCCGGAGCGGATCGTGGCCCATCCCGACCTGCGCCGCACCATCGACCTGTCCCGGCCGGTCGGGTTGATGCTGGTGGCGATCCTGCACTTCGTGCCGGACGACGACGACCCGTGGGGCGTGGTCGGCCGGCTGCTCGACGCGGTGCCGGCGGGCAGTTACCTGGTCGCGTCGCACGCCACCGCCGACCACCTGCCGCCCGAGGTCGCCCGGGAGGCGAAGCCGGCGGGGCGGGGCGGCGGCCCGCACGGCCTGATCACCCTGCGCAGCCGCGCGGAGGTGGCCCGGTTCTTCGCCGGGCTGGAGGTGGTCGAGCCTGGCCTCACCTCGGTCGCGCGGTGGCGGGCCGAGGGCGAGCCGCAGCCCCGGCCGACGGCCGCCGAGGTCAGCATGTACGGGGCTGTCGCCCGCAAGCCCTGACGCCGCCACCCGGGCGGCATGCCCGGTGCGGTGCGTTTTCCATTCCCGTTGACCGATGGCGGCTCTCCGGCTAGTCTCTGAATCGATCCAGACTGAATCGATCCAGAAGGCCAGAGCCAGAGAGATGGTGCGCGGTGAAGCCGACCCTGCAGGCCGTCGCGGACGCCGTCGGCGTCTCCCGCAGCACCGTCTCCAACGCCTACAGCCGTCCCGACCAGCTCTCCGCCGAGCTGCGCCGACGGATCCTGGAGACCGCCCAGCAGATCGGCTACCCCGGCCCCAACCCCACCGCGCGGTCGCTGCGGCGCGGCTACGTCGGCGCCCTCGGCGTCCTCTTCGAGCCGGAGCTGTCGTACGCCTTCACCGACCCGTTCGCGGTCCGCTTCCTGGCCGGCGTCGCCGCCGCGGCAAAGCGGCACGGCACCAGCCTGCTGCTGGTGCCGGTGCCGCCCGACGAGGCGGTCGCCCGCCGGGCGGTGGAGAACGCCGCGGTCGACGGGTTCTGCGTCTACTGCGTCGGCGACGAGGGCTGGGTGGTCGACGTGCTGCGCGAGCGCGGCCTGCCGATCGTCACCACCGTGCCCCGCCCCGACGCGGGCCCCACCGACCGGTACGTCGGCATCGACGAGCGCGCCGCCGCCCGGTCGGTCGCCGCGCACGTGGCCGGGCTCGGCCACCGGCGGGTCGCGCTGCTCGGCGACGGGGTCCTGCCGGGCGCGCCGCCGGGCCCGCTGCGGCTCGCCGGGCCGGACGACGCCCCGCACCCCACCACCCGCGGTCGGCTCGCCGGCTTCGCCGACGCCTTCGCCGAGGTCGGCGTCGACTGGTCGGAGCTGACCGTGCTCACCGCCGCCGACAACAGCCGGGCGGCCGCCATCGCGGCGGTGACCGACGCGCTCGCCGCGGCGGATCCGCCGACGGCCGTGTTGGCCTGCTCCGACGTGCTGGCCCTGGGCGTGCTCGACGCGCTCGCCGCCCGCGCCGACGCCGCCCCACCCGTCTCGGTGACCGGCTTCGACGACATCGCCGAGGCCGCCGCGGCCGGTCTCACCACCGTCCGCCAGCCGGCCGAGGAGAAGGGGCGCATCGCCGCCGAGCTGCTGCTCGACCCGCCCACGGAACCCACCGCGGGGCACGTCCTGCTGCCCACCGCACTCGTCGTCCGGTCGTCCACCGGACCCGTCCCGAGGAGTTGACCATGGAACAGCCCACCGGCTACATCTTCGCCATCGACGCGGTGACCCGACACGTCAACTCCGCCCGGCCGGACGCGCCCGTCCGCCCCGAGCGGCCCCGGGCCGTACGGCTCGGGCCCACCCGTCAGGCCACGGCCGCCGCGCTGCGCCGGCTCGCCGACCGGATCCAGCCGGCGCCGCTGCCGGCGCCCCCGCGCTGCTCGTAGCCGCCGTCGCGGGTGGCGCCCGCCACCCGCGACACCACGCGCACCGACACGATCCGGGGCACCCGGGGCCGGACCGGGCACCGCGGTTGGTGACCGCTCGCCCCGGCCAGGCAGACTGGACGGCGATGTCGCCGTTCACTCCCAGCCTCCGGTTGCACGACCGGTACGTCCTGCGCGAGCGCATCGGCCTCGGCGGGATGTCCGAGGTGTGGCGCGCCGACGACGACGTGCTCGGGCGCCCGGTCGCCGTGAAGGCGCTCGCCGGCGAACTGGCGGCCGACCCGCAGCTGCGGGCCACCATCCAGCGCGAGGCCCGCGCCGCCGCCCGGCTCACCCACCCGCACGTCACCCAGGTGTACGACTACGGCGAGGCGACCCTGGCCGGCGGCACGGTGGTGCCGTACCTGGTGATGGAACTGGTCGAGGGACGCAACCTCGCCGACCGGCTCACCGCCGGCCCGCTCGCCTGGCCCGACGCGGTGCGGATGGCCGGTCAGGTCGCCGCCGCGCTGGCCGCCGCCCACCGCATCGGGGTGGTGCACCGCGACATCAAGCCGGGCAACGTCATGCTCACCGACACCGGCGCCAAGGTGCTCGACTTCGGCATTGCCGCGCTCGCCGGCCCGCACCACCCGCTCGCCGGGCAGACCGGTGAGCTGCTGATGGGTACGCCCGCGTACTTCGCGCCGGAGCGGATGAGGCCCGGGGCGCCGGACCCGGCCAGCGACGTCTACGCCCTCGGCGCGCTGCTCTACCGCACCCTCACCGGTCGGGCCCCGCTGCCCGTGCAGACCTGGGAGGACGCGATGGAGGTGCACGCCCGGCACACGCCGGTGCCGCCGCTGCGGATCCCCGGCCTGCCGGCCGACATCGCCGAGCTGACCCTGGCCTGCCTCGCCGCCGACCCGGCCCGCCGGCCCACCGCGGCGCAACTGGCCACCCGGTTCGGCGCCGGCCAGCCGGCCGACCCACCCACCGCGATCCTGCCCGCCGTGCCCGCCACCGGCACCGCCCGCCCGCCGGCCGGGCACCCGCCCACGCTGGTCGACCGGTCCCTGGCGTACCCGCGAGCGTCCGCGACCGCCGGTGGCGCGGCGGCGGGCCCGACCGGTCCGGCGGCGGGCGGCCCGCCGGACCGGTCGAACCGGGCGCTGACCGGGCTGGTCGCGGCCGGCCTGGCGCTGCTGGTCGGCCTGGTCGCCGTCCTCGTCCTCGGCGACGGCGGAGGGAACGCACCGAGCACGGCCGGCCCGTCCAGCACCGCCCCGGCCACGCCGCCCAGCTCCGCCGCGCCGGCCGATCCGGAGCCGAGCAGCGCGCCGCCGTCGACCAGCAGCCGCCCGCAGCCGATCGGGTTCCGCCAGTTGGCCGCCGAGTTCGCCGCGCTGCTCGCCGAGGCGCAGGCCCGGGGTGAGATCGACCGGCGGGCCGCCGAGGAGCTGCGGGACAAGCTCGTCGACCTGACCCGGGGCAAGCCGAAGGACCGGGCCAAGCGGGTCGAGGACCTGCGCGAACGTATCGCCGAGGAGGTTGAGCGGGAGCGCATCTCGCCGGACGCCGCGGCCCGCCTGAACGCCCTGCTCGACCGGGTCGGCGGCGCGGTGAACGGCGGCGCCGGGGACGACGACGACTGACCGGCTCAGCCGAGCGTGACCGGCGCCCCTTCGGCGGCCGGCCCGCACCACCTGCGCGTACGCGCCGACGCAGGGCTGCGGGGCGAGTTCGGGCAGGGGCGCGATCCGGTTGAGCCGGGCCGGCACCCGCAGGGCCGCCACCTGACGGGGAAGCGGGCCGTGCGCCAGGGTCGGTACCGCACAGCGCGGCGTGGCGGCCAGCACCCGCAGCACCAGCGCGTCACCGACCCGCAGCTCGCGGCCCACCCAGTCGTTCTCCACGAACCCGTCCGCCGCCGTCTCGATCACCAGATTCGGCCGGTAGCGCACCGGCTCGAAGCCACCGTCCAGACTCTCGCCGGCGGCCAGGCGGCGCAGGGTGGCGGTGGTGACGAGGTGGATCGGGGCGAAGTCGAAGAAGGTTCCCGGCGCGGCGGCGCCGAGCGGGTTCTGGTCCACCGGCATGTGCGCGGCGAGCCCGGCGTCGAGCACCGCCTCCGGATGGGCCCGGTCCAGCACCGCCCCGTCGGGCACCGTGCCGGTCAGCGTCACCGGCGTGCCGAGCAGCCGGGACAGCACCTCGTCCACGTCGGCGTCCACACTCGACACCGTCCGGCCGTCGGGGAGGGTGATCCGGACCGGGGCGGGCGCGACGCCGGACGCGCGGAGGGTGAGCAGGCCCCGCCAGCGTCGGGGATGCTTGGCGCTGGCCACCCGGCCGGTCTCCCGGTGCACCAGGGCGAGGCTCCGGTCACCGGTGACGCCCGTCGCGGTCACCTCGGCGGCGGGAAGCCGCTCGCCCAGCATCGACTTGATTGGGTAGCGCCAGAGCTGGACGAGCCGCCCCGTCATCCGGTCATCCCGGCCCGGATCAGCGCGGCCGCCTCGGCGAGCCGTTCGGGGCCGTGCGGGCCGAGCCGCGCCCGGACGGCGACCGCCTCGTCCAGCAGGTCCAGCGGCCCGGTCTCGGCCAGGTACGCGACCAGCAGGTCCCGGGCCAGCCCGGCCAGGTCGAGCGTCGGATCGGTGCCGACCTCGCCGATGATCAGGGCGGTCACGGCCAGGTCGAGGCCGGGCGGCCCCTCGGCGGTGCTGTGCCAGTCGATGACGACCGGCCCGTCCGGCGTCACCATGACGTTCTCCGGGTGCAGGTCGAGGTGCAGGACGCGGTCCGCCGGGTCGGTGGACCGTCGCGCGGGCAGCGCGTGCAACCGGCGCAGCAGGTCGGCGAGGATCCGGGCGGCGGACCGGACGTCGGTGTGGCCGGTGACGGCCGCCTCGGCCAGGGTCGGACCGGTCAACCGGCGCATGACCAGGTCGGGTCCGTCGGCCCGGTGGACCTGGGGCACCGGGTAGCCGAGCCGGTGCAGGTAGGCCATCACCGCCGCCTCGTCGCGGACGTCACCGCCGTCGCGGTAGCGGCGCAGCACCCGTCCGTCGTCGAGCGCGTAGACGTCGGCCTCCCGGCCGGAGGCGAGGGGAAGCGACGCGGTCACGCCGCCACCCTAGCTTCGCGGGACGCGCGGGACGGGGGCCCGCCCGTCCCGTCGCACCCTCATGACCTGGGGGCCGGTGCGGCCGGCCCGGCCACCGGCCCGATCGGCGGTGACCGGGCCGGCCGGCGGGCCGGCTACCGGGTCAGCAGGGCGCGCAGCGCCTTGACGACCTCGGCCGGCGCCTCCTCGGCCATGAAGTGCCCGCAGGAGACGGTGTGGTGCGCCAGGTCCGGGGCCCACGCCCGCCACCGCGCGGCGGCGTCGAAGCCGAGCGCCGCGCCCCAGTCCTGCTGCAGCACGGTCACCGGCATCCGCAGCTGGTTCCCCGCCGCCCGGTCGGCCTGGTCGTGCGCCACGTCGACGCCGGCCGAGGCCCGGTAGTCGGCGACGATCGAGGTGACCGCCGCCCGGGACGCCGCCAGGTACGCGGCCCGCACCTCGGCCGGGATGGCCTCCGGGTCCCGGGTCCAGCTGTCGAGGAAGTGGCCGAAGAAGGCGTCCGGGCTGGCGCCGATGAGCTGCTCGGGCAGGCCGGGCGGCTGGGCCATCAGGTAGAGGTGGAAGCCGACGGCGGCGCTGGTGCCGTGCAGGACGTCCCACATGTCCAGGGTGGGCAGCACGTCCAGCGAGGCGAGGTGGCTGACCACCTCCGGGTGGTCGAGACCGGCGCGGACGGCGACCAGGGCGCCACGGTCGTGCCCGGCCAGGGCGAACCGCTCGTGGCCCAGGGCCCGGGCGAGCGCGACGATGTCGGCGGCCATGGTCCGCTTCGCGTACCCGGTCCCGTCGGTGTCGGCGGGCTTGTCGCTGTCACCGTAGCCGCGCAGGTCCGGGCAGATCACGGTGTGGTCGGCGGCGAGATCCGCGGCCACGTGCCGCCACATGAGGTGGGTCTGCGGGAAGCCGTGCAGCAGCACGACCGGGCTGCCGGAGCCGGCGATGGCCACGTTCAGCGCGACGCCGTCGGCCACGGCGACGCGGCGGTAGTCGAATCCGTTGATCCTCTGGTTCACGGTGAGCCCTCTCCGGGTGCTGGTGCCGTCCGGTGGCGGGCACCACCGGCGGTCGGACCAGTCGAGCCTGCCCGGCCGGGATCAGCGGCCGATGAGCAACGGATGAGTGCCCCCGCACCCGCCAGCGGCCGGGGGCGGTCACCATGCGACCGGGCCCGCGGTCCGGCCTAGATTGGTGCCATGACCAGGGCGGCGACGGCGGGCGGGCCGGCCTTCGGGGTGCTCGGGCCGGTGCGGGCGGTCGACGCCCGCGGCCCCGTCGCGCTGAAGGGGCCGCGCCAGCGCGCGGTGCTGGCCCGGCTGCTGGTCGCCCGCGGCCGGGTGGTGCCGGTCGAACGCCTCGTCGGCGACCTGTGGCCCGAGCCGTCCGACGGCGCGGTGGCGGCGATCCGGACGTTCGTCGCCGACCTGCGCCGGGCCCTGGAACCCGACCGGCCACCCCGACAGCCCGCCCGGCTGCTGGTGACCGCCCCACCCGGCTACGCCCTGCGGGCCGGGCCGGACGCGGTGGACGCCTGGCGCTTCGAGGACGCGGTGGCCGAGTCGGGTCGGCTGCTCGGCGCGGGTGGGGCCGGCGCGGCGCTGGACTGCCTGACGGAGGCGCTCGCCCTGTGGCGCGGCCCCGCGTACGCCGAGTTCGCCGGGGAGGGCTGGGCGCGCGCGGAGATCAACCGGCTGGACGAGCTGCGGATGCTGGCGGTGGAACGCCGGGCCGAGGCGCTGCTGGCCCTGGGCCGAGCTCCGGAGGCCGCCACCGACCTGCGGGCCCACACCGCCGGCCACCCGCTCCGCGAGGACGCCTGGGCGCTGCTGGCCACGGCCCTGTACCGGTCCGGCCGCCAGGGGGAGGCGCTGGCCGCGCTGCGCCGGGCCCGGGAGACCCTGGTGACCGAACTCGGCGTGGATCCGGGCCCGCGGCTGCGGCAGCTCGAAGCCGACATCCTCGCCCAGGCTCCGCACCTGACCCCGGCGGCACCGCCGGCCGCCGTACGGGCCGACGCGCCGGCACGGGCCGGGGCCGGACCGGACCGGCGGCGGCCGTTCGTCGGGCGTGGCGAGGAACTGGCCCGGCTGCGGCGGGCCGCCGAGCACGTCGTCCGGCGCGGCCGGCCCGCCCTCGCCCTGATCTCCGGCGACGCCGGCGCCGGCAAGACCGCGCTCGCCGACGCCCTCGCCCGACAGCTGTCGGCGGCCGGCTGGACGACCGCGTGGGGCCGCAGCCCCGAGTACGAGGGCGCGCCCGTCGCCGGGCCGTGGACGCAGCTCACCGACGCACTCGCGGCGAGCGCCGAGCCGGCGGAGAGCGCGCCGGCCAGCCCGGACCCCCCGCCGGGAGCCGGGGCGACCCCGGGTAAGCCGGCGGTGGGCGGCCCCGACCGGGTCGAGGATCCCGCGGTACGCCGGTTCCGGCTGCACCGGGCCGTCGCCGCGCTGGTCACCTCGACCGCCGAGCGGGCGCCGGTGCTGCTCGTCGTCGACGACCTGCACCGCGCCGACGCGGACACCCTGGACCTGCTGACCGCCCTGGTCGGCGAGCCGGAGCCGGTCACCGGGCCGGTGCTGGTCGTCGGCACCTACCGGGCGGACGAGATCGGCCCGGAGCTGACCGCGGCGCTGGCCCGGGTCGCCCGGACCGAGCCGGTCCGGGTCTACCTGGGCGGGCTGTCCGAGCCGGCGACCGGCGAGCTGGCCCGGGCGGTCGCCGGGCCGGACCTCGACCCGCCCGTCGTGCACCTGATCCACCAGCGCAGCGGCGGGAACCCGTTCTTCGTCCGGGAGCTGGCCCGGCTGTTCGCCGCCGAGGGCGGCGCGGCGCTGCGGGCGGTCCCCGCCGGGGTGCGGGACGTCATCCGCCACCGGCTCAGCCGGCTGCCGGACGCCGCGCGGACCGTGCTGCGCCAGGCGTCCGTGCTCGGCCGCGACGTCGACCCCGAGGTGCTGACCGCGATGGCCGGTGACCCGGCGGCGGTGCTCGACGCGCTGGACCGCGCCCTGCACGCCGGCTTCCTCACCGAACACGGCGCCGACGGGCAGCTGCGGTTCACCCACATCCTGGTGCGCGACACGCTCTACGGCGACCTGTCCGCGCCGCGCCGCGCCGGCTGGCACGCCGCCGCCGGCGAGGCCGTCGAACGGCTGCACCCGGAGGACGTCACCACCCTGGCCCACCACTTCGCCCACGCCGCGAGCCGGGCCACCGCCCCCCGCGCGGCCCGCTACGCCGGGGCCGCCGCCGAGCGGGCCGAGCGCCGCTTCAACCCGCACGAGGCGGCCCGCCTGTGGCGGCAGGCGGTCGCCGCCCACGATCGCGCGGGCGACGACGTACGCGGGCGGCTGGCGGCGGTGATGGGGCTGGGTCGCGCGCTCGCCGTCACCGGTCACCTCGACGAGGCCCGCCGGCACCGGTCCGCGGCGATCGCCACGGCCGCCCGGCTCGACGACCCCGACCTCACCACGAGCCTGCTGACCGCGTTCGACGTGCCGGCCAGCTGGACCCGCAACGACGACGAACACCTCTCCCACCAGGTGGTCGTGGCCGCCGAGCGCGCCCTGGCCACGCTCGGGCCGGACGAGGCGGCAGCGCGCAGCCGGCTGTTGAGTACCCTCGCCCTGGAGCTGCGCGGCACCACCACGGACCGCGGCCGGCGGGCCGCCGCCGAAGCGGAGGCGCTCGCCCGCCCGCTGGCGGACCCGGCGCTGCTGGCCCTCGCGCTCAACGCCCGTTACCTGCACACCTTCGGCCGGTCCGGGCTCGCCGCCGAACGCGCCCGGATCGGCGCCGAACTGGTCGACCTGGCCGCCCGGCACGACCTGGTGAGCTTCGAGGTCCTCGGCCACCTCGTCCTCCTCCAGGCCCACTGCGCGCTCGCCGACCTCGCCGCCGCGGACGCGCACGCCGGGGCCGCCGACCGCCTCGCCGAGCGGTACGACCTGCCGCTGGTGGGCGTCTTCACCCAGTGGTACGCCGCCCTGCGGCTGGCCGTCGACGGCCAGCCGGCCGCGGCGGAAGCCGGATACCGGGCCGCGGCCGACCGCCTCGCCGGCAGCGGGATGCCCGGCATGGAACAGGGCCTGCTCGCCCTCGCGCTGCTCGGTCTGCGGCTGACCGGGCCGGACGACGCCGGCCGGTCGGCCGCCGGCCCGGTCGGACCGGAAGCCGGGGAAGACTGGGGGAGCTGGGACTTCGGGCCGCACCAGCCGTGGGCGCGCCCGCTGGTGCTGCTGCGGGCCGGTCGTCGCGACGAGGCCGCCGAGGCGCTGCGTACCCTCCCGGAGTCGCCGCACGACCTGCTCCGGGAGGCCCGCGGGTGCCTCGTCGCCCGCGCGGCCCTCGCCCTCGACGACCACGCCACCATGCGGCACGCCTACGCCGACCTGCTGCCCGCCGCCGGTGAGCTGGCCGGGGCGGGCAGCGGCGTGCTCACCCTGGGACCGGTGGCCGGGTACCTCGGCGACCTGGCCGCCGCCCTGGGCGACCCCGAGCAGGCCGCCGCGCACCGCCGCACGGCGCGGTCGGTCGCGGCACGGGCGGCCCGTCCCGGCTGACCGCGTCCAGCGCCCCCGGATGCGCTTTTCGGGGCGGGCTCCGGACGGTCAGTCCAGCGTCGCGCCGGCCGTTTCGCCCGGCTCGCCGCCGGCCCGGGCGAGCACCGAACCGTCCGGCGCCCAGATCGCCGAACCGCCGGCCGCCTCGGCGTACCCGCCGCCGGTCGACCCGGCGAAGCTGGCCACCGCCACGTGCACCCGGTGGGTGGTGGCGATCCGGTGTGCCCGCTCCGTCGTGACCGCCGCCTCCCGGGCGTGCTCCAGCACCGCCGCGAGGTAGACGTCGACGCCGAGCGCCGCGGTCCGCGCCGCGTGCTCCGCGATGCCGGTGTCCCGGCAGATCGCCAGCCCGAGCCGCCAGCCGTCGACCGTCACCGCCGCCGGGGCCGGGCCGGGGGAGAACCGGCGGGCCTCCACCGCGCCGAGCCACATCTTCCGGTACGCCACCCGCACCCCGGTGGCGTCGACGGCGAGGGTGGCGATGTGCTCACCCCGTACCGGCGCGCCGGCCAGGGCGAGGGCGCCGGTCTCGGCGCACGCCTCGACCAGCGGCCCCAGCCGCGGGTCGTCGACGTCCACCGGCGGGCCGTCCAGTTCATAGCCGGTCAGCGACAGCTCGGGGAAGGCCACCACCCGGGCGCCGGCCGCGCGGACCACCGCGGCGTGCGTCGCCGCGTTCACCCCCACGTCGTACGCCACGCAGGATGGTTGCGCGACGACGATCCGCAGCGGCGTACGCATGGCGGCTCCTCTCCTCGACGGGCGCAGGATAGGCGCCGACCCTGTGGTTTTCCGCACCCCCGCCGGTGCGGTCCGCCCGCCGGAACGGAGGGCCGGCCCCATGGCCGGCTCTCAGGATCGGTTCGTAGCGTGTGGGGCATGATTCGTACCGCGCCGCACGCCCTGCTCGCCGCCGCCGGTGACGCCGCGCCGCCCCAGGACGGTCTGGTCGGCTACGTCACCGGCCTGGTCGAACGGCTCGGCGGCCCCGGCGCCGGCCTGGCCGTCGCCCTGGAGAACCTCTTCCCGCCGATCCCGAGCGAGGTGATCCTGCCGCTGGCGGGATTCGTCGCCGGCCAGGGCCGGATGAGCGTGGTCAGCGCGATCTTCTGGACCACCCTCGGTTCGGTGCTGGGGGCCCTCGCGCTCTACTGGATCGGCGCCGCGCTGGGCCGGGAACGGGTGCGCGCGATCGCGGCGCGGCTGCCGCTGGTCAAGCTCAGCGACGTCGACCGGACCGAGGCGTGGTTCCTGAAGCACGGCGTCAAGGCGGTCTTCTTCGGGCGGATGATCCCGATCTTCCGCAGCCTGATCTCCATCCCCGCCGGGGTGGAGCGGATGCCGGTGTGGACCTTCGTCGCCTACACCACGATGGGCAGCCTGATCTGGAACAGCACCTTCGTGCTCGCCGGCTACCTGCTCGGCGACAACTGGCACCTCGTCGAGGGGTACGTCGGCGCCCTGCAGAACGTCGTCATCGTCGCCTCGGTGGCCGCCGTCGGCTGGTTCGTCATCTCCCGGCTGCGCCGCCGGTCCAGGGCCGGCGCCGAGCCCGACCTCACTCCGCCGCCCGCACCGCCGGTCGCCGGCGTGCCCGACCCGACCGGGCGGGGCACCATCTACCGCAGCGCCTACACCGACAGCCAGCAGGCCGGCTGGGACTACGACGGAGTGCGGTGACCCCGGTGTCGCAGGATCCCGCTGCCGCCGACGGGCGGGCGCCGGGGGAGCCGGCCGGGCCTGCCGGGTCGGCCGAACCCGCAGGGCCTGCCGGGCCTACCGGATCGGCTGGGTCGGCTGTGCGCGTCGGGACGGCCGGGCTCGCCGGGTCGGCCGGCCTTGCCGGGTCTGCTGAGTCGGCCGGGCGGGTGGAACGGCCCCGGCCCGCGCTGCCCTGCGCGGCCCGGCTGCCGGTCGGGGTCGCCGCCGGGATCCTGACCGCCGCCGTCGAGCTGCTGTTCCTGGTCGCCGCGGCCGTCGCGATCGCCGGTACCGCCGTCGCCCCGCCGACCCGCCCTCGGGTACACGCGGTGATGCGCCGGTACGCCGCCCGGCTGGTCCGGTTGGAACGCCGCCGGCTCGCGGGCTTCCTGACCGAGGGCGTGGCCCCCGGCGGCGCGCCGGCACCGGGCTGGCGGGACGTCGGCTACCTGGCCGCCCGGCTGTTGCCCGGTGCGCTCGGCGCGCTGGCGTACGGGCTGTTCGCCGTCGGTGCGGTGCTGGCCGCGATCGTGCTGTGGGCGGTGCTGCGCGGTGTCCTCGATCCCGGGGACGCCCTGCTGCAGGTGGTCATCGGTGCCGCCCTGCTCCTGGTCAACGTCCAGGCCGTCGCCAGCGTCGCGGCGCTGGACGTGCGGCTCGCCCACCGTCTGCTCGGCGCCGGAACCCGCGCCGAGCTGGAACGTCGGGTCCGCGAGCTGACCACCAGCCGCGCCGAGGTGGTCGCCGCGGTGGACGCCGAGCGGCAACGCATCGAACGGGACCTGCACGACGGCCTGCAACAGCGCCTCGTCGCCCTCGGCATGCTGCTCGGCCGGGCCCGGCGCAGCCGGGACCCCGAGCGTGCCGCCGGCCTGCTCGCCCAGGCGCACCAGGACACCCAACAGGCCATCGCCGAGCTGCGCGAGGTGGCCTGGCGGGTGTACCCGTCCGCGCTCGACGACGGTGACCTGGGGGAGGTGCTCGGCGTGGTCGCGGATCGGTCGGACATCCCGGTGCGCATCCGGTACGACCTGCCGGTCCGCCCCGACCGGCAGGTCGAGACGGTGCTCTACTTCGTGGCCTGCGAGGCGCTCACCAACGCTGCGAAACACGCCGCCGCTAACCTGATCAGCGTGGAGGTCGACAGTCGGGCGGGGACGGTCCGGCTGCGGGTACACGACGACGGTGTCGGCGGCGCCGACCCGGCCGGAGCCGGCCTGACCGGTCTCGCCCGCCGGGTGGCCGCCCTGGACGGCCGGTTCCGGGTCGACAGCCCGCCCGGCGGGCCGACCACCGTGCTGGCGGAGGTGCCGTGCGGATAGTCCTGGCGGAGGACTCCACCCTGCTGCGGGAGGGCTTGGCCCGGCTGCTCGCCGACGAGGGGCACGAGGTGGTGGCCGCGGTCGCCTCGGCCGACGACCTGGTCGCGGCGGTCGAGCGGCAGCGACCCGACGTCGTCGTCACCGACGTCCGGATGCCGCCCACCAACACCGACGACGGCCTCCGGTCGGCGCTGGAGATCCGGCGGCGGTGGCCGACAACCGCGATACTGGTGCTCTCCCAGTACGTCGAGCGGCGGTACGCGGCGCGGCTCCTGGCCGACCGCCCCGAGGGGGTCGGGTACCTGCTCAAGGACCGGGTCGCCCAGGTCGACGACTTCCTCGACGCCCTCGACAGGGTGACCGCCGGTGGGACGGCGCTCGACCCCGAGGTGGTCCGCCGGGTCCTCGCCGGCGCGAACCCGGCCGACCCGCTGAGCCGGCTGACCCCACGCGAACGGGACGTGCTGCACCAGATGGCCCAGGGGCACACGAACGCCGTGATCGCCGAACGGCTGCACGTGTCGCAGAGCGCCGTCGAGAAGCACATCAACACGATCTTCGACAAGCTCGACCTGTCGCAGGGGACCGGGTACAGCCGGCGGGTGCTCGCGATTCTTCGCTACCTGCGGGTGTGAGCTCTTTCCGCCCGTCCGTGCCTCCGGCGGTGTGCGGATCTCCGGCCTGGTGGTCCGTTTGGGGCTGTGGCCGTGCCGTGGTCCGTGGGTCGGGTGTGGCTGTGCCGGGTGCGTGGGCGGTTGCGGTTGGGGTGTGGGTGGCCGTGCCGGGCTCCGGGCGGTCAGGCTTGATCCCTGCGCCGGGCACGGCGGGCCACACCCCCGTCGTGGTCCGGGTCGCGTCCGTGCCCGCAGGTCCGTGCCGGTTTGCTTCAGGTGCGTCGGGTCGGCCGACGACGGTCGGGTGAGATCCACCGGCATTGCGTCGCGGCGCGCCGAACTCGTTGGTGTCGCTGTGGGCGTGTCGTCACGGGTCGGCAATGTTGTCTTTCACGGTGATACCTCTGAGGCATTTTGATGACTCTGAGGTATCGCGCTCTTTCCGCTATATCATCCGCCGGGAGCCTGATGCCGTCGGTCGCTCTGCTCGGTACCGGGCACCGCCCCCAAACCGAGCTATTTTCGGGCGCCACCTGTCGATGGTTGGGCTCAATGTCCGGTTTGTGGGTGTGACCGGGTGCATCCGGGTGGTGGAATCGGGGCCGGGTCGGGGGCGTTACATCATGCGGACGATCGAGCAAGAGCCCGCCCCGCCTGATCGGGTGCGGGGCCGGGCCGCGGAATGATGGCGGGCCGCCGGTCGTTACACATGGTCCCGGCGCCGCAAGGGCACCCCCGCCCGCGAGCGTCGGATCTTTCCCCCAAGACTTTCGAGCGCCGGACGGTGCTTGCGCCACCACGCCCTCCCCCTGGGCTGGTGGCGTCGACCCCCAAGGAGCTTCGTGATGAACACGATCATGCGTAAGAGCGTTCTCGGTGTCGCTGGTCTGGCCTTCGCCGGTGGTGTGTTCGCTGGTCCGGCGACCGCGCAGGCTGCTCCGGTCGAGCAGGTGAAGCCGGTCGCCGTGGTGCAGGCCGACAAGGCCGACAAGGCCGACAAGGCCGACAAGGGCAAGCTGATTCCGCATGGTGTGCAGGGCAAGCAGTCGCACATCACGCTGGACGACGAGCAGATCGCGAATGTGAAGGCGATCATCGCGGCGACGAA
>NZ_JBSWCE010000061.1:0-27140 GCF_056780015.1 Micromonospora sp. R311
CCGACGACGCGGTGCTCGCCGGCCGGACGGATATCGGCGACCTCGCGGCGCTGGTCGCGTACGCCCGGCTGGTGGTCTGCGGGGACACCGGCATCGGGCATCTCGCCACCGCCTACGGCACTCCCTCGGTCCTGCTGTTCGGCCCGGTGCCGCCGTCCCGGTGGGGGCCGCCGCCGGACCGGCCCTGGCACCAGGCGCTCTGGGCGGGGCCGGTCGGGCGGGCGGCGGCGGGCGATGACGCACCGCACCCGGCGCTGGCGGCGCTCGACGTGCCGCAGGTCCTCGCCGCGGTGGACCGGGTGCAGCGGCATCGGCCGGCCCTGGTGTCCGCACCGTAGGAGCGTCCGCGAGCCGGTGCGACCCGCACGCCGGTCGTGACCGACCCACTAGCTACCGGCAGGTAACCTGAGCCGGTGAACGCGACGGTGGAGTACGCGCAGGAGTTCGTCGAGGTCGACGGCGCTCGGCTGGGGGTGCAGGTCTACCCGGAGCCGGAGGGCGAGGCGCAGGCGCCGGTGGTGGTGATCTGGCCGGCGATGGGGGTGCGGGCCCGCTACTACCGGCCGTTCGCCGCCGCACTGCGCACCGCCGGCCTGGCGGTGGTGGTGGCCGACCTGCGCGGCACCGGGGAGAGCACCCCCCGGCCCAGCCGCGCCTGCCGCTACGGCTACCCGGAACTCGCCGCCGACGTGGGCGCCGTGCTGGCGGCGCTCAAGCCGCGGCTGGACGGCCGGCGGACGGTGCTGCTCGGGCACTCCCTCGGCGGGCAGGCCGCCCTGCTGCACCTCGCCGTGCACGGCGCGGACGCCGTCGACGGTCTGGCCCTGGTCGCCGTCGGCATCCCCTACTGGCGGAGCTATCCGGGACTGCGGCGGTTCGGCGTGCTGCCGTACACCCAGGGGATCGCTGCGGCGGCCCGGCTGCTCGGCGTCTGGCCGGGGTGGGGCTTCGGCGGGCGGCAGGCGCGCGGGGTGATCCGGGACTGGGCGCACACCGCGCGGACCGGCCGCTTCCCGCGGCTGGACGGGGTGGACGCCGAGGCGGCGGTCCGTGCCGTACGCACCCCGGTGCTCGCGGTCAGCGTGGACGACGACCAGTACACCCCGCACGCGACGATGGACCAGCTCTGCGCGAAGCTCGTCGCCGCGCCGGTGGTGCGCGAGCGCTACACCGTGGCCGAGGCCGGCGCCCCGCTCGACCACTTCACCTGGGTCCGCGCCGCCACCCCGCTGGCCGCCCGGGTGGCCGCGTTCGCCGCCGGCCTGCCGGCGCGCTGACCCGTCCGCCCGGCCTGCCATTCCGCGCCCGGCGTGCTGACCCGCGCGCCGGGGACCGGCCCGCCGCCCGGATCGGCGCGGCGCTCGGGCGGCGCGCCACTCCGGGTGCCCGGTGGTCACTCCTCCTGGTCGACCGGCACCATCTTGCCGTCGCGCTCCACCCGGGTCTCGCCGTGCTCGGGCGGCGGTGGGACCTGCGCCGTGGTCTTGCGCGGATCGTTGTCCGGATGCATCAGGACGGCGTCGGTCTTCGCGGTCTTCTCTCGGCTCTCGTCCGGCTGCGACATCCAACTCCCCTTCCTCGGGACCTCCCTGCCGAACTACCCGCCGCCGGCCGCACGACTCCTCCGCGGCTCGCCCGGCGGCGCGGAAGGGCCGTCGGCGGCCCGGTCGTGCCGGCGACTCCCCGATGTCCGCCCGGCCCCACTTCCGGGGCGTCCCGCCTGGTGACGCTCGGGATTAGCGGGCCGGGCGGTGGGTAAGCCGCAGCGCCCGACACGGCGGAAGGGGATCAGATGTCCGAACGGCACACCGCACTGCGCTCGATGCACGATCTGGGCTTGGCGGCCTGGTTCGGGGGCTCCCTGATGGGAGCGTTCGGCGTCAACGGCGGAGCGGCACAGATCAGTGACTCGACCCAGCGGCTTCCGGTGGCCTCGGCGGGCTGGTCCCGGTGGACCCCGGTCAACGCCGCGGCGATCGGCGCCCACCTCGCCGGCGCGGTCGGCGAACTGGTGACGGAGAGCCCCCGGGTGATGGCCCAGACGGGGGTCGGCCGGGCCAGCACGCTCAAGACCGCGCTGACGGTCAGCGCCCTCGCGGTCACCGGTTACAGCCGGTTGCTCGGTATGAAACTGGAGAAGGCCGGCGGCCCGCCGGTGGACGGGATCACCGAGCCGAACCACCAGACGCCCTCGAACGTCGCGTCCACGCAGCGCCAGATGAAGGCGCTCCAGTGGGCGGTACCGGCGCTGACCGGCGCGCTGATCGTGGTCACCGCCTACATGAGCGAGCAGCAGAAGCCCGGCGAGATGTTCCGCGGGATGCTGAACCGGGTTTCGACGCTGGGCTCACCCGGCGGGATCGGCAAGATGGCGGCGATGGGCGCGTTGGGGAAGCGGGTGACGATGTCCCGCCGCTGAGGCCGGCGACGAGCGCACGGCGTCCCGCCGACTCCTCGGCGGCGGGACGCCGGCCGCCGTGCCCGGACGCCGTTCCGCGCCCGGCCGACCATCCGGCTCGGGGGCATGACCGGGGCCGGGACGGGCAATCCGCGCCGGTAGCGGCGGACCGACCAGCGAGGTGAGCATGGCACCAGCAGACGGACGGGGCGGCGACGGGCGGGACACCTCCACCCCGTGGAAGACCACCGACGGCTTCGACGCCGACCCGCCCTGGGGCGCCGGCGAGCACGACCCGATGGACGAGGGCAGCGAGGAGACCGCCGTACCGGAGGGCCGCCGTGGGGAACGCCGCGCGGGCCAGCCGGCCGGACCGTCCGGGAGGCGCGGCCGGCACGGGTTCGGTCCGGTCGAGCCGACCAGGACGGCCGAGGCGGGGCCGGGCGCGCCGCCGGATCCGGCGCCGGCACGCCGCCCCTTCCCCGACGACGCGGACATCGGGGAACGGACCGAGGACGCGTTCCGGACCCGGGGCCGGCGCCACTCGTAGCGCCGGCGGTGACCTGGTCCGCCACGGCGGGTGGCACGGCGCGATCCCCGAGCCGGTACGCGGCACGCTGTTCGGCGAGGGCGCCGTACACACCCTCGACGGTGACGCGCACCGGGCCCGCAAGGCGCTGTTCCTGGCGCTGCCCACCGGGCACCGCTGCCGACCCGCCCTCGGGGCGGGTTGGTGATCGAGCGCCCGCCGCGGGCTGACCCGCCGGGCCCGGCGTGACGGCGGCGGACGGGCGACCCGCCGTGGCGCGGCGTCCGTCCGCGCCCGAGTCAGGAACCGGTGCCGTCCTCACCGGCAACCGTGGTGGACGGCGGCTCCGCGACCGGTTGCCCGGTCTCGTCCACCAGGCCGGGCGCCATGCTGCCCCCGTGCGCCTCCTGCGCCTCCCGGGTCCGGCGGGCCGCCGCGTCGTCCGGCACCGCGGGCGTCCGGTCGGCGGACCGGTCCTGTTGCTGGCTCATCGTGTGCTGTCCCCTCCGTCGGTCCTCGCCCCGGCCGGTACCCGGCCGACCCGCCGGGAAACCCGCCACCGGACCCGGCGCCCCGACCGGCAGGCGCGGGCGCCGGCCGTCAGCCGGTCGAGGCGGCGCGGACCGCCCGGTCGCCGGCCGGTGCGACGTCGAGCAACTCGGCCAGCCGGGCGGCGTCCCGCTGCGCCTGGTCGCCGCAGCAGTTGTTGAACAGCACGTGCAGCTCGTCGCTCTGCCCGGCGAGCTCGACCAGCAACTCCGCCCACCGGCGCAGTTCCTCCTCGCCGTAGGCGTAGCGGAACTTCTCCTGCTTGTCGCCGCCGGCCCAGTCGGTGCTGTGACCGTGGAACCGGACGACCGCGAGGTCGGCCGTGGCGAACAGGATCGGCGGCACCGACGACGGGTGCCCCTGTGGCATGTCGACGCAGACGAAGGTGAGGCCGAGTTCCCGCAGGAAGGTCAGGGTGTCCGGCGCGGCCGTACCGTCGAACCAGGACCCGTGCCGCAGCTCCACGGCCACCCGCCACGGCCGGCACCGCTCGGCCAGTTCGGCGATGCGTCGCCGGGCGGCCGCGCCGCGGGCGAGCCACGGTGGGAACTGCAGCAGCACCGCGCCGAGCCGGTCGGCCGCCGCGAGCGGCTCCAGCGCCGCGTGGAACCGGGCCCACAGCTCGTCGTACGCGGCCGGCGGCAGGTCGCGCCGGCGGATCCGGGCCGGCCCGCCGGCCGGGCGCAGCTCCCGGGGCAGCGCCGCGACCGGAGTGGGGTGCCCGGTGAAGAGGCTGAACGCCTTGACGTCGAAGGTGAAGCCGTCCGGCGTCGCGTCCACCCAACCCTGGGTGGTCTCCGGCACCGGCACCGCGTAGTACGAGGTGTCCACCTCGACCAGCGGGAACCGGCCGGCGTACCAGCCGAGCCGGCCGGCCGGGGTGTTGGCCGCCCGCGGATACCACCCGGAGCGGAGCAGCATCCGGTCCGCCCAGCCCGACGTACCCACCTTAATCACACCCATGTAGTTCAGTGCACCGCCGATCGGGCGGATCGGCAACCGGAGCAGCGGCCGGACCGAGGTTGTCGGTGCTCCGGCCTATCCTGAGCCCGCCACGACGTCGGGTGAAGGGTGACACCGAATGACCATCTCCGAGCAGGTGACGACCGGCGAGCGGGCCGATCTGCTGCAGGCGCTGCGCCGGCACCGCGGGTTCCTCCGGCAGACCGTCGACGCGCTCACCGACGAGCAGGCGGCCCGGCGCACCACGGTCAGCGAGCTCTGCCTGGGCGGGCTGATCAAGCACGTGTCGGGCACCGAGCACCGGTGGATGCGGTTCGCGGTCGGCGGCGCCGAGGCGATGGAGAGCGAGCCGGTGGACTGGGCCGGCCAGTTCCGGATGACCGAGGGCGACACCCTGGCCGCCCTGCTCGACGACTACGCGCGGGTCGCCGACCGGACGGACGAGCTGATCGCCACGCTCGACCTGGACGCCGCGCACCCGCTGCCGCAGGCGCCGTGGTTCGAGCCGGGCGCGAGCTGGTCGGTGCGGCGGGTCCTGCTCCACCTGATCGCCGAGACGTCCCAGCACGCCGGGCACGCCGACATCCTCCGCGAGGCGATCGACGGCGCGAAGACCATGGGCTGACGCCGCGCGCCGGGCACGACGGCCGGGCGCCGCCGCGACGCCCGCTCGCGCGCCCACGGTGGCCCGGCCGCCCCGCGCGGGACGGTGGTGCCCTCGCTTGTCCGACGTCACACGGCATCCGATGTGACAACACGGATGCCGGTGGCGCTGAGGGACACGAGATGAACGCACACCGGATGGACCAGGAGACCGTCGAGCGCCTGCTCGATGGTCCCGTCGTTGACCCGCAGGGCGGCCCCCGGCCGCTGGTTCTGCTCCTGACGGCGGTCCGCGCCGCACCCCACGCCGGTGAGCTGGCCGGCGAGGGCGCGGCGGTGCACGCGTACCGGCGGGCGCTGGCCGGGGCACCGGTCGACCTGCCGAGCCTGCCCCGGCAGCGGTTCACCCTCACCGCCTTCGGCGTGCGGGCGCTGGTGGCCGGCATCGCCCTCGCCGCCACCGGCGGCGCGGCCGTCGCCGCCGCCACCGGCGCCCTGCCGAACCCGTTGCGCGCCCCGGCACCGGCGAGTGCGCCACCGGCACCCCTGCCGACTCCGTCCGGCCCGCCCGCCGCGGGTCCCGGCGCCTCGTCGGCGCCCTCGCCCGGGGTGGGCGACGGCCACCCCGGCCCGTCCGCCTCGGTGGTCAGCCTGTGCCGGGCCTACCGCGCCGAGGCGACCGACAACCCGGGCCGCGCGCTGGACAATCCGGCCTTCGGCCCCCTGGTCGGCGCGGCGGGCGGCAAGGACCGGGTGGCCGGCTACTGCGACCGGGCACTGGCGGACCCACCGGGTCGGTCCAGGGCGCCCGGCGCGCCGGCCGACCAGCCCGGCACCCCGGCCGGCGCGCCCGGCACCCCGACCGACCCGCCCGCCGCCGAGCCGAGCGCCCGGCCGACCGAGCGGCCCGCGCCACCCTCGCCCGCGGACGGACGGCCCGCCGTGACCGGCGACGACCGCCCCTCCTCCGACGGCCAGGATCGCGGCCTGCCGACGGCGCACGCCACGAGGTGACCGGGCGGCGACCCGCCGGCTGATCGAGGCCGTCGCCGGCCGCGGACGGGGTCAGCGCAGCCGGGGCCGGCCGGGCCTGACCCGGTCCCGCCCGTACGCGTCGGCGTGGCCCCACCGCCCCGGTACGTCCAACAGCTCGATCCGCCCGAATCCCTTCGGCAGCGCGGGGCTGACCAGCAGGTTGTCTTCACACGGCCGCAGCCCGAGCATGGTGGCGAGCAGCATCAGCACCGCTCCCGAGGACCATGACTGGGGTCGCCCGGCGCTCGGCAGCTGGACCGGATACTTGGTCTGCTCGCGCGGATAGCCGGCAATCACCTCCGGCACCGCGCCCCCGAGGGTCGTCGCCACCTCGAAGATCCCGGCGGTGATCCGGGCGGCCTGCGCGTCGCACCCGTAGCGGCGCAGCCCCGCGGCGATCAGCGCGTTGTCCGACGGCCAGACCGCGCCGACGTGCGACCCGACCGGGTTGTACGGGCGCTGCCCGGCGGCCAGGGTGCGCACCCCCCATCCGGAGAACATCTCGGGGCCGAGCAGGTGGTCGGCGACCGCACCGACGTGCTCGTCGTCGACGATCCCGCTCCACAGCAGATGGCCCATGTTCGACGAGAGCGCGTCGACCGGCGCGCCGTCCGGCCCCAGCGCCAGCGCGTAGTACCCGCGGTCCGGCAGCCAGAAGTCCCGGTTGAACCGCCGCCTGAGCTCCGCCGCCTGCCGCTCCAGCCGGTCGGCGTACTCCGGGTCGTCCCAGAATTCGCGGGCCAACCGGGCCCCGCGCCGCTTGGCGTCGTAGACGTAGCCCTGCAGCTCGCAGGTCGCCCGGGGCAGTTCGGGCAGCCGTCCGTTCCGGTCCACGATCGCCTCCGGCGAGTCCTTCCAGCACTGGTTCACGGTGCCGGAACGCGGATTGCGGGTCTGGTAGCGCAGGTAGCCGTCACCGGTCAGGTCGCCGTACTCGTCGATCCAGTCGAGCGCCATCCGCGCCGGGTGCCGCAACCGCCGCACCAGCTCCGCGTCACCGGACCAGCGCTCGTACTCGTCGAGCAGGATCACGAAGAGCGGGGTCGTGTCCGCCGCCCCGTAGTAGAGCGCGGTCGGCTGGTCTCCGAACGCGGCGGCCTCGCCGTAGCGCAGCTCGACCAGGATCTTGCCCGGCTCCTCGTCGTGTTCGTCGTCGAGCTGCCCGCCCTGCAGCATCGTGAGCATCCGCAGCATCGCCGGGGTCAGCTCCGGGACGAACGGCAGGGTCTGCAGGCAGGTGATGATGCCGTCCCGCCCGTAGAGCGACATCGCCCACGGCAGGCCGCCGACCGGAATCCGTTCGGTCATGGACAGCGGTTCGTAGCGCAGCGCGGCCAGGTCGGTGAGGCTGCGCTGGTACAGCGCCGGCAGGGTGTCGTGCTCGGCGATCAGTTGCGGTGCCCGGTCCAGCCAGTGCTGGAGATCGTCGCGCATGCTGCGGCGCACGTGCTGCCGGTGGGTGGTGAGGTCCGCGCGCATGTCGCGTCCGGCCTCACCCCGGAAGGTCATGGCGACGGTCAGGTCGATGTCCCACTGCCCGTTCGGCTCCACCCGGATCCGGAACGTCATCCCGCGCTGGTCCACGTCGACCGGCCTGCTGCTGGAGACGACGGTCTCCCGGCCGAACGCGTCCCGCTCGTACTGCAGCCGCAGCAGGCCGCGGTCCGGGTCGGGGATGACCGTCACGGCGCGGTGTCGCGGATCGCCCATGTCGGCGATGTCGGCGAAGTCGTTGCCGACCTCCATCCGCACGGTCAGCTCGGCCGGCTGGGTGCCGTGGTTGAGCACCGTGACCCGCTCGTTGAAGCTCTCGTCCAGGGAGCGGTGCCGGATGACCGAGACATCGGCGTCGACGTAGTGGCTGGCGGTGCCGGGCACCAGGACGAAGCGGGTCTCGAAGTAGGCGATGTCGTCGCGGGAGAGCGGGTGCAGTCGCTCGCCGTCCACGGTGAGCACCCAGTGGGACATGAACCGGGTGTCGAACGAGAAGAGCCCCACCGGGTCGCAGGGGTCGGCCTCGAAGTCCCCCTGGACGTCGCTGATCGCGAACACGTTGCCGGAGAAGACCTGCAGCCGTTCCTGCCTCATCGCCGCCGGCTCCACCCGGCCGCGACCTCCCGGGGGTGTCGCGCCCCCGGTGGCCCGGGAAAGATCCGTCGCAGCAGCATGAAGAGTCGAAGATCGCCCTGCGCGGTCACCTCGTTGCGGATCAGCGCCGCCGCGGGATGGATCTGCCCCGCGGCCAGCCGGTCGAACACCTCCCGGTCGGCGCGGACCACCAGCTCCGCGTCGTCCGACGAGCGGGACACGTGGACGTGCTGGTCGGCGACGGTGAGGTACCAGTGCTCGGTGTAGCCGTCCTCCCGGGCGTCGAGCCGCACCGTCCCGCCGACGGAGTCGGGCAGGTCCGGCCGGCGGCCCGGGCCCAGCTGCCGCAGCTGCTCCCCCACGGACGTGGTCATCGGCTCCTCCCCTTCCGCTGGCAGGCTCAGGCTCACATCTGCCGGGGTGAGCCGTACTCACCCGGACGGGGTGATTCACCCCGTGCGGGGGCTGGGCGGCCGGGGTGCTCCGGGCGGCGAGGGTGAGCCGGCAGCACCCGGACGGTTCGCCCGGCCCGGCACGTCCACCGAGGCGCAGGCGTTCCACCTGCTCGCGCGCCACCCTGGGCCGCCTCGGCGCGGCTGGCCCGACGGCCGGCGCGGCCCCGAGCGGGTAAACCCCGCCCCGGCCCCCGTTTGCGCCGGCGGCCAGCGGGCAGACCCGGCGATGGACGGGCGCAGGGACGGACGGGGGGCGAGCCCATGCGGGCGTGGCGGTTGTCGGGCTGGAAATCGGAACCGGACCTGGTCGAGGTGGACGAGCCCACCCCCGGCCCGGGCCAGGTGGTGGTGAAGATCGGCGGCGCCGGCGCCTGCCACTCCGACCTGCACCTGATGCACGACTTCGAGCCCGGCGCGGTGCCCTGGAACCCGCCGTTCACCATCGGCCACGAAAACGCCGGCTGGGTGCACGCCCTGGGCGCCGGGGTGACCGGGCTGGAGGTCGGCCAGCCGGTGGCCGTCTACGGGCCGTGGGGGTGCGGCACCTGCGCCCGGTGCCGGGTCGGCGTCGACCCGTACTGCGAGAACACCGCCGCGGCGCCGGCGCCCGGCGGTGGTGGTGGCCTGGGCGCGGACGGCGGGATGGCCGACTACCAGCTGGTGCCGGCGGCCCGGCACGTCGTGCCGCTGCCCGCAGGGCTGGACCCGGTGCAGGCGGCGCCGCTGACCGACGCCGGTCTCACCCCCTACCACGCGATCCGGCGGTCCTGGCCGAAGCTCGTGCCGGGCAGCACCGCGGTGGTGCTCGGCGTCGGCGGGCTCGGGCACGTCGGCGTGCAGATCCTCAAGGCGACCACCGCCGCCCGGGTGATCGCCGTCGACACCCGGGACGCGGCGCTGCGACTGGCCGAGGAGTGTGGCGCCGATGAGACCCTGCGCTCCGGCGCGGGCACCGCCGACGAGATCCGCCGCGCCACCGGCGGCCGGGGCGCGGACGTGATCCTCGACTTCGTCGGCGCGGACGCCACCCTGGCGCTCGGTGCGGCCGCGGCACGCACCGTCGGCGACCTCACCATCGTCGGCATCGGCGGTGGCACCCTCCCGGTCGGCTTCTTCACCGTGCCGTACGAGGTGAGCATCCAGACCACCTACTGGGGCAGCCGGCCGGAACTCGTCGAGGTGCTCGACCTGGGCGCGCGGGGGCTGGTACGGCCGAAGTCGACGACCTTTCCGCTGGCGGAGGCGCTCACCGCGTACCGGCGGATGCGGGACGGCACGCTGGACGGGCGCGCGGTCATCGTGCCCTGACCGGCCCGGTGGTCAGCCCTTCTCGAGCAGCCCGCGCACGTAGGCCGCCTGGCCGACGTGCTGCAGGTCGTCGTTCGCCACGCTGACCAGCCGGACGCCGAGGGTCACCGGCGGGTCCCAGGACTCGTCGACCACCCGGTCCAGCTCCGCCGGGCGCAGCCCGGCCAGCAACGCCCGGGTCCGCGCGGCCACCGCCTCGTGGTAGTCCACCAGCGCCTGGGCGCTCTCCGGCCGGACCGCGGCGACCTGTTCGGGGGTGTGCGCGTAGCCGATGTCGTCGGGGTCGGGGGCGAGCCCGAAGCGCCCGGCCCAGTCGCCGGAGACCCAGAGCTGCTCCATGCCGAACGCGTCGGCGACGTGGTGGTCCTGGACCCGGGTCAGGTGCCAGACCAGCCAGCCGACCGGGTTCGCGCCCGGCCCGGGCGCGTGGCGCAACTGCCCGGGCGAGAGGCCGTCGACCGCCGCGCGGACGAGGGCGGGCAGCCGGTCGTACGTCTCGGTCAGCAGGTCGTTCACGTCCACCGGGCACCTCCTGGATCGCGGACACCGTCGGGTACCGCCGACGGGGGCGGTCAAACCCCCGGTCCTAAGGTGATCACGTGGTCGCGGCGCTGGAACTCTACCTGGACACCGACGCCACCCGGCGGATCCGGGTGCTCTGGGACGCGCTGGAGGCCGAGGGCGTGCAGAGCATGCGCTCGCTGCTGGAACAGCGCCACCGACCACACGTCTCGCTGGCCGTGGCGCCGCGCTTCGACCCGGACCGGGTGGCGGCCGCGCTCACCGGGACCGTGGTGGCCGCGCCGCTGCGGCTCTCCTTCCAGCACGCCGGGCAGTTCGTCGGCCGGGTGCTCTGGCTGGGTCCGACGCCCACCGCCGAGCTGCTCGACCACCACCGGCGGGTGCACGACCGGCTGACCGCGGCCGGGATCACGCTGGTCGAGCACTACCGGCCGGGCCGCTGGGTGCCGCACTGCACGCTCTCCATGCGGGTGCCGAACGCGCTGATGGCCGCCGCCGTCCGGCGCTGCCTGGAGGTGCTGCCGCTGGAGGCCACCGTGGTCGGCGCGGCCCTGACCGACCACGCCCGCGGCATCTCCCATCCACTGCCCTGAGCCGCCGCTCAGCCCGGGCGCCGCCGGCGCTCAGGCGGTGTCGGCCCGACCCAGCCGCCAGTACCCCATGAACGCCACCGCGCGACGGTCGAGTCCCCGCTCGGCGACCAGGTGGCGGCGCAGGGCGCGGATGACGCCCGCCTCGCCGGCCAGCCAGGCGTACAGCGGCACCGGGGCGGCCGGGGTGGGCACCTCCCAGAGGATGTCCCGGTCGACGTCCACGTCGGTGATCGCGTCGTCGGCGCCGGTTGCGGCACCGGTGCCGGCGAGCAGTGCACCCGCGGCCGCCGTGACGGCCGGGACGAGTCGGGCGCCGTGCCCGTCGGCGCCACGGGGCAGCCATTCGACCCCGACCCCGGGCGGCGCGGCGACCGGCAGCGCGTCGGCCGGTTCGGGCACCTCGAGCAGCACCCGCCCCCGGGCGTCGGCCGGCAGGCGTTCCAGGATGGCGCAGATCGCCGGCACGGCGGTCTCGTCGCCGGCCAGCAGCAGATGCCCGGTCGCCGGTGGCCGGAACTCCACCCCGCCGTGGTCACCCTGGTAGCCGGCGTCCGGGCCGAGGATGGCGAGTTCGTCTCCGGGCCGGGCCCGGCGGGCCCACCGGGTGGCCGGCCCGCCGTCGCCGTGCAGCACCAGGTCGACGTCCACCTCGTTCACCTCCGGGCGGACGGCCCGGACGGTGTAGGTGCGGATCGGGTTGCGCCGGTGCTCCGGCAGGGCCCGCCACCGGGCGTACCAGTCGGCGCCGCCGGGCAGTCGCACGCCGGCCTCCCCGGGCAGCGGCAGCGCCAGCTTGATCCGCTGGTCGTAACCGTTGTCGGCGAACCGGTCGAGGTCGGGGCCGGTGAAGGTGACCCGCAGGAACGACGGGCTGAGTCGGCGTACCGCGCGGACCTCGACGGTGAAGACGCGCCAGGGCGCGACGGGCAGGGCCTGGGTCATGGCGGTTAGGGTAGGCTAACCGAATATCGAGGTGGTCGGCGGCCCCCACCGTCACACCCAATCGGTGGACGCGAGGGCTACGGCCGGTCCGGCCGCCGGTCGGTCTCGACCACCATCGCCCGGATCCTGCGGAGCGTGGCGTCCGGGGCGAGGATCGCCTCGCGCCAGCGGTCCAGCCGGCCGCGCAGGTCCCAGACCGTCGCCCGCAGCCGCTGCACCTGCTCGCGCGAGTTCGCCAGCTGCGACCGGGCGACCAGCGCCTCCTCCTCCAGCTCGGTCACCCGGGTACGCAGCGGCTGCACCAGGGTGAGGGCGGCGTCGGTGAGGGTGTCGGCGGCGTCCGCCTTGAACTTCCCGCGCTGCACGACGACGGTGGCGATGACGGCGAGGCCGCCGGCGCCGCCCAGCACGCCGAGGACGGAGAGCAGGACCTGCAACCACTGCGGGGCGGCGGGGGTCGGCGCCGGACTGGTCACGTGCCACCCCCGGCGGGCAGCGGGTCGGCGCGGGTGAGCTGGCTCGCCCGGACCAGCCGCCGGAGGTCGAGCAGGATCTCGACGGAACGCCACGCCGATCCGACGGCCACCGCCGTGATGAACGACGCGGCGCCCACCGCCTGCCGGCCGGAGATCACCGCCAGCGCGACGGCGTACATGCCGGCCAGGGTGCCCAGCACCAGCACCGCCGCCAACTCGATGCCGAGGGCGGTGGAGAGCCGGCCCGGCCAGAGCACCCCGAGCAGGCCGGTGAGCCCCACGACGATCAGGCCGGACTCCCAGCCGGCCTGGAGCGGGGCGGGCATGGCCATCTCCACCGACGGCGGGCGGACGTCGAGGACGATCAGGAGCAGCCCGCAGACCGGGGCGGTCGCCAGGACGGCCATCTCGAAGGGTTGATGCCGCGAACGGATTCGGATGTTGGGCACGGCGGCTCCTCCAGCTGATGACCCACCACCGCCCCGGGGCGAGCACTCCGGACGGCGGCGGACCCGCGCCGACCGGCCGGCGGGACGACCCGCCATCCGACTCCCCGGAGGGCCCGCACCAGGTGGAGCCGGGCACCGCACCGACGCTGGCGACCACGAGTGACGACACGCCACCGTTGGCCGGTCGACCATCCAGTCGTACCACTTTCCCGGAACTTCCGTCCACCCGGGATCTGACACATTTCCGCAGGTCAAACAGAGGAGAACGGGGCACCGGCGGGCCCCGGGCAGGCTCCTGCGCAACCCGGCCGGCCGGTCCCCGTCACGGCGCCGGACGGTCGGGCCCGGGCAGGCCCGGGTCAGGAGAATCACTTCACCCGATAAAAACTTGCGTGCTGGTGGACACCTCCTGGCTGGGCTGGCGGTGGTGCTTCCTGATCGGCGTCCCGTTCACCCTGCTCTCCATCGTGCTGCTGCAGCGCACCCTGCACCTGCCGGTCGTCCGCCGGCAGGTCACCATCGACTGGCTCGGCGCGGTGCTCATCACCGCGGGCGTCAGCACGCTGCTGATCTGGTCGTCGCTGGCCGGGAACCAGTTCGCCTGGGCGTCCGGCTGGAGCGCGCTGATGGTCGGCGGCGGCGTCGTGCTGCTGGCGCTGGCCGTCCTCGTCGAGGCGCGGGCGGCCGATCCGATCGTCCCGCTGGGCATCTTCCGCAACCGCACCGTCTCGCTGGCCACCGTCGCCAGCGTGCTGGTCGGCGTCGCGATGTTCGGCGGCACCGTCTTCCTGTCCCAGTACTTCCAGATCTCGCTGGGCAAGTCGCCGACCGTCGCGGGCCTGATGAGCCTGCCGATGATCTTCGGTCTGCTGGTCTCCTCGACGGTCGCCGGGCAGCTCATCACGAAGTTCGGCCGGTGGAAGGCGTACCTGGTGGCCGGGGCGGCGGTGATGACCGTCGGGATGCTGCTGCTGGGCACCATCGACGCCGGCACCAGCGTGCTCGTGCTGTCGGTCTACATGGCCGTGCTGGGTGTCGGCGTCGGCATGCTCATGCAGAACCTGGTGCTCGCCGCGCAGAACGACGTGCCGGCGCACGAACTCGGGGCGGCCACCTCCGTGATCACCTTCTTCCGCAGCATGGGTGGCGCCATCGGGGTCAGCGCGCTGGGCGCGCTGCTGGCCAACCGGGTCACCTCGCTGATGACCGAGAAGCTCGGCCCGGCCGCGACCGGCGGAAGCGGCTCGGCCGAGGTGCCCGACCTGTCCACGCTGCCCGAGCCGGTGCTGCGCGTGGTGCAGGACGTCTACGGCATCGCCACCGCCGACCTGTTCCTGGTCGGCGCGCCGATCGCGCTGCTCGCGCTGGTCGTGATGCTGTTCATCAAGGAGAAGCCGCTGCACACGCTCAGCGGCGACGAACGGCGGGCGCAGGAGGAGGCGGCCGCCCGGGCGGCGGCGCACTGACCCGTACGGCGAACGGGGGGCGGGCCGGGCGGCCCGCCCCCGTCGATCACTGCCCCGCCGGGCGGATCGGGAAGTTGGTGTTGAACACGGCGTCCGGGTCGTAGACCCGCTTGACCTGCCGCAACCGGCTCAGCGTGGGCTCCGGGAAGGCGTCCAGCAGCCGCTCGGGGCGCGGGTCGGTCTCGAAGCTCAGGTAGAGGCCGTCGGCGTGCGGGTACACCCACGCGTCCCACGGTTCGTCGAGGGCGGCCCGCCGCACCCCGCCGCCGAACGCCACCGCGGAGAAGTTCTGGTGCCGGTGCGGGTACGCGGTGTCGGCGGCCGGCACGTCGTTGATCGCCCCGCCCACCGCCCGCAGTTGCAGGAAGTACGAGACGCCCTCGGTGACCAGCCGGGCGAGTCCGCCGGACACCTCCGGGGTCAGCCGGCTGAACAGCGCCGAGCGGGTGATCGGCCCCAGCCCGCCGGAGGCGTAGTGCGGCTGGGTGGGGAAGACGACGCCCGAGTAGGGCGTCAGCCGGGCCTCGTGGTCCAGCACCGGGGCGATGTCGGCCAGCCGTTGCAGCGCCGCGACCGCGGCGTCGGTGTCGTCGCTGGCGTAGACGGTCATCACCCGGGCGACCGCGGACGGCACCCCGCGGTTCGGGGACAGGATGATGAAGCTGGTCAGCTCGCGCGGCAAGGACTCCACCACCTGCCCCCAGCGCCGCAGCACGCCGGCGGTGTCCGAGGCGTCGAGCAGCATGACGGAGTGGACGACGTCACCCACCCGGTCGGCCTGAAGCTCCAGCGAGGTGACCGCGCCGACGTTGGCCCCGGCGCCGCGGACCGCCCAGAACAGGTCGGGATGCCGCTCCGCGTCGGCGCGGACGATCCGGCCGTCGGCCAGGACGATCTCGGCGGCCCGGACATGGTCGATGGTCAGCCCGTGCAGGCGGCCCATGAAGCCGACGCCGCCGGTGGTGGCCAGGCCGCCGACCCCGACGCCGCCGTAGTCGCCGGAGCTGATCGCCAGGCCGTGCGGGACGAGCTTCTCGGCGACCTGGCCCCAGCGGGCGCCGGCACCCAGCCGGACCCGTCCGGTGCGCTCGTCGAGCACCTCGACGCCGTTGAGGGCGCCCAGGTCGACCACGATGCCGCCGTCGTTGGTGGAGCGCCCGCTGATGCCGTGGCCGCCGGAGCGGACAGCCATCGGCACGTCCTGCTTGCGGGCGAAGGCGATCGCCTCGGCGACCTCCTCGGCGCTGCCCGGTCGCAGCACCAGGCCGGGCCGCCCGGCGCGCAGGTAGCCGGAGCGGACCGCCTCGTACTCCCGGTCGCCCGGCTCCACGGCCCGGGCGGCCAGCGCGGCCGGGACGTCCTCGTAGGAGATGCCGGTCCGGCGGGCCGCCAGCGCGGCGCTGCCCCGACGCCGGGCGACCGGGGCGGTGCCGGCGGACGCCCGCTCCACCGCGACCAGTTCCCGCAGCGCCGGGGCGACCTCCTGGCCGAAGGTCTGGATGGCGCGCGGGTCGTCGGTCATCAGGACGAAGGTGCCGATCCCCTGCTCCAGCGCGTACGGGGCGAGCTGCTCGACCCACTGCGCGGGCGGGCCCTGCAGGAAGCCCCGGCCCTGCGGGGTGAACGCGCCGCCGATGTTGAGCACCCGACGGATCTCGCCGGGGTGCCGGCCGGCCCGGGTGGCCGCCTCGTCGATCACGGCGTTGCCGTCGGTGAGGCCGCTGTCGCCGATGTACTGGAGGGTGACCGCCCAGCCGTCCGCGACCCGACCGGTCAACCGCAGCATCCGCGGCTTGAGCGCGCCCAGCCAGATCGGGATGTCGTGGGCCGGGGCGGGGCCGCGCTTGACGCCGGCGACCCGGTGGTACGCGCCGTCGACCGTCAGCGGGCTCCGGTCGGCCGCGTCCCACATCCCCCGGATGATCTCGACCCCCTCGGCCAGCGCCTGCACCGACTGCCCGGGGGTGAGCCGCCGGCCGCCCATGGCCTCGATGGCGTCCCAGAAGGCGCCCGCGCCCAGCCCGAGGGTGAACCGCCCGGCGGAGAGCCGGTCCAGGCTGGCGGCCGAACGGGCCAGCACCGCCGGCGGCCGCAGCGCGAGGTTGAGCACGTTGCCCGAGACCGTGATCCGCTCCGTGGCCGCCGCGACCCAGGTCAGCAGGGTCCAGGTGTCCAGGAACCCCGGCTGGTAGGGGTGGTCCTGGAAGGTCACCAGGTCCAGTCCGGCGGCCTCGCTGAGCTGGGCGAGCTGGACCGGCACCTGGGGGTTCTCGTTCTGGGGCGTGACGAACGTCCCGAACGTCAGGTCGTGCCCGTAGTCCGTCATCGGAATCCATTCCCGTTGCGCGTCATATCGTTTGCTCTACAGACGATACGCCAGTCAACTCGTTTTCCCAACCAATGAGATGTCGATTCAATCACTGGCTGGTAGCATCGCCGACATGACCGCAGCTGGCGTCCCCACCCCGGCCCACGGCGACTCCGAACCGGAGTTCGTCGGGGAGTTCGGCTGGGCGCTGATGACGCTGCTGCGGGAGTGGAGCGCCCGGGTGGAGGCGGCCGTCGGCGACCTGCCGTACGGCACCCGCGGCTACCAGGTGCTCGCGGCGGTGGTCCGGGACGAGCCGCCCAGCCAGGCCGCCCTGGCCACCCGGCTGGGCATCGACCGCAGCGTGATGACCTACCTCATCGACCGCTGCGTCGAGTCCGGCCTGGTCGAGCGCCAGCAGGATCCGGCCGACCGGCGCGCCCGCCGGATCGTCCCCACCGAGCAGGGGCGGCGCCGGCTCGACCAGCTGGACGCGCGGGTGCGCGAGGTCGAGACCGACCTGCTGGGCACCCTGCCCGAGGCGCAGCGCGAGTTGCTGCACCGGCTGCTGCGGCAGGCTGCCGACGGCGTCGCGCACGACCCCGACCGGTGCGCCGTCACGGCGGACGCCATGGGCGCGGTGCGCGACGGCACCGGATCGGCGGCCTGACCCGGCGGCGAGCACCCCGGCCCGGGGAAACCTCAGCCGTTCAGGTATGCCAGCACGGCCAGCACCCGCCGGTTGTCGTCGTCCGACGGCGGCATCCCGAGCTTGCTGAAGATGTTGTTGATGTGCTTGCTGACCGCCTTCTCGGTGACGAACAGCCGGCCGGCGATCGCCCCGTTGGACCGGCCCTCCGCCATCAGGCCCAGCACCTCGCGCTCCCGCGCGGTCAGCTCGGCCAGCCGCTGCCCTCCGCTGTTGCGGGCCAGCAACTGGGCGACGACGTCCGGGTCCATCACCATGCCACCGGCGGCCACCCGGCGCACCGCGTCGACGAACTGGTCGACGTTGGACACCCGGTCCTTGAGCAGGTAGCCCACTCCCCCGCCACGGTCGGAGAGCAGCTCCCGGGCGTACAGCTGTTCGACGTGCTGGGACAACACCAGGATCGGCAGGCCGGGCAGGCGCGAGCGGGCCTGCAACGCCGCCTGCAGGCCCTCGTCGGTGAAGGTCGGCGGCAGGCGGACGTCGACCACCGCCACGTCGGGACGGTGCCGGGTCAGCGCCGGCAGCACGGACGGCCCGTCCGCGACCGCCTCGACCACCTGGAAGCCGAACGCGTCGAGGATGCGGGTCAGCCCGTCCCGGAGGAGGGCGAGATCCTCGGCGATGACAACTCGCACGGCAGCTCCATGGTCACGACGGTGGGTCCGCCCGGCGGACTGGTCACCGTCATCGTTCCATCGAACGCCGCCAGCCGGCGCCGCACACCCGCCAGGCCGGTCCCGCCGTCCGGCTGCGCCCCGCCCCGGCCGTCGTCACCGACCACCATGGCCAGCCGGCCGCCCCGGTACGTCAGCCGGATCCAGGCGCGCGCCGCGCCACTGTGCTTGGTCACGTTGGCCAGGGCCTCCGCCACCGCGAAGTACGCCGCCGACTCGACCGCCGCCGGCGGGCTGCCCGGCAGCTCCACCTCGACCGCCACCGGCAGCGGCACGGCCAGGGCGAGCGCCTCGACCGCGCCGCCCAGGCCACGCTCGGCGAGCACCGGCGGGTAGATGCCGCGGACCAGGTCGCGCAGCTCGACCAGGGCGCGGCCGCTGGCCTCCTGCGCCTCGGCGAGCAGCCGCTGCGCCGCGGCGGGGTCGTCGGCCATCAGCTTCTCGGCCAGGCCGATGCTCATGCTCAGCGCCACCAGCCGGGCCTGCGCCCCGTCGTGCAGGTCGCGCTCGATCCGGCGCAGCTCGGCCGCCTGGGTGTCGACCGTGTCGGCCCGGGTGACGGTCAGCTGCCGGACCCGCAGCGCCAGCTCCTGCGCCTTCGTCGGGGTCAGGAAGAAGCCGGCGAAGCGCAGGTGCAGCCAGACCAGCCAGGGCGCCACCGCCAGCCCGCCGACCAGGAAGAACCACCCCTGGGGTACGGACAGCCACGCCTGGACGATGTTCTCCATCGGCCAGAACACGCCGTAGCCGTACCAGTCGATGCTCAGGTAGAGCACCAGGGGCACCAGGAGCACACCCTCCAGCCCGTACGCCGGCAGCACGAACGCCAGCAGGCAGGCCGCGCCGGTGATCGCGCCCGGCACCAGCCAGGCGAAGTCCCGCCAGGTGGCCGGGTCGCCGACCACCCACCGGAACCGCCGCCAGGTGCCGATCTGCGCGTCGGCGGGCATCGGCCGGTACGGCGTGGCCATCGGCATCCCGCCCCACCGGGCCAGCCGGCGCTGCACCCCGACGCAGAGCCGCACCAGCGCGGTCACCACCGGGAACAGCGCGAACCCGATGCCGAAGACCGGGATCAGCGCCAGCGACACGACCGAGAGCGCGAACAGCGCGACGTTGGTGCTCAGGCAGAGCAGGGCCAGTGCCAGGCCCTGCACGGCGGCGATCGCGCCCGGCCGGAGCCACTGCCGGACGAACAGGCGTACGGAGCTGTCCACGGCTCCCATTCTGGGCCACCGGCGCGCCCGGATCGGTGGTGCTGGCACCACCGGCGTTCGGGACGTGGCACTCCTGCCCGCCCCGGTCGCGGACCGCAGGATCAAGGGCGTGACCACAACCAACCCGCGGAGAGGACCCGCCATGTTCCGGCACCGCCTGGCCGGCCTGCCGTCCGGCCGACGATCCAAGTACGCCCTGCTCGTCTTCTGGCTCATCCTGATCTCGGCGGCCGGGCCGTTGGCGCTGAAGCTGACCGAGGTGCAGGAGAACGACACCCTCGGCGCGCTGCCCGCCGGCGTCGAGTCCAGCCGGGCGGTGCAGCGGGCCGAGGCCGCGTTCCCGGACTCGCAGGCTCCGCTGGCGATCGCGGTCTACGTGCGGGACGGCGGCCTCACCGACGCCGACCGGGCGAAGGCCGACGCCGACCGGGCCGCCTTCGCGCCGTACGCCGACGGCGGGCAACCGCCACCGGTGGTGCCGAGCGAGGACGGCGCGGCGCTGCTGCTCTCCTTCCCGGTCGCCGGGGACGACGAGCGGCGCGCCGCGGCGGTCACCGACATCAGGCAGCGGCTGGCCGCCGACACCCCCGCCGGCCTGCGGACCGCGTTGACCGGCCCGGCCGGGGCGGAGGACGACGTGTTCGACGCCTTCGGCGGCATGGACAGCGCACTCCTGCTGGCCACCGCGGCCACCGTCGCCCTGCTGCTGCTGGTCACCTACCGCAGCCCGGTGCTCTGGCTGATCCCGCTGCTCACCGCGGCGTTCGCCAACCAGCTCGCCAGCGCGGTCGTCTACCTGCTGGCCCGGCACGCCGGGCTGGCCGTCGACTTCCAGAGCCAGAGCATCCTCACCGTGCTGGTGTTCGGCGTCGGCGTGGACTACGCCCTGCTGCTCATCGCCCGCTACCGGGAGGAGTTGCGCCGGCACGCCGACCGGCACGCCGCGATGGCGGTGGCGCTGCGCCGCTCGCTCGGCGCGATCGGCGCCTCGGCGGCGACCGTGGCGATCGGCCTGCTGTGCCTGCTCGCCGCGGAGCTGCCGTCGACCCGGGGACTCGGCCCGGTCGGCGCGGTCGGGATCGGCGCCGCCCTGCTCGCCATGACCACGCTGCTGCCCGCCGTGCTGGTCCTCTTCGGACGGTGGCTGTTCTGGCCGTTCGTGCCGCGCCACACGCCGGACGCCGCGGCGACGGACGTGGTTACCGACCACCGGGTGTGGCGGGGGATCGCCGGGCTGGTCGGTCGCCGGCCCCGGATGGTGTGGATCGGAACGGCGGCGGCGCTGGTGGCGCTGAGCTTCGGCATCGGCAACCTCAGCATCGGCCTGCCGGGCGACGAGACGTTCACCCGGGAGGTCGGCTCGATCACCGGGCAGCGGATGATCGCGGCGCACTACCCGAGCGGCACGGTCGCCCCGGCCGACATCCTGGCCTCCGCCGACACCGCCGACCAGGTGGTCGCGGCGGCCGCGGCCGTGCCCGGGGTGGCCGAGGTGGGCGCGCCGGAACGCTCGCCGGACGGCCGGTGGGTGCGGATCGCCGCGGTGCTGGCCGACACTCCGGACAGCGACGCCGCCCTGGCCACCGTGGACCGGCTCCGCGCCGCGGTGCACGCGGTGCCCGGCGGGCAGGCGCTGGTCGGCGGGGACAGCGCCTACCTGCTGGACGAGGAGCGCACGGTGAGCCGGGACAACCGGCGGGTCGTCCCGCTGATCCTGGCGGTGGTGTTCGTCATCCTGACCGTGCTGCTGCGGGCGCTGGTCGCGCCGCTGCTGCTGCTGGCGAGCGTGGTGCTGTCGTACCTCGCGGCGATGGGCGCGGCCGGGCTGATCCTCGACGCGATGGGCCACGCCAAGCTCTTCGTCGGGATCCCGTTGCAGACGTTCCTGTTCCTGGTGGCCCTCGGCGTCGACTACACGATCTTCCTCACCACCCGGGCCCGGGAGGAGGCGGCGCTGCTCGGCCACCGGCAGGGCGTGCTGCACGCGCTGACCGTCACCGGCGGGGTGATCACCAGCGCCGGCGTGGTGCTGGCGGCCACCTTCGGGGCGCTCAGCGTGCTGCCGCTGGTGCCGTCGGTGCAGTCGGCCGTGATCGTGGGCGTCGGGGTGCTGCTCGACACGTTCCTGGTGCGCAGCCTGCTCGTCCCGGCGCTCGCGCTGGAGGTGGGCCCGCGTACCTGGTGGCCGAGCGCGCTGGCCCGCTCGACGTCCCGGACCGTCCGGCGGCGCCCGGCCGAGCCGGTCCCCGCCAACTCCTGATCCGGGGGGTACGCGAGGGGGTGTCCACCGTCCGGTGGCCACCCCCTCGGCGTCGAGCACCTGACCACGACCACGGCGGTCGGGCGTCTCCATCCGCTCATTGCCCGACCGGCGCGCCCTCCCCGTCGCCGCCGTGCACGCCGGCGGGGGCGGTGTGCCAGTAGAGCACCGGACCGGCCGAGCCGGCCGCGACCAGGTCCCGCAGCGCGGCGGCCGCCTTGGCGGTGTACACCGGTTCGGCGACGAGCCCGGCCCGCTCGGTCAGCCAGGCCGCCGCCGCGGCGCCCCGCGCGGTCGGCACCCCGTAGCCCGGCCCCAGCCAGTCCCGCCGCACGGTCACCGGGGCCAGCGGCACCCGGGCGGGCAGCGGCGCGCCGCGCCGGCGCAGCAGCCGCCCGGCCGCGGCGGCGAGCCGGCGGACCTGCCGCTCCCCCGCCGGTGTCCGGTCGTTCACGCAGACGCCGACCACCTCGGTGTCCAGGCCGGCCAGGGCGAGGCCGAGCGCCAGACCGGCCGCCGTGCCGCCGGAGCCCACCGCCAGCACGATCCGGCGCGGTGCCGGCAGGACGCCGGCGCCGACCTGGTCGGCGAGTTCGAGGGCGGCCTCGACGTAGCCGAGGCAGCCGTGCGGGCTGGACCCGCCGATCGGCAGCAGCCCCGGCCGCCGGCCGGTCACCAGGGCTCCGGCCAGCAGCCCCGCGGCGGCCAGGTAGCCGGTGGGCACGCCGGTCACCCGGCGCACCCGCGCACCCGCCGCCCGGACCGCCGCCGCCTGGGCCGCCACGTGGTCGTCGTACGGCTGCGGCACGGCCACCACGGCGACCCGCAGGCCGACGGCGGCCCCGTAGCGGGCCAGCGCGACCGCGTGGTGGCTGCCCGTGCCGCCCGCCGTCACCACCGTGCGCCGCCCGCGCCGGGCCAGCTCCGGCAGGCTCCACTCCAGCTTGCGGACCTTGTTGCCGCCGTACCCTGCGCCGTACCCGCTGTCGTCCTTGACCCACACGCCGGGCTCGCCGGCCAGCCGCCGCACCGGGGTGGGGCCCTCGCCGATGCGCAGGTACGGCAGCCGGTGCGCGATGGCCGGGAAGCGGGCGTGCACGCGGGGCGGGGTCACTCCCGGACCCCTCAGCTCTCGCCGGCCCGGGACACCGCCCGGCGCACCCGGGTCGCCTCGTCCCGCAGGGCGTGCAGCAGGACCGTGCCGGTCGCACTGTCGGCGAGGCCGTTGGCGGCCAGGGTGCGGGCGATCTGTTCGAAGTAGTCCGCCACGCCGACGGCGGCTTCGATCGCCTGCCGGACGTTGCTCGGCACGGCCGCGTGCTCGACGGCCGCCAACCGCGCGGAGACCTCGCGGCGGACGCTCTCCGGCAGCTCCGCCCCACCGAGCGCCTCCCGGACCCGCTCGCAGGCGTGCCGGATCCCGCCGATGACCGCGAAGTCGCGACTCGGCCGGGCCGAGACCACGTTGCCGATGACCCCGAAGTTGTAGCCTTCGTATCCGCTCACCGCCCGGCTGACCACCGGCCCCTCGAACCGCTCGAAGTTGACCGGCGCCTCCGCGTTGAGACCGGCCCGGAAGCACGGGTGGACGTGGAACTCGGTCTCCTGCGGCTGGATGACGTCCCGGCCGGAGCCGCCGTAGACGACGTCGGCGCCCCGCCGTACGCCGAGGAAGCCGAGGCCGAACAGGACGTCGATCACCACGTCCGGCTCCAGCAGGTGCGCGTACTCGGGGAACTGCTCCACCAGGCTGTCGCGCACCTCGGCGAACCGGGCGTGCAGCGCCTTGCGGGTGACCAGGTAGCCGGAGTTCTGGAACAGCGCGTAGAGCCGGGTCAGGAAGGGATAGCTGACCAGGTACTCGTTGCCGAGGTCCTGGAGCTTCCAGCGGGAGAAGTCCCGGGTCGCCGCCCGCACGTCGGACGGCTCGATGCCGCGGTGGCCGTGCCGCAGTGCCGTGTCCTGGCACAGGGTCACGAACTGGATGAGGTCGCGGGGCCGCAGCAGCGTCCGGGCGGTCAGGTAGTGCAGGATCGGCTCACCGCCGATCGACTCCGGCAGCACCCGCCCCCAGAGCTCGTCGGCCGGCACCGGCCGGCCCAGCGACGCCGAGGCCCGGCGCAGCAGCACCTCGCCGAGCAGTTCCGGCGTCCAGTCGATGCGCTCCTCCTCGCCGCGGAACTTGTCGCTCTCGGCGAACCGCAACGAGTCGTAGATGTCGCTGCGCAGGAACAGCACGCACCGGACCGCGCCGCCGAGGACGCTCAGCACGTGCTTGCTGGCCAGCAGCAGCCCGACCACCAGCTCGTCGGAGGCCGGGTCGTTGGACCAGATCTGCTCCACCTGGTCGACCGCGAGCAGGAACGTCGGGTGGTCGGCGGGGCAGTCCAGCTCCGCGACGGCCCGCCCGATCACCTCCTCCAGGACGTCGAGCTGGCGTGCCGCGCGGGCGCCCTCCGACGCCTCCCGCACCTCCAGGGTGCCGCTGACGCCGAGCGCGCCCAACCCGATCGACGACGCCCGCAGCCGGCGCGTGCCGGTGAGCACCCGGTCGTACAGCTTCTGCTCGCCGCTCTCGTGCTGGGCCTTGAGGAAACGGCGCAGCCGGCGGATGTTGGCCGGCGCGCGGCGCAGCCGGCGCCGGTGCCGCTGCCGGGCGTGCCCGACGAGATAGCGGCTGATCTGCACGGCGAAGACGTACCGCCACACCAGGGACTTGGCCGTCTCCGGGTTCAACCCGGGCAACTCGAACCGGCGCAGCTCCTCGCCGGTGGCGTCGTCCGGGGTGATCAGGCTGGTCACCACCCCGCCGTCCGGTCCGCCGTCGAGCAGCCGGCAGATGGCGCTCTTGCCGGCGCCCTTCCGCCCGATGATCAGGCTCTTGCGCCCACGTACCGCCGCCTCGTACGCCGCCGTCGGCACGAAGCCCTGGCGGAGCAGGCCGTTGGCGATGTCCGACTCGGCGTCGTCCCGGCCGAAGGTCAGTCGCGCCAGGTCGATCGGTGAGGTGTCCACTCTGGTCGCTCCTCGCTCCGTCACGGTCGGTGCGGTACCGCACACCGTAGGCAGGGACGGGCGGGAAAGCCAGCGCAGCGGCGCGGCCCCGGTCACCTTCCCGGCGGGACGGCCGCCACCGGAGGGATACCGGGCACCGCCGCCGGTCGAGTACGTTACGGCGGATCGAGCTGGGGCTGGGTGACGGCGGGGAGGCCGGATGGCCGGGAAGCACCGTTCGTGGTGGGGCTGGGGGCACGTCGAGGACGCGGTGACCGGCGCGGAGGCCGCTGCGCTCACCGACCGGGTGCGTACCCTGCTGCCCGACGCCGACCTGACCGCGCACGTCCCACCGCCGGTGGCCGAGCTGGGCCTGCGGCCGCCGCGGGTCGCCCCGCCCGCGGCACTGGCCCACCTCTGCTCGACCGACCCGACCCACCGGGCCGCGCACGCGCACGGCAAGGCGTTCCGGGACGTCGTGCGGAACCTGCACGGCGACGTCCGGCACCCGCCGGACCTGGTCGTCCGTCCGGCGTCCGAACCGGACGTCGTCGACGTGCTGGACTGGTGCGCGCGGGCCGGGGTGGCGGTGATCCCCTACGGCGGCGGCTCGTCCGTGGTCGGCGGCGTCGAACCGCGGGTGGGCGACGGCTACCCGGCCACGGTCAGCCTCGACCTCGGCCACCTCGACCGGGTGCTGGAGGTCGACCGGACCAGCCGGGCGGCGCGCATCCAGGCCGGGGTGTTCGGCCCGGCGCTGGAGGACCAGCTCCGCCGGCACGACCTCACGCTGCGGCACTTCCCGCAGTCGTTCGAGTTCTCCACGCTCGGCGGCTGGCTGGCCACCCGGGCGGGTGGGCACTACGCGACAGTCCTCACCCACATCGACGACCTGGTGGAGTCGCTGCGGGTGGTCACCCCCGCCGGCACCAGCGAGTCACGCCGGCTGCCCGGCTCGGGCGCGGGACCGTCCCCCGACCGGCTCTTCCTCGGTTCGGAGGGCGCGCTCGGCGTCATCACCGAGGCGTGGCTGCGCCTGCAGGACCGGCCGCGCTGGCGGGCGGACGCGGCGGTGCACTTCGACGACCATGACGCGGCGGTGGCGGCCACCCGGGCGATAGCCCAGTCCGGGCTGCAGCCGAGCAACTGCCGGCTGCTCGACCCGGCGGAGGCGCTGCTCAACGCCGGCACCGCCAGCACCGGCGGGGTGCTCGTGCTCGGCTTCGAGTCCGCCGACCACCCGGTCGGGTCCCGGCTGGACCGGGCCGTCGAGCTGTGCCGCGACCACGGCGGCACGCTGCCGGACCCACCCCGGCAGGGCGAGGCGTCCGGCTCCCGGCGGCCGGGGGCGGTGGACACCTGGCGCTCCTCGTTCCTGCGGATGCCGTACCAGCGTGACGCGCTCGCCGCCCGGTCGATGATCGTGGAGACCTTCGAGACGGCGTGCACCTGGGACCGGTACCCCGCGCTGCGCGCCGCGGTGCTCGACGCGGCCGGCGCGGCGCTGCGCGAGGTCGGCGCGACCGGCGTGGTCACCTGCCGGTTCACCCACGTCTACCCGGACGGGCCGGCCCCCTACTTCGGGGTCTACGCCACCGGCCGGTGGGGCGCCACGCTCGCCCAGTGGGACCAGATCAAGCACGCCGTCTCGGCGGCCCTGCTCGCCGCCGGCGGCACCATCACCCACCACCACGCCGTCGGCCGCGACCACCGGCCCTGGTACGACCGGCAGCGCCCGGAACCGGTCGCGCTCGCGCTGCGCGCGGCGAAGGCCGCGCTCGACCCGTCCTGGGTGCTCAACCCCGGCGTCCTCGTCGATCCCGGTCCGGTCGCCGCCGGGCGCGCCTGACCGGATCACCCGGATCGGGTGGCGACGGCTCACCCGGCTCGGCGGCAGGGTGTTGGGCCAGAGAGCCGAGGGAGGGCACCATGACGCTGCGGACCAGGGTCAACATCGCGCCGACCGACGACGTACCGCTCAAGCCGGCCTGGGGTTACCGGCTGCGCCGGCAGCAGCACCCGATCGGGGTCCGCGGCGGGCCGCGGCGCGCCCCGCGCGGCTACCGACTGCCCGACGCCGAGCGGCACCGGCTCCGGGCCGCGTACGACCTGCGCGAGCGGCAGCTGGTCCGGGCGCTGGTGACGGCCGCCGGGCAGCCCGGTGATGCGGCGGAGAACCTGGCCGGGCAGTTGGAGCAGCGGCTGGACGCGCTGGTGCACCGGGCCGGCTTCGCCCGTACCGTCAACGAGGCCCGCCACCTGATCTCGAACAACACGTTCACGCTGGACGGGGGCAAGGTCAACCAGCCCTCTTACCTGGTCCGTCCCGGGCAGGTCATCCAGGTGCGCCCGGAGAAGCAGTGCCCCGCCCCGGCCGCCGTGGCCGCGGGCGGCTTCGCCGATGCCGAGGCCTCGCCGTACCTCGACGTCCGGCCGGAGGAGTTCACCGCGACGCTGACCCGGGAGCCGCGCCGGCAGGAGGTGCCCGACCTGCGGGACGTCCCGCTCAGCGTCCGGCCCGGCTAGTGCGGTGGCCACTAACGTTCGCCGGGTTGGTCAGGGCCGGGGAATTGTCGTAGGGGTGGTGTTGGCTGGGGTT
>NZ_JBSWCE010000062.1:0-26186 GCF_056780015.1 Micromonospora sp. R311
GTTGCACCGAACATCACCGGATCCCCGGGCATCGACGCGGCAGCCTCCAACTTCGCCGCCACACGCGTCAGTCGAGCTGACAAGTTATCGGGCCGGTCCTCCACGCCGATAGTCAATCAGTAGGCCCCGAGCCTGGCATACCCCGCAAGCCTGGCTGCACTGGCGGTCACGACGCGCACTCACATCGGCACGACCGGACGGCAACCGGGCCAGCTCGGCGTGACGCTGCGTAGCGCGCGGATCGCGGCAGATGCGGATGCCGTCGGATTGCTGTGCCGCTCTGCGGGACCGCACTGCAGTGGGATCGGCGCTGACTCCGCGCGGCGCTACGACCTGCGGCTGCTATCCCGCGAGCACGACCAGGCGGACGTGCACGATGTCGTCGAGGCCGATGTCCTCTTTGTTGCGCACCGAATCTCGCAGGGGCAGCACGTAGCCACCGTCCTTAGGAAACAACGAGGTCCGCCATCGGCTTCGCCCGAGCCGAATCTCGACGGGCACCATGCCCCAGCCGTACGTGACCGCCGATGCCAACTGGCGCACGACGTCGGCACACTCACGCGGGACCGTCATGAAGTGGTACGGGGACGGCCCTCGCCATTCCCACACCACGCCCTCAAACTCGCACTCCATCACGGCATCAGGCGACGCAGAACTCGTTGCCCTCGGGGTCCTGCATGACGACGTGCCCCAAGGCGTCGCCGTACCACTCCTCGCGGACCACCGTCGCACCGGCGGCCACCAACTCGGGCACCTTCCGCCAGATCAGTCGTGCACGCTCTGTCATGTCCCAGGGACCCGGACCCGCCACCCGGACGTCGATATGTATCCGGTTCTTAGCGGACTTGCCCTCGGGCACCTTCAGGAAACCGATTGCGGGCCTCCTGCAACCCGGGTCGACGATGGACACGTTGTCGGGCTCATCGAAACCGGGCTCCTTGACATATCCCAGGGCAAGCGCCCAGAAGGCAGCGATCCGCTGGGGGTCGTCGGCATCGCACCCCAAAGTCCAATAGGTCGCCATGGCGCCAACCTACGCGAGCCAAAACGCGCTGTCATCGGCACGACCGGAGGCTGAGCCTGCGCGTCTCCCGCTCACTGCTTGTGACGCGCGGTCCGCGGCAGAAGTGGATGTTGTCGGCGGTGCGGTCGGGGGTGGTTGCCACCGGGCAGGTGGGGCCGTTGGTACCGGTGACCCGAACGCGGCGTCCGATCACCGCCGGACAGCTGGCCTTTTGTCGACCAGGCTTTCCGTCATGAACAACGCACTTGACGGCAAGGTAGCTCTGGTTACCGGTGGTGGTCGTGGGATTGGCGCTGCAGTGGCGTTGCGCCTGGCCAAGGAGGGCGCCGATGTGGCGCTGACGTTCCAGCAGAATCAGCAACGCGCCGACGACGTGGTGGACCAGATCAAGGCCGCGGGACGGCGGGCGATCGCCGTGCAGGCGGACAGTTCCGACCCGGCGGCGGTGGTCGCCGCGGTTGACCGGGTCGCCGGTGAGCTGGGTCGGTTGGACATCCTGGTCAACAACGCCGGCGCGTTCCTGCTCGGACCGCTGGAGCAATTGAGCCTAGAAGAGTTCGAACACACCGTCGCGGTCAACGTACGGGCGCCGTTCATCGCCTCGCAGGCCGCGGTGCGCCACATGTCGGCCGGTGGGCGGATCATCAACATCGGCAGCAACATGGCCGAGCGGGCAGTCTTCCCGGGCTTCTCGCTGTACGCGATGAGCAAGACCGCCCTGATCGGCCTGACCAAGGCGCTCGGACGCGAACTCGGCGGCAGGGCGATCACCGTGAATCTGGTAAATCCAGGGGCCACCGACACCGAACTGAACCCAGCCGACGGCCCTAATGCCGACACGATCAACGGGTTCACCGCCCTCGGCCACTACGCGGAGCCAGCCGACGTGGCCGCCGCGGTGGCGTTCCTCGCCAGCCCGGACGGGCGTTACATCACAGGGGCGACGATCAACGTCGACGGCGGCTTCACCATCTGATCATCGGCTCACCGCCGTCCTGTCCACCCTTGCGCACAGCTACGGCCCGTCCCTACCCGTCTTACCGGGGACGGGCCGTACCTCTTGCCAGTCGCTTGAGTCGCGAGCCAGACATCCTCAATTCGGCAGATCCGGTCACCGGCGCGCGGTCAGCGGCAGATCCGGACGTGGTGCGTTCGCGATCTCAGCATCGCGGGCGCCCGTCCGAGGACGCCGATGGCTGGAGTGAGGTCCCGTGCCGGGGGCGGCCCGCCTTGGAGCGGGGAAGGTGCGGCATCGAGAATAATCCCGTGATCACCTTGGAGACCGAGCGGCTGACCCTCCGCGGCTGGCGAGACGACGACCTCGACGCCCTCGCGGCCATTAACGCCGACCCGGAGGTGATGCGCTACATCATGGACGGCTCCGTGCGCGATCGCCGGCAGAGCGCTGAAGGCTTGCAAAAGATGATCGCGAACTGGGAGGAGCGCGGACACGGCCTGTTCGCCGTCGAGGTTCGCGAGACCGGCGTACTGATCGGATGGGCTGGACTCGCGGTGCCCGACTTCCTGCCGGAGGTGATGCCGGCCGTGGAGATTGGGTGGCGGCTCGATCGAGGGTCCTGGGGATATGGGTACGCCACAGAGGCGGCCACGGCAGCCATGCGGTTCGGCTTCCTCGACCGTGGCCTAGACCGCATCATCAGCGTTCGCCACGTCGAGAACGTCAGGTCGGCACGGGTCATGGAGAAGCTGGGACTTTCGCGCAAATTCGACACTGTCGTACCGGGGCACCATCAACCCGTCGCCGTCCATACGATCACCCGCGGCCAGTACCGAGCCCGCTTCGGCGGCTGACCGTCCGGCACGGCAGACATCCGCTCTTCGGCAAAGCAGGGCGTTCCCACCAAGTGGGCCGGCTACAGGCGGTGACGGGTGCCCCGCGGTCGGCGCGCACGACCGGCGGCAGATCAGTGCACCTGATCTTGGGCCGGTACACGCGAATGGCTGGGTACGTGGGCGGCCTAGTCGATGCGTTAGCAGATCCAGCAGTAGATCGAACACATGGTCCGCTCTGCCTCCGCTGATCGGGTGGCGACGTCGCGGATGAGTTCCTGGCCCAGTTGGTCGTCGATGAACTCGTTTTCGTCGGCCCGTTGTCCGGTCCACTGGTCGGCGGTTCTGTTGAGCGTCTCGACGTCGGCGGTGGCGAGTGCGATAACGCGCCGCCTCGCAGGGCGGGACACGACATGGCGTCACCGTGGCCTGAGAATGAACCCACTCATGCCAGACTCGCGTGTATGACTGAGGGTGAGCCGCAACTGGTGCCCGAGCTTGCGGTCCTCGACCTGACCGCCTCGCTGGGGTTCTGGTGCGATCTGGTGGGCTTCGACGTTTCATACGCGCGCATCGAGGACGGCTTCGCCTATCTCGTCCTTGGAAGGGCCCATCTCATGCTCGACCAGATCGGCGTGGGGCGGACCTGGCGAACCGGCGAGCTCGATGTCCCGTTAGGGCGCGGCGTTAATCTCCAGGTCGGTGTTCCGAGCCTCGAAGAGCCGCTGCAGCGTCTTGCAGCAGCTCAGTGGTCCTTATTCCTGGAGCCCGAGGAGAAGTGGTACCGGACCGGCACGGAAGAGGCCGGGGTAGTTCAATTCCTCGTGCAGGACCCAGACGGCTACCTCCTTCGCCTGCAGAGCAGCATCGGAAAACGCCCCGCTCCCCAGGAGTGAGACACACTGTCATCGGCAGATCAGGATGCCTGCTCGGCTCAAAGGCCAGCTACCGAGCGTGACCACTCGCGATCAGTATGCGCGCACGGACGGCGGCATGAGAGTGCACCGCCGACCAGTGAGTGCGAGAGCCACCGTGCGCTCCGTCGCGCCGCCGATGCTAGGTTCGCCGGCATGACGGTGCAGATCACGGCCGGGCAGTTCCACGCGGCCGACGGTGTCGAGGACTGGCGCTGCCTCTACCACGTGGTCTCGGCGTATTTCCGCACCGGATCGCTGGCCAAGGGCATAGCGCTCGTCGATGAGGTCGGCCGCCTCGTCGGTGGCGCGGAGCAGCAGTACGTCAACGTCGATCTGCGTCATGCCGGCGTCACGGTGTCCCTGTTGTCGCGCGACGTTGCGCTGGCCCGGCGGATCTCGGCTGCCGCCGGGGAACTGGACATCCCCGCCGACCCGACCGCCGTGCAGCTCATCAACGTCACCCTCGACGCCCTCGTCCGCGCGGACGTGCTGCCGTTCTGGCGGGCGCTGCTGGGTTACCGCCAGATCGATGATGACTATCTAGCCGACCCGGCGCGCCGGGGGCCGGGCTTCGGGTTGCAGCCAATGGACGCCCGGCGTCCACAACGCAACCGCATGCACCTTGATGTCGCCGTCCCGCATGATCAGGCCGAGGCCCGCATCGCCGCCGCATTGGCCGCGGGTGGCCAGCTGGTCTCTGATGCGCACGCACCGAAGTGGTGGGTCCTGGCCGACGCCGAGGGCAACGAGGCGTGCGTCGCCACCTGGGTCGGCCGAGAATAGCGGCCTACTCGAAGGTTCACGGCCACAATCGACCGTATCGACGCGCGCTCGCTGACGTGGTCCGGCACTAACAGACACACTGGCTTAACCGTCGGCCACACTTACGGCATGACGACGACGATCGTGCCAATAGCCTCCGCCTATCCGGCGTTCGATCAGGTAGCTGCTCTGTTCGACGACTACCGGGCGCACTACGGCCAACCGTCAACCCCAGAGATCACCCGCTCCTGGCTGCACGACCAACTCGCACAACACCGGATCTCCGCCGCTGCCGCCACCCGAGCTGATCACGTCTGCGGCTTCATCACGGTCACGATCATGCCGGCATCGCTCATGCTGGGCACCTCATGGTCGATCCGCGACCTCTACGTGGCCCCGCACCATCGCCGCAGCGGTATCGCGAACGCCCTGCTCCAGCACGTCATCCACAACGCCCGTGCCGCTGGCGCGCATCGCGTTTCACTCCAAACCGAGACCGACAACACCCCCGCTCTGACGCTCTACACCGACATCGGCTTCCAGCCCGTCACCGGCCTGGAACTACTCAACCTCACCTTGGATCCCACCCGCCAAGATCCAGGAGACACGGCCTAGACAGACCAGTTCCACCACCCGGTCTCGATCGAGGACGTACAGGGATGCGGTCGCAGACACCTCGGAGCCCCCCACATCGCGGTCCGGGACGACAGCATAGTGACGCACGCTCATCGGCAGAAGCGGATGCGGAGCGGTTCGCCCGCTGAGTGTTTGCTTGTAACGCAGGGTCACCTATCGTGCTCGGCGGCCAATCCTATGGCCCTCAAGGCAGCCCCCACCGGAGGCTGGCTGAGGCCGATAAAGATCTATATATCAAGCCGTACCTGTTTCTGCATCAGAGCCGGCACGCCGACAGGGGTCCGCTGCGCGGGCACAGTCCTCACCAGCGCACCCGCTGCGTGGGCGGCAGCATGCCGGGCTGCCCACCCAGCGGGTAACACCCGCAGCGCTCCTGGCCCCACCCGCTCGTCGGCGGCCCAGCCGGCCACCGGCGAGCCCACACGCCGGCTCGTGCGCCCGGAGTTCCCTAAACTCTGGGGCACTCCTCGCGCCCCCGGGGCAAACTGCCCCAGGGTTCAGTCGGGATCACCGATCAGATTCGTTGAACTCGAAGCCTGTCGTGCACAGCTGGTGCTCGGTGTCGGAGGCGATGGCCTCGAAGCTGGTCCGGTTGGTGCCGGAGATCAGCAGGCCGGTGCCGACGCGGGCGGCGAGCAGGAGGCGGCGTTCGCCGGCGGTGAGGCCGAACGCGTCGCCGATGGCGTCGATGGCCTGCGGGGCCTGCTTGAGCAGCACCTGGGTGGCGGCGTTGGCGACGACGGCGTGGCCGAGGTCGGTGCCGAGGACGTCGGCGACGTCCTGGGTGATGACGGTCAGGCCGGCGTGGCGTTTGCGGGCGGCCTTGGACATGCGGAACAGGAACCGGGCGCCTTCGCCGTCGCGCATCAGCAGCCACGCCTCGTCCACCACCACCAGCCGGCGGGCGGACAGCCGGCGGGGGGCGTCGACCTGCCGCCAGATCGCGTCGAGGGCGAGGAGGGTGCCGACGGTGCGCAGCTCGTCTGGCAGGTGCCGCAGCGACCACACCACGAGGTGCCCGTCGGGGCGGGTGGTGCTCGGCCCGTCGAACAGGTCCGAGAACGACCCTTCCACCCACGGGGCGAGGCGGGCGGCGAGCTTGCCGGCGGCGGGGTCGTCGTCGGCGTGCAGGCGGTCGGCGAGGTCGCGCAGGAGCGGGGCGGGGCGGTGGTGGGTGGCGGGGTCGGCGCTGATGCCCGCGGCCCGGTAGACGGCGAGGATGGCCCGGTCCAGGGCCGCCCGCTCCGCCGGGGGCGGCTGCTGGCCGAGCAGCACGCTGATGAGGGTGTGCAGGAACAGCCCCCGTCGGGTGAGCACGTCGGGGCGGGTGTCCCCGGCGGGCAGGTCGAAGGGGTTGACCTTCACCCCTGCCACCCCGAGGCGCACCACCGTTCCGCCGACGGCGTCGGCGAGGCGGAGGTACTCGTCTTCGGGGTCGATGACGGCGACCTGCACGTCCTGGTAGAGGTTGCGCAGGATCTCCAGCTTCACGAAGTACGACTTCCCGGCCCCGGAGCGGGCCAGGACCACGGAGTTGTGGTTCTCCTGCGCCCAGCGGTCCCACCAGACGATGCCGCCGGAGTCGGGGTTGACGCCGTAGAGGATGCCGCCTTCGGCAGGCGGGTCACCGGGCAGCGGCGCGGGCAGGTCCGCCGACGCGAGGGGGAACGCGGCGGCCAGGGCCTGGGTGTCCATAGTGCGGCGCACCTGCAGCGAGTCCGTCGCCAGCGGCAGGGTAGTTGTCCAGCCGGCGAGGTGTCGCCAGGTGGCGGGCTGCACCTCGATCAGCGTCGACGCGGCGGCTGCTTTCACCTGCGCGCAGGCTTCGAGGAGTTCGTCTTCGGTACGTGCGTGCACGGTCAGGTAGAGCCCGACGCGGAACAGCTTCGCCACGCCGCGGGCGAGCCGTTGGGCGAGGTCGGCGGCGTCGTCCGCGGCGGCTTCCACGTATGGGTCGGACAGCTTGCCGGCCTCGGCGTCGGCGCGCCGCGAGGACTCGAAGCGGGCGCGCTGGTTGCGCAACCGGGACGCGGCGACCGGGGCGGGCAGCGGCTCGATGTGCAGGGCCAGGTCGAGGCGGCCCGGCCAGGACAGCAGCGGCTCCAGCCAGGCCGGGCCGACCTCGGCCGGGTAGCCGGTGACGACGAGGGTCGCGGCGTAGCCGTCGCCGACGCGCAGCATCCGCGGGGTCACCTCGACAGAGGCGGGAGCGACGGTGGCCGCCAGCGTAGAGGGCTGGCGGCCACCGCTGGTGGGCGTGCGGGAACGGGTGCGGGCTTTCATCGGGGGCGCTTCTTTCTGTCGGTGTGGATGTCCGGCCCGGTGATGACGGTGTCGGGCGCGGCGAGGCCGCCGGGTCGGGGTGGGCGGTAGGGGTCGGCGGCGGCGGCGATCGCCGCCGTGACGGCCGCCCCGTCGAGGGCCCGGGTGGTGACGCCGAGGCCGGACAGGGCGCGGACGGTGTCGTTGGCGCGTCGGCGGGCGGCGTGCTCGCCCCGCTCGCCCGCGCTGGTGCGGGTGACGATGAGGACCTGCCGGCGCAGCGGATCCCTGCGGGTGGCGAGGTCGTCGAGGAAGCGGGCGTGGTCGGTTGCCGCGTCGGCCAGGGCCGGGTGCGCCAGGGCGTCCGCCGCGGTGGCGAGGGTGCGGGCGGCCGAGTGCAGGTCCACCGGCTGCGCCGACACGACGATCTGCGTCGGCGTGGACAGGCTGTTGAGCCAGCGGCCGAAGGTGTCGACCAGCGCGGCCTGCTCGTCGGGAGTGCGCAGGGCGAGGTTGACGTTGGTGGCGGCGACCATCGCCGCCCGGACCCCGCCGAGGTGGATCTCCCCGCCGTCGTCGATCGCGTCGGCGGGCAGCTTCAGCGGCGCCGGCAGCATCACCGTCGTCTTCGGTGCCTGGACCCAGTCGGGGGTCTTCGACGTCGTGTCGGTGGTCGACAGCGCCCGAGGCGCCCGGGAGTGGCGGACGGCGGCGAGTAGCCACACGTCCAGGGACAGTCCGTCACGGCGGCCGACCGCGACACCGAAGACCAGCCCGCTGACGACAACGGCGGCGCCGACGAGCACCGGCACCGGCACGACGGTGTGCAGGCTCTGCCAGGCGCCGTAGAAGGCGAGGGCGGCGACGGCGAGGATCGCGAGCTGCCGGAATGTCAGCCCGTATGCGACCTTGTCGGGGGCGTCGACGTCGGCGGGCATCCGCGCCCGACCGGTGTCAGCGTGGTCGCGGGGGGTCATCGGCCCACCGCCCGAAGGCCCCGGCCGAGGCCGGGAATCGAGCGGGTGACCTGCTGCACCAGGATCACCCGCACCGCGGCGCCGACCATGTTCGTGCCACGGCCGCCGCCTGAAGCGGAGACGAAGCGGCGCATCAGGGCGGGCACCCGCAGGGTGGTCCACAGCATGACCATCACCACGAACAGGTTGATCAACCCGCCTGGGTCGACCGGCAGGCCGAGCACGGGCAGCAGGTGGTCGGGGTCGGTGAGCATCCACTGCCCGGCATACAGGGTGAAGCCCTGCACCACCGGCACCGCCAAAGTGCCGGCGTAGGAGCGCCACCACAGGCGGGCGACCGGATCGGTCTGCGGCAGCGCGTGACACGCCAGCGCCAAGGGGGCGAAGGCGGTCAGGACGAGCACGACGGCGAAGCGGACGATCACGCTGAACGCCGTGCCGGCCAGCAGCACGGCGATGATCGCCACACAGATCACGAACAGCAGCACCGCGGTCTTGTCCTGCCCGGCGGCGATGTGCGTCTTGATCGCCCGCAGCGCGCCGTCGCTGTCACCCTCGCCGGTGGTGACAGCGGCGGTGAGGGCGTTGGCGAGGTCGATGAGCATGCCGCACCACAGCTGGGAGAAGTGCGCGGAGACGAACCCCACGATCAGGCGCGGGAGAAGGTCTTTGATCGTGTAGCGGGAGCGTTCGTCGCCGCCGGCGGTCATGGTGAGCACCCCGGCGGCGACGAAGGCGAGGACGAAGACGGTGTCCACGACGAGCACCGAACGGCCGGTCAGGGCCTGCACCTGCGGCAGGGCGGTGACGTTCGGGGTGATCAGCAGCGCGCTGCTGATCACCCCGATCAGCGCGTCCAGGGTCGCGAGGATCGCCGCCGCCAGCCAGTCCAGGATCTGGTCGAGCAGCCAACCCATAACGGCATCAGCCTCCGACGATTCCCTTGACGACCTGCAGCAGCACCGGCGCGAGGATCGCCAGGCCGTAGCCGATCAGGGCGTTCTTCAGCGCGCCCTTGGCCTTGTCGACCTGCGCCGGGTCACCCCCGGCGGTGGCCCAGTACACGCCGGCCAGGACGAGGAACAGGGTGGCCACGGCGGCGAGGATGCCGATCAGCCACAGCCGCAGGTTGTTGATGACCACCGGCAGCGAGTTCGCCGCCAGCACCACCGGCGTGCCGGTGTCGGCGTGCGCGGCGGCGGGAACGGACAGGAACAGCATCACCGCGCCGGTGACGGCGGCGACGCGGCCCACCTGCCGGGCGGTGCGGGAGTGGGTGAGGGCACGAAGACGTGCCGGGATGCGGGACATGGGCGGTTTCACCTCCGGCCCCACCCCCTGCCAGGGGTGGGGCGTCGAAACGGCGGTCAGGGGCCGCCGCCGGGCGCGGGAGGCAGGGACGTCGTCGAGCCGCGACAGACCCTCGGGAGGAGCACGTCCTCCCTGTCGGGTGTGGCGGGTATCGGTGAGGTGTCAGCGCACCAAGACGGCGCGGCACCCGAGGCGCCCGGCTCGCGTCAGCCCCAACCTCGGGGCCCGGCGGCGGGCGGAACCCCCGGAGCGCCTCGTGCGGCGCCGCGGGAAATGTTCCGCACCCTCAAACCGGCGTTTGTCAGCTCTGGCGGACACCCCTGGACCTGACACGGGTCTGGCAGCGAAGCCGCACGTCTGAAAGCCCAGCTCAGACGGCACCGCAGGGGCGGGCGCGTTGCGCTGCTGACAGCGCGGACCGCCGGCTGTCAGTTCTGACAAACCGGCGGTGGCGTCCCGTGCCAGACCTCGGCAAGGTCTTCAGGCTCTGACAACCCTTGACATCCGGGGCACGGGACCTCGCGCCCGGCGGCTCGGTAGGCATGCGCCGGATCGCACCGGGCCCAGCGCCGCACCCTGGGTGATCTGGCTGGGCTGTCGGCGTACGAGTGAACGTACCCAGGTAAGTACGACCGAACGTGCCCAGTGACCCAAGGTCAAATCCGTTAGGCGCCGGGGGGCTGAAGCGACGCCAGCACTTCTCGCAGTCTCGCCCCAGTCGCAAGCCCTACTGCGGGCCCTGGTAGCGCTCCGTCGCAATGTCCACCACTGTGCCGGCTTCGGGCGGGCTCGCGAGTCACTCTCTTCAGACCCGATGCTCCAACCTGGAGCTCGTTGCTGTCTTACCCTGCCGCGATTCCGCTGTCCACACGCGCCCCGAACCGCCTGGCCGACCGGATCCGCGACTGCCGAACCCAACGTCGATGCAGATGGCGACGCTTGGATCCCGGCCAGCAAGCGTTGCTCGCTCTCGCCTACCTCCCCGCTCCCTCGGAACGTTGCGTAACGGCATTGAAATCGCCTCGCAGTCTGCACGGACGGTGGTTGGAGCAACGATTCCGGCTCATCGTGGATGCTGCCTCGGGACATCACGCTTGACCGGTGTACGAGTCGTCGTGCGCGCGCAGCACGTCGAGCAGGCCTTTGCTGACCGCCGCGTTGGCGTCGAAGCCGAAGCTGGTCTCCTTGCCGCACCGGCGGTAGCTGACCAAGTGGCAGCGGAAACAAAGGGCGACATCAGTGAGCTCGTCCGCGTGGTCCCAGATGCGCAACGCGTACCGCGGAAGGAAGCAGCGCATCCGATCGCCGTCAGGCAGGTGCGCAAGCCTTGAGACCAGGTCCTTGGCCACTTCGCCCTCGACGGTGGCCAGGTGTCTGCCCAGCGGCGCAGTGCCCCTTGCCACGCTGGTCCGGGTAGCCGCCAGCGGATTGGCAGTCGAAGAAAGCTTCCAGGCCGGCAAGAGCCAGGTCGGCCTCGACGAACACCAAGTACGGCGATGGAGCTCCTGGCAGTGCGTCACCGTGCTGGCCATGCTCCATGACATGCTCCGACCCCCGACAAGGTCGCTCGTTCAGGCCGGTCCACCGCGATCGGGTGGGGGTTCGAATCGCCGGCCAGCAACTTGGCCTCAAAGCCTGCCTAGCGGGTCACCCGCGGACGGAGCCCCCGCCCGCCGGGCCGCTGGCGGTGGCGGCGGCCGCGGCCGGCTCGGCGGCGGGGCGGTGCTCCGGCCATCCGGAAAGCTCGCCGTCTGTGCTCTGCCGGAGCTGGCGGATCCGCGGCACGAGCAGGACGAGGACGACGCCGAGCACGATCACGGCGAGCGCCAGTTGGAGTGTGGCGGCGGTGCCGACCCGTTCCGACAAGGGCCCCACCAGGGCGTAGCCGAGGGGCGCCACGGTGAACGACACCAGCCAGTCGTACGAGCTCACCCGGGACAGCACCTCCTCCGGAATCAATCGCTGCACCACCGTCGTCCAGACGTTGTTGACGAATGCGACGCCAGCGGCGCCCACCAGCCCGGCCAGTAGGGTGACGACCACCGGCGACGGGCCGATCAGGGAGGCGAGGCCCAGGCCGGTCAGCAGCAACGCGAGGTGGGCCACGATCAGCGGGCGACGCGGTCGCAGCCGCAGCGCCACCGCGCCGCCGACCAGGGCGCCGACCGCCATGCTGGCGCTCACCATGCCCCAACCCGACGCGCCGCCGGCCTGCTTGGCGACGATGACCGGGCCGAGGACCCAGAACGCGGTCGATCCGAGGTTCCAGACCGCGTGCCCGCACAGGGCCACCCAATACCAGGTACGGGAGGCCATTTCGCGCCAGCCGACCGCCAGGTCGGCGAAGAAACTGGTGCGCATCTTGCGGACCAGCGGTGGCAGTCGGAGCAGGGTCAGCGCCACGGCGCTGATTCCGAAGGTGAGGGCGTCCGCCAGATAGACCCACCCGACCGAGGTGGTGGCAACGGCGACGCCCGCGACGGCCGGTCCGAGGATGTCCGCGCCGCTGCGCGACATGTCCATCAGCGCGTTGGCCTGCTGGAGCCGGGGTTTGCTGATTGTCTGCGGGACGAGGCCGGTGAACGCGGGCTTGGAGATCGCCGACGCGGCCCCGTAGCACACCGCCGCGGCCAGCAGGATGGCGACGCTGCTGCGCCCGGTCAGCAGCAGCACGCCGACGATTGCCTGAACGACCAGCAGGAAGAGGTCGCTGCCAACCAGCAGCAACCGGCGGGACATCCGGTCGGCCAGGGTGCCGCCGAAGATCAGCAGTAGCACGCGGACGACCGTGGAGGTGGCGAGGACGGCGCCGATCTCGCTGGCCGAGCCGCCGACGGACAACACCGCGAAGGCGAGCGTGACCGGCATCAGAGCGTCGCCGATCGCCGAGGTCGTCCGACCGACCCACAACAGCCGGAAGGGGCGTTCGACCAGCGCTCCGAAGGATTCCTTGATCACCGTGCTACGACCCCCGTTTGCCGTATGGCCCGCGTCCCCGGTTTCCGGATCATGACCCTTGCCGAGGGGATTCTGCCCAGCCAGGATGCGGGCCGCAAGGGAGATTAGCCGGCGGCGAATTACCCCCGGTGTCGCACCCCGGCGGCTGAGGTTGGCAGCGACCCCTCGCCCGCCGAGGAACCATGGCAACGTCGACTTTGGTCAGCGAGACGGTCATGGCCGTCGCCGCTGCCGGCGCCCGACCGAAGAGTTAGGCGAGATGAGTGCGTGTACCTGGCTGAGCCCGGTTCGGCCACGGCGGATTCTGGCGGTGGTCTCAACACCACCATCAATAGTCGGGTCGGCATCCGGATATGCCGCCGTGTGCCGCGTCCTGGACGATCATGAAACCGCGACCTACGACAAACGCCAAGAGACCTTCATATACTGCGCTCCATGGTCTCTGCGGAGGGTGGCACCGACACGGGTCGCAGCACGCCGTTGGTCAGGAGACAAAGGTGGCGCTTCGGCTGGTGGGGTCGACTGTTCGGGTTGGTCGTCATGGTCAGCAGCGGGCACCTTCTGGTACTCGTGATGACCCTGATCCTTGGTGAGATGCCGCCGCGAGAGTTCAGCCTGAGCGGGTTCGCGCTGGCGTGGATGTCGATGGCAGCGGGCGCATCGCTGCTTCAGTGGTGGGATCAACGGAGCGAAAACCGTCAGGCTGAAGCCGCCCCGAGGCCGCAGTGGCGTGCCGATGCCCCTCGCAGCCTGGTGATGGCGTCGTCGGTCGCGTCTGTCTGCTTCGTTGCGACGTTGTTCGCGGGATACACCGCCGCGTTTGAGGGTGAACTCAAGCTTCTCTGGGCAGACGCGCTGGTTGCCTTCGCCTTCGCGTTGGCGGCGATCGTTCGTCGCTTAGGCGAACGGTTCAGAATGCCGGAGGATCCAGAGGCCGCCAGGATCTAGCCGCGATCTGGGCGCCAATACCACCCGAGGGGTAACACTGAGTAGCCGGATATACCGACCGTGATCGCTGCGGTGCGACGAGGTGACGCTCCGCCGATGCGGGTCCATGCACCTGCGCGGCGGTCGAACCCACCCAATTGCGTCCGGCCGAACCTGGGCACATTCGGTCGTACCGCGTTGGGCACGTTGACTTGTACGCCGACATGGGCCGTACCGCGTCCCACAGCTGAGCCCGGGCGCGCGCGGGTCCAGCCCGGTGCTGCCTCGGCGTGCCGCAGCGCTCGCAAGCATCGCGGCAGCGGGGTGGGGTGACAGCAGTGGCGGGGTCCGACCGTCATGGTCGGACCCCGCGTCAGGAATGTCCTGCAGGTCAGGCAGCGGCGGCTGCCGGGGGCGCCGTCCGCCTGGGCCGGGTGGTGGCGCGGCCGGTGCGGGTCTGCGTGCGGTGCACGGACTGGTTCTGCAGGTACTCGCGGGCCTTGGGGGACACGACGCTGGTGAGCAGTCCCTTGGCCAGGGCGTCGGCGAGGCGTTCGTCGATGCCGTTCATCCGCTTGCGCAGGGCGTCGACGGTGATGCCCAGACGCGCGGCGACGGGTTCGATCGCCCGGCGCCCGAGCCGCAGGTCGATGTAGGGGTCGAGGTCAGTGTGCTCGAGCAAGCCCAACCGGGCGGCACGGCGCACCAGCAGGTCCGGGTGGCCGTAGGGGACGTGCGGGGCGCGGGGGCCGGTGACGTGCTCCACGTCCTCCACCGGCACCGCGGTGCCGGCGCGCTGGCGCAGCTCGTGCCCGGCACGCCAGGCGGCCATGCACAACGCCGCGTACGGGGCGGGTTTGGCCAGGTCGACCCGGTCGCGCAGCGCGGTGAGGAAACCGGTGAGGATCTCCGCGTCGAGGTCGACGGCGTCACCGGACCAGCCGGCATGGAGCTGGCCGGCGTGGCGGCGCAGCGCGGGCATCGCCATCGCCACCGCGGCGATGACCCAGGACGGGCCGTCGAGGCGGGCGCGGCGGACCAGGTCCCGCCACACCGCGTCACGCGCCGTGTAGGCGCGGGGATGACGCAGCAGCCAGTCGCGCAGCGCCGGGAGTGTCATGACACCCTCCGGCAGGCCGGTGTCGGGTCCGAGGGTGTCCAGGTCGAGTGTCATCGGGTCGGGGCCGGTGGTCAGCGCCGTGAAGGCGGCGTCGACGGCGTCCAACGGCGAGTCGGGCCAGTCCGGGTCGGACACGGTCATGTCCACACACTCCATGTCATAGAAGATCATCGCGATGACATGCCGGGGCGGTGTCACCCTGGCGTGATGGACACCGATTGCGCCACGGTGACCTCACAGACCTCTGACAGCCCAGGCCAGCACCCCGATAACACCGTGTCCGCGCACCGGCGCACCTGTCTGGCAGACGCCCGGCGACCGTCGGCGCCGACTCTGACAGCGGTCTGACAAACCGGCCGTGACCTGCGCGTTGACACCGGCACGTCGCTGATGACACGCGCCTCGCCGACGGATCTGACAGCCCCGGCCGAGCCCGCCGGAGGCGTCTGACAGCGGTCTGACAACCCCGCCGGGCCGCCACGGACGCGCCTGACAGCGAGCCATTGTCAGACACCGCCTGCCTGGTAGTAAGGCGGTGGCACCGTGTCGGTCACGGCGACGCCCGGCGGCGGCGGGGCTGGGATCTGACAGCGACACCGGCCGGCTGACAGGACGCCGGCACCGTCACCGCCGACACCGCGTCACAGCGCCGGGGCTGACAGGCGAACCCCGTCACGGCGCGGCGCCGGTCTGACATTGCCGGCCACACGCCCATGTCATTGGCGGCCGTCGTTGCCAGGGGCAGGGATGTCCGTCACCTTCCGTCATGGCAGCGACGACCACGCCGGGCGGCGCCGGTCTGACAGCACGGGTCGGCCCGCCTCCCGGACGGGGGACGACGCGGCCAGCGGACGGCGCTGTCAGACCTCTGTCAGACCGGGGGGTGTCCGCCAGAGCTGACAAACGCCGGTTTGAGGGTGTCAGCGCATCACGGCGCGGCGCGGAGCCGACACCACATGAGCGAGCACACGCCGCAGCACCACCCCGACCCGGCCCACCCCGTCGACCCGCCCGGTGTCGACCCAACCCTCATCGACCTGGTCGCCGGCGACCCGCCGGTGCCGGTCACCGTGTGGCGCACCGCCCGCAGCGAGACCGACGCCGGCCGCAGCATCGGCGCCCGACTGGCCTACCGGCTCGTTGCCGCCTACAGCCGCCCCGGCGAGGCGGTCGTCGACCTCACCGGCGACCACGCCCTGACCACCGTCTGCGCGGCCGGCGGTCGCCGGCACCACCCGGGCTGGTTCACCGACGCCTCCAGCCTCATCATCGGAGCGCCCACCCCGCCGGCCCGCCACGACCCGGCCGCCCCGTCCGACGACGGCGACCTGCCGGAGATGGGCGCCTGGTTCGGCGACGACCTCACCGACGCCGACCTGCCCCCGTCCCCCGCCCCGGCCCGCCCCGGCGCGTCGCTGCAGGAGGCGACCAGTCTGGTCGTGGCCTGCTGGCCCCTCGACACCGCCGACGCGACCAATCGGATCCGACTGGCCTGGCTGCTCACCGCCTGTTCACGGCTGCTGCGCCCCGGCGGTTGCCTCGTCCTCGTCGTCACCGTCCCCGCCAGCACGGTCGGACCGGAGGACTTCACCCCGGTCGCCACCGCCGCCGCCTCGGTCGGCCTGGGCTACCTGCAGCACATCGTCGCCGTCGCCGCCGACACCGACGGCGACGCGTTCGTCTACCACGTCACCGACGAGGAACTGCTCACCCTCGCACAGCAGACCAGCCAGCCGTGGGCTGTGGCGCACCTGCGCGTGCACGCCGATCTGCTCGTGTTCAGCCCGACCACGCCACCGTCCTCGGCACCGCAGGGGCGGCGGGAGGGCGGTGACCGCCGTGGCTGAGCACATCCCCTTCCCCGCTGACCCGAACCGGCCGGCCAGCCCGGCCGAGGACACCTACCGCGGCCGGCACCGCGACACCAGCGGGCGTCACCGGGCGCCGGACGGGCCGGAGGGCCTGTCGGTGTGGGCGACCGCCCAGCAGACCGGGCCGGTGCAGCGCCGCGGCCGGTACGTACCCGACTCGGTCAAGCACCCCGCCCGGATGCTCCCGGCGATCGCCGCCCACGCCGTGCACACCTACACCCACCCTGGCGACCTCGTGCTGGACCCGATGTGCGGGATCGGCACCACCCTCGTCGAGGCGATCCACGCCGGACGGGACGCCATCGGCGTGGAGTACGAGTCCCGCTGGTCGGACATCGCGGATGCCAACATCAGCCACGCCCACACCCGGGGCGCCACCGGCCGCGCGTCGGTGGTCCGCGGCGACGCAACCCGGCTGCGGTCCCTCCTGCCCGCCGCCCTCGCCGGGCAGGTCGCCCTCGTGGTCACCTCACCGCCCTACGGGCCCACCGTGCACGGCTTGGTCCGGCCGGGAGCGGGCGGGGTGGCGAAGTTCGACAACGCCTACAACGACGGCACCGACCGCGGAAACCTCGCCTACCGCGACCTCACCGGGCTGGCCGACGGGTTCGAGCAGATCCTCACCGGCTGCGCGACCCTGCTCCGTCCCGGCGGCACGGTCGTGGTCACCGCCCGGCCCTGGCGCAAGAACGGGCAGCTGGTCGACCTGCCCTCGGCGGTCATCGCCGCTGGCCTGCGCGCCGGCCTAGTGCCGACCGAGCGGTGCGTCGCGCTTCTGGCCGCGGTCCGCGACGGGCACCTGGTCGCCCGACCGTCGTTCTTCCAACTCCAGGCGGTCCGCAAGGCGCGGACCGCCGGCACGCCGCTGCACCTGATCACGCACGAGGACGTGCTGATCTTCCGCCGACCGCAGACCCCCGCGAGTTCCGGCGAACCCACGTGTTCCCAAGGCGAATCCGGTCGCCATCAGGGCTGGTCCAGCCGGGACGCTGCCGGGGATCCGGGGGAGGGAGGTTGAATGCCTGTCCCACCGGCCCGCGCATCGGATCTTTGTGCACCGGATACGGCGGCCTCGACCTGGCCGTCGAGCTGGTGCTCGGCGGTGAGCTCGCCTGGTACGCCGAAACCGACCGACACGCCCGCACCGTCCTCGAACATCACTGGCCGCACGTGCCCAACCTCGGCGACATCCGCACCGTCGACTGGACCCGGGTCGAGCCCGTTGAGGTCCTCACCGCCGGATTTCCCTGCCAGGACATCTCCGACGCCGGCAAACGCGCCGGGATCACCGGAACGCACTCCAGCCTGTGGAGTGCCGTCGCCGACGCCGTTCGCGTACTTCGACCGCCGCTCGTCTTCGTGGAAAACGTGGCCGCCCTGCGCCGCAGGGGACTCGACGTCGTCGAGGCCGACCTGGCCACGCTCGGGTACGACACGAGCTGGCTATGCCTACGCGCATCCGACATCGGCGCCGCCCACCGACGTGACCGGCTGTTCCTGCTGGCCACTCCCACCCAATGACTCACCAGGCGTGCGGACGTTGCCGACGCCCTGCGCCCGTGACGGCAAGGGCCCCGGCCACCAGTACGGGCTGCCCGACGTGATCGAGCCCGGCGGTACCCGCCACGGTCTTCTGCCCACCTCGACGCTGGTGGACCGCCGTCCGCTGGCCGACACCACTGCCCGACCCGGCACCGCCAACGCCAACGACGTCGCGCACGACCTCGCCGACGCCGACCGGCTGCTGCCCACTCCCAGGGCCAGCGACACCGGCACCGCCGGACGGCGCGCCGGACAGGGCTTCCGGCCGCCCCTCTCACAGGTCCTGCTCCCCACCCCCAGGGCAACCGACGGCGCCAAGGGCTGCCCCGGACAGCGCGGATCGCACAGTGACCTGACCCTGCCCTCCGCGGCGGTGCAGGTCCCCGCCCGGACGCTGCCCACACCACGCTCGTCCGACCGGCGCGGCCCCGGCGCCCACGGCGCCGGCGGCGCGGACCTGCGCACCACCATCGACAGCCTCCCCGGCGAACTCGGAGCGCCCGACGACACCCGCTGGGGGCCCTACGCCGCCGCGATCGCCCGATGGGAACTCCTGCTCGCCCAGCCCGTCCCCGAACCGACCCAGACCGGCCGCCACGGCAAGCCCGTCCTCGCACCACCGTTCGTGCAATGGCTCATGGGCCTCGAACGAGGCTGGGTCACCGACCTCGACCTGCCCCGCACCGCCGCACTCCGCGTACTCGGCAACGGCGTCGTCCCCCAACAAGCAGCGGCAGCGCTACAGCTGCTGCTCTGCCCCAGACGCTGGCAGGTGACGACATGACCAGCCGCACCCCACCGTGCCACCCCCGGCAGGGCCACCGGCCCTCACCGGCGAGCAGGACTGCTCACGCCGCCACGAAGGGTGCCCCGGCATGAGCGACCGGCGACGCACCCGCACCGCCTCACACAACCCGCCACCAGCCGAACCCGCGGCCACACCCCGATGGACCGAGGACGACGTTCGCGCGCTGGGAGTGACCACCGACGTCGTCACCGCCGGACAGATCCTCGGACTGTCCCGCAACACCGCCTACCGCCTCGCCCGCGCCGGAACCTTTCCCGTCCCGGTCATCCAGGCCGGCCACCAGTACCGGATACCCGTCGCCGGCCTCCTCGCCGCCCTGCGCCTCACCACCACGGCACCACCCGACGGCGACGACCCGCACCCACCCGCACCTTAGATCCCCCGAGCGGCGACTGCCCGCGACGACTTGATCGTCGCGGGCAGTCGAGCGTGCATGTCGATCGACAAAACCGCTGCCCCCGGCAGCCACCAGCCCAACCCACCCGGAGAACCCACCCATGTCGCACGGATCGATCTTCAAACGATGCGGCTGCCGCGACCCGCGCACCCGCAAACCCCTGGGCAACCACTGCCCGAAACTCCGCCGCGTCAACCGGTCCTGGAACCCCGACCACGGCCACTGGGCCTATCAACTGGAACTCCCACCCACCGCCGAGGGCCGCCGCCGACAGCTACGCCCCACCGGCTTCGACACCCACAAACAAGCCGCCGACGAACTCGACCACGCCCGACAGTTGCTCGACCTCGCCGGACGCAACCGCCGCCACCGCATCGAAATCGGCGACCTGCTGCAAGCCACCCTCCGCGCCGGCGGCACCCTGCCCGACGTCGACACCGTCCGCAACCGGCTCCGCACCGACACCCCACTGGTCGGCGTGCCCACCCTCGCCGACTGGCTGACCACCTGGCTGCAGCGGATCACCGTCGATGACAACACCCGCCGCGGCTACGAATCCCACGTCCGCGTGCACCTCATCCCGCACATCGGTGACGTCGTCCTGGACAAGCTGCGCCCCCACCACGTCGAGGACCTCATCGACAAGATCAAGCAACGCAACGCCGACATCGTCACCGCGAAAGCCAGCCCCGACCCCGACACCCGCGCCAGCGTCCGAGGGGTGCGACCCACCGGACCCGCCACCATCGCCCGCATCCGCGCCACCCTGCGCAAGGCGTTCAACGACGCCCTCGCCCGCGAGGTGGTCAGTGGCGTCACGAACCCCGCCACCCTGGTCAAGACCCCCAACGCTCGTGCCAAGCCGATTGTGTGGGAACCGGAACGCGTCGCCAGGTGGAAGGCCACCGGTAAGGTCCCCGGCCCTGTCATGGTCTGGACCGACGACCTTCTCATCCAGTTCCTGGACTACGCCGCCGAGCACGCCCCGGGCCTGCACCCCCTGCTGCACCTCATGGCCTACCGCGGACCCCGCCGCGGCGAAGCATGCGGACTGCTCGACGCCGAAGTCCGCCTCGCCAAAGGCGAGGTCAGCATCGTCAACCAGATCGCCACCCACGGCTACGAGGCCCACCAGAAACGGCCCAAGAGCGACGCCGGCAACCGCGAGGTCATCCTCGACCCCGACACCGTCGCCGTCCTCACCGCATACAAGGCCCGCCGCGCCGCCTGGCGTCTCGCCGCCGGGAAGGACTGGCCCGACACCGGGCTGTTCTTCGTCCGCCCCGACGGCAAACCGTGGCACCCCAACTCGGTCACCCAACGCTTCCGCCGCCTCGTCAAACAAGCCGGGCTGCCACCCATCCGACTGCACGACCTCCGCCACGGCGCCGCCACCCTCGCCCTCGACGCCGGCGTCGACATCAAAGTCGTCTCCGACCAACTCGGCCACTCCACCACCACACTCACTCGAGACACCTACCAGAGCGTCGTCAAGCGGCTGCACCACGAGGCCGCAACCGCCGTCGCCGACAGGATCAAAAACAAGCGGCGCCGTACCGCTTGAGCGACCGACCTGGGTGATGGGTTGAAATAGCAAATCAGGGCCTGCGGTACTTTCTTCACCAACACCAATCGGTTAACAGGTGAAGTTCCTGCCGCGATGCCGGACGTCTTACATGAGGCGACAACCGGTATCCACATTGGAGGGAATGATTCGATGAGTTCCTATACCATCACCATCGCCGCTGACGATCCCAGTCGAGCGACCACAACCCTGAAGGTCGAGGTGAACGACACCACCCCGCGCATCACCGAACTGGTGGTACGCGCCGGGCAGGGGGACGGGCTGACCGCAGGCCAGATCCCCGCGGTCGACCTGGATCTGCTGTTGAGGGCGATCGCGCCCGCCGCCGGTGGGCGGCAGGCGATAGCCACGCCGCCCATCGCCGTATCCGACGAGGCGCCCGCAGCCGGTGCCGTGCCCGTTGACGACGGTGAGCCCGCCGCCGAGCCGACGGCGGTCCAGCCCACCGCCCCTACCACGGGTGCGGATGAGCCGGCTACGAGTAACCCTGAAGGCGCTGGTGCGGTTGACGTCGTGGTGCCCAAGCAGGCGTCACCGGCGACCAAGGCAAGCAAAGCGAAGAAGGCCACCCGGGCGTCAGGCGCCGGCGCGACCCACAGCCGAGCGGGCAAGCCGAAGACCGTAACGGGGGCCAAGGCCACGACTACGGCGACGAAGGCCAGGAAGCGGACCGCCCAAGGCGGATCCTCCGGAGGCGAGGGACGGGTGTACCGGCGCTCACCGGCCGATCTCGAAGCGGTCTACCAGCAGGCCGGCAATGTGACGGCTGTTGCCGACCATTATGACGTGCCCCGGCACACCGCCCAGGGGTGGATCCGCACGCTGCGCCGCCGGCAAGCCGGGCCAATTTCTGAGTAGGGAAACGGGTACCGGGTCGGAACGGGCCAACCGGGGTGCCACTTCAAGGCGCGGGATAAGAGCTGACGGCGAGGGCTATCGACGTGCTGCGACAAGCTGTCAGTCTGTCGTCTCCGGCCCGGGCGGCCGGTACTGGTAGACCTTGTGCCTCGCCCTCCAGTCCGCGGCGTGCCCAACTCGGCGGGCTGTCCTTCACGGGCTTGATCAGTCACCCTTGAAGCCGCGAAAAGTGCCGGACTCGTCGGCGGCGTCGGCGAAGTCGGCGAAGCCCATGTTGGCGATGGACATGTTGGCGGAGACTTCGGCGTACCAGCGGGGCGGCACCAGGAAGGCGCGGCGGCCCCCCAGAGACCGAAGGGACGTGATCATGACCGGGCGGGATAGGAGACAGGCACGCGGAGCAGGTGGGTCGGCGGCGTCGGAACACATGGCCCGGGTGGCCGGCCTGGCCAGCGCGGTCGCGGGGCTGATCGCGGCGGTGGCGGGGCTGGTCACCGCGATCGGTGCCACGGCGGGCGGCCGCTGATGCCCGCCGTGGAGGTCTGGTTCCTGGGTGGCCCGGTCGACGGTCGCCTGTCACCGGTTGAGGTCGACGAGACGGGAGGGCTGCCGCGGACGCTGCTGCTCACGCAGAGCGGCTCCTACATCGGCGCCGCCGACCAGCCGAACCAGCCCGTTGAGCACCAGTACGTCCGCGACGAGATGGAGGACCTCCCGCCGGTATACCGCTATGTCGGACGAGACGACGGATGACGGCGTGCACACCACCCGGCAGGTAGGTGCCGGCGGTGACGCGCAAGCGCGCGGGACCACGACCTCGCCGACGCGGCTGGCGTCAGGCTGCCAGTCTCCTCGGGCGCAGGCGCATCCCGCCGTCGGCGGCACCGGAAAGGGCGGCCGGAACGTGTGTCGGCAGCCACCGCGTCCCCGGCCTGGCAAGCGGAAAGCGTTCCAGGCCGGGGACGCGGTGGCCCTGGTGTCGCCGCCGAGGTGATCACGGACCTGCTACGCCTCGGCTGGCATGTTCGTACGGCACGACGATCGGGCGTAGTGCTACCGGTGCGGGGGCCGGTGGTCAGCCGGCCCGCCGTGCCTATGCCCAACCGACGGCCATCTGCAGTGCGGAACGACCGCGCGGCGTCGACGCGCGGAAAGCATGGTGAACACCGGTCGGGGTTCCGGTCATGAAGGGCAGGTGTTGCGCATGCTCTGCAGGGCGGACTTCTCCGACGACTGCAGCTTGAGGCCCCAGCTGTAGTTCACGGTGACCCACATCTTGCTGTAGGTGCACCGGTACGCCGTCCGGGGCGGCTGCCACGTCGACGGGTCCTGGTCGCCCTTGGACTGGTTGACGTTGTCCGTGACCGCGATCAGCTGCGGACGGCTGAGGTCCTTGGCGAAGCTCTGACCGTCTCTCACGATCGTGGCCATCGAACGTCATCACTGGAAAGGCGCGGCGGCGCAACTCGGACGTTTCACCCCCGAGCCTCGGCCTCCGCGCCGCGCCGCCGAATCGGATGGTGACCGCCGGGGCCCTGCCTGCCGCCCCGGCGTGCCGCTGATGACGAGGTCGCACTGGCCGGGGCGAGGGCGCCACCCTGACCCGTAGTGACGAACCGTGAGGTGCCCCGGCGGGAAGGCCCATCGGCTTTCCGGTAGCGAGCGAGTCACGCCGTCACCCATCCTGGTTGCAGGCGAGGGGCTGGGCGGGTGTCTGTGCCGGGTCGACAGGCGGCACGATGTGAGGCATGACCGCTCCCGCCCGCGTACCGCTTGCCGTCCTGGACGCGGTGCTCGAGCGGTTGACCTACGTCAACGAGGAAACCGGCTACACCGTCGCCCGCGTCGCCACCGACCGCGGCAGCGACCTGTTGACGGTGGTCGGCGCGTTGCTGGGTGCGCAGCCGGGGGAGAGCCTGCGCCTGCACGGGCGATGGTCATCCCATCCGAAGTACGGCAAGCAATTCGAAGTCGACTCCTACACCACCGTCCTGCCGGCCACGATCCAGGGCATTCAGCGCTACCTCGGCTCCGGTCTGGTCAAGGGCATCGGACCGGTGTTCGCCGAGCGGATCGTCGCCCACTTCGGCCTGGACACCCTCCGCGTCATCGAGGAGGAACCCTCCCGGCTGGTGGAGGTACCTGGGCTCGGGCCGAAGCGCACGGCGAAGATCACCGCTGCGTGGGAGGAGCAGAAGGCCATCAAGGAGGTGATGGTCTTCCTCCAAGGCGTTGGGGTGTCGACATCCCTGGCGGTGCGGATCTTCAAGAAGTACGCCGACGCGTCGATCTCGGTGGTACGCAACGAGCCCTACCGGCTGGCCGCCGACGTGTGGGGCATCGGGTTCAAGACCGCCGACACCATCGCCCAAGCCGTCGGCATCCCCCACGACAGCCCGCAGCGAGTCATGGCCGGCCTGCAGTACACCCTGTCCGAGGCCACCGACTCAGGCCACTGCTACCTACCCGCCCCCGAGCTGGTCGCCGACGCCACGAAGATCCTCGACGTGCCCGCCGACCTCGTCACCGACTGCCTCGACACCCTGGCCGCCGACGAGGGCGTCGTCCGCGAACCCCTGCCCGGCGGCGACGGAGAGCCGGTGCACGCGGTGTACCTGGTGCCGTTCCACCGCGCCGAGCAGTCCCTCGCCTCCTCCCTGCTGCGCCTACTCGGCGACCGGGCCGACCGGCTGCCCCACTTCAGAGGCGTCGACTGGGGCAAGGCCCTCACCTGGCTGAAGGCCCGCACCGGCGCGGACCTGGCCCCCGAACAGGAACAGGCCGTCCGCCTCGCCCTCACCTCGAAAGTCGCGGTCCTGACCGGTGGGCCGGGCTGCGGCAAGAGCTTCACCGTCCGCTCCATCGTCGAACTCGCCGCCGCCAAGAAAGCCAAGGTCACCCTCGTCGCCCCGACCGGCCGCGCCGCGAAACGCCTCTCGGAGCTGACCGGCCACCCCGCCGCGACCGTCCACCGCCTGCTGCAGCTGCGTCCGGGAGGGGAGGCCTCCTACGACCGGGACAACCCTCTCGACGTCGACCTCCTCGTCGTCGACGAGGCCTCCATGCTCGACCTGATCCTGGCCCACAAACTCGTCAAGGCCGTCCCGCCCGGCGCGCACCTGCTCCTGGTCGGCGACGTCGACCAACTCCCCTCCGTCGGCGCCGGAGAAGTCCTGCGCGACCTGCTCGCCGCCCCCACTGTTCCGCGGGTGCGGTTGACGCAGATCTTCCGCCAGGCCGCCCAGTCCGGCGTCGTCACCAACGCCCACCGCATCAACGCCGGCCGCCCACCCCTCCTCGATGGCATGGCGGACTTCTTCCTGTTCGCCTGCGACGACACTGACGCCACCGCCGCGCTCACGGTCGACGTCGCCTGCACCCGCATCCCCGCCAAGTTCGGCCTCGACCCGCGCCGGGACGTGCAGGTCCTCACCCCCATGCACCGCGGCCCCGCCGGCGCCGCCGCCCTGAACACGCTGCTGCAGCAGCGCCTCACCCCGCACTGCGAAGGCCAGCCAGAGCGGCGGATGGGCGGGCGGGTGTTCCGGATCGGCGACAAGGTCACCCAGATCCGCAACAACTACGACAAAGGCCAAGCCGGCGTCTTCAACGGCACCCTCGGCATCGTCACCCACCTCTCCACCGAAGAGCAGACCCTGGCCGTGCGTACCGACGAGGACGAGAGCATCGACTACGACTTCGACGAACTCGACGAACTCACCCACGCCTACGCCATGACCATCCACCGCTCCCAGGGCTCCGAATACCCGGCAGTGGTCATCCCGCTGACCACCAGTGCGTGGATGATGCTGCAACGCAACCTGCTCTACACCGCCGTCACCCGCGCCAAACAACTCGTCGTCCTCGTCGGCTCCCGACGGGCCCTCGCCGCCGCCATCCGCACCGTCAGCGCCGGCCGCCGCCACACCGCCCTCGACCACCGACTCACCCGCATGTGACACGGCCGTTGACATCGGTGCCGATGGGGTACCGCTTGGGTCGGAGACTCGTACGCCACGTCCCGGCGCTGATGGGTTGCGTACGGTCGAGGACGTGGACGTGCTGCTACGCGGCGGACCGGGGGACGGCCAGGTCGTGTCCGGCGGCGGGGAGACCGTCGTCTGGCAGGCCTGCCTTTACGAGATCACGCCCGAGTACGGCCGCCGGCACGGACGCGACCTGCGCGTGTACCGGCACCGCCCCGACTGCTGGCTCCGTCCGACTGGCAGGCGCCGTTGATCGAGTAGTCGGAATTCACCTCATCAACGCCGTCAGGATGACGCTCTGTCACTGGCCGGGACCTGTGCCGCCCGCGCCGAGCATCCGCATCTGCCGAGAACAGTGATGTTCGGAACGACTGGCAGGGTCGCGTATTCGTTTGGTGCGAGTGCCCGGTTGCGAACGCGGGCCGGTCACGGTCTGTTATCGGATGGCTGGTCT
>NZ_JBSWCE010000063.1:0-25911 GCF_056780015.1 Micromonospora sp. R311
CAACAAGACCGGCGCACCCGTCACCCGGTCACTGATCGCCTACGACCACTGACCGGGATTCGGAACTACTCGTCTAGTCTGTGTGGCCATAGGACCAGGGTATGAGGGCGGTCTTGAAGAAATGCGACAGCAGCCGCGCCGGGACAGCCGGGGCATCCTGGACCCGGCCCGGCTGCTGCGTCGGGTCCGCTTCCGCCGGCACCTGCCCGCTGGCGCGTTGCGCCCCTGGGTGGAGCATACTGGCTGGTCGACTGGGAGCTGACCGAGCCGTTCGTGCAGCACGTCGTGCCGCACCCGGCGGTCAATGTGGTCTTCCGGCGCGACGGGACCGGGCCGGAGCGGGCCGAGGTCGCCGGCGTCGGGCGGGAACTCTTCTCGATCACCCTCGCCGGCACCGGACGGGTCAGCGGCGTGCAGTTCCGCCCGGGCGGCTTCCACCCGTTCTGGCGGCGGTCGGTCGCCGAGCTGACCGGCCGGCGCTGGTCGTTCGCCGACCTCGCCGACCGCTGGCCGCCCGCCGCGGCCGGCGCCGCGTCGGCCGGGCCCGGCGGGTCCGGCGGGTCCGGCCGCTGCGACGGTACGGACGCCGAGCGCTGCCGGGCGCTGGACGACCTGCTCACCGGCTGGGCGCCCGAAACCGACCCGGTCACCGCGGAGACCATCCGGCTGGTCGAGGCGATCCGCACCGACCGTTCCGTGCTGCGGGTGAACGACTTCGCCCACCGGCACGGCGTCTCCACCCGGCGGCTGCAACGACTCTTTCTGGACCACGTCGGGGTCAGCCCGAAGTGGGTGATCCGGCGCTACCGGCTCCAGGAGGCCATCGAGCAGGCGGCCGGCGGACCGCTCGACTGGGCGGCGCTCGCCGTCGACCTCGGCTACAGCGACCAGGCCCACCTGGTCCGCGAGTTCACCGCGGTCACCGGCGTCTCCCCGGCGGCCTACGCCCGCTCGGTCGGCTGACCCGGTCGGCGCCCCCGCTGACGACCGCCGGGCGCGAGCCGGCCACGGCGGGCGGTCCAGTCGGAGGTAGCCCGGCCTCTTCCCGCCGTCAGCGACGGCGCAGGGCCACCACGGCGACGTCGTCGTGGATCTCCGGCGGGGCCAGCTGGACCAGCAGTCGCTGGCAGAAGCGGTCCAGGTCGTCCTCCATTTCGACGGCGGAGGCGGCCAGCGCGGCCAGGCCCTCGTCGATGGTGGCGTCCCGGCGCTCGATCAGCCCGTCGGTGTAGAAGACCAGGGTCGCCCCGGCCGGCAGCACGAACTCCAGGTCGGCCGGGCGCTGCGCGCGGACCCCGAGCAGCGGGGCGTGGTGCTCCACGAAGTCGACCTTGCCGTCGACGCTGAGCAGCGGCGGCAGGTGACCGGCGCTGGCCAGCCGGACGTGGCCGGTGGGCGGGTGCAGCAGCAGCACGCAGATGGTGGCCAACTCGTTGGGCAGCAGCGTACGCATCAGCTCGTTGACCCGGTGCAGGATCTCGCCCGGCTGGTGCCCCTCCACCGCGTACGCCCGCACCGCGTGCCGCAGCTCGGCCATCACGGTCGCCGCGTGCAGCGAGTGACCGGCCACGTCGCCGATCGCCAGCAGCAGGTGCCCGTCGAGCATCACCAGCTCGTAGAAGTCGCCGCCCACCTCGGTCTGCGCGCTCGCCGGCTCGTAGCGGACCGCCAGGTCGAGCCCGTTGACCTCCGGGATCCGGCGGGGCAGCAGGCTGCGCTGGAGGGTGACCGCGATCCGGTGCTCCTCGTCGAAGGAGCGCTGTGCCTCCACCGCCGCGGCCACGGACTGGGCGAGCTGCACCAGCACCGGGGTGCGGTGGGTCTGCGTGCTGGTGGGGACCACGACGTAGAGCGGCGCCCGGTCGTCGCGCAACCGGGCGGCGGCCACCGTCACCGTGTCGCCGGCCGGCCACGCGACCATGTCCCAGCCCGCCGGGTCCTCCACCCGAACCGTCGAGCCGGTGGGCACCCGGGAGTCGTCCACCACCCACGGGACGACCACCGGCTGGGCGCCCGGCCCGGCCGCGACCCCGGCCAGGCAGTCGCCGTCGAAGGTCTCCGCCACCACCGCGGCCGGGCTCTTGAAGATCTGCGCGGCGCCGGCCGCCGCCTGTTCGAGCAGCCGGCTGAAGTTCTGCGCCGAGTGCACCGCCACGGTGGTGTCGGCCAGCCCGAGCAGCCGCTCGGCCAGGAACTCGGCCCGTTGCCGGGCCTGGTAGTAGCGCAGCACCGCGTGCGCGGTGGCGACCAGTTCCTCCGGCTCGATCGGCTCCGCCAGGTACGCGTCGGCGCCCCGGGTCAGCCCCTGCGCCCGGTCCAGCACGTCCACCGCGTGCGCGGAGACGTGGATCACCGCCATCGCCGGGTGCGCGGACTTGATCCGCTCGCAGACCTCGTAGCCGCTCAGGTCGGGCAGCCGGACGTCGAGCACCACCAGGTCGATCGGCTCCGCCTCGACCCGGGCCAGCGCCTCGCCGCCGGTCTCCGCCTCGACCACCGTGAACCCGGCCCGGGTCAGCCAGCTGACCAGCAGGTACCGCTTGGTGCGGCTGTCGTCGACCACCAGTACGGTCGCCGGGCCGCCTTCCACCGTCACGCTCCGCCCACGGGCAGGGAGACGGTGAACGTGCTGCCCCGGCCCGGCTCGCTGGCCAGGTCCAGGGTGCCGCCGAGCAGCGTCGCCAGCCGCCGGGCGTACGGCAGGCCGAGGCCGGTTCCGCCGACCCGGGTCGCGCCCGGCACCTGGTAGAACTCCTCGAAGATCCGCTCGTGCAGCTCCTCGGCGATGCCGGGCCCGGTGTCGGAGACGGTCAACAGCCAGCGGTCGTCGTGCCGCCGCGCCCGCAGCCGCACCTCCCCGTGCGCGGTGAACTTCAGCCCGTTGTGCAGCAGGTTGCGCAGCACCTGGCCGAGCAGCACCTCGTCGGTACGCAGCGTGGACGGCGTCGGCGGCTCCTCCACCACCAGCTCCACCTCCGGCCGGGTCAGCGCCCGCAGCGTGCCGCGCAGCTGACCGAGGACCGGCCGCAGGTCCACCTCCGCCCAGTCCGGCTCGATCCGCCCGGACTCCGCCTTGGCGAGGTCGAGCAACTCGTTGACCAGGGCGAGCAGGTCGGCCGCCGAGGAGCGGATCAGACCGACCTGGCGGGCCTGCTCGCCGGTGAGCGGGTCGGAGGCGGAGTCGGTCAGCAGCCGGCCCAGCCCCATGATCGAGGTGACCGGGGCGCGCAGCTCGTGGCTGACGTTGGCCAGGAACCGGCTCTTCGACTCACTCGCCGCCCGCAGCTGGGCCGACTTCTCGTCCAGCTCGGCGTAGAGCGCCACCACGCCGCGGTTGGTCTCCTCCAGCTCCTCGGTGAGCTGGTTGTAGAGCGCCATCACGCCGCGGTTGGTCTCCTGCAGCTCCTCGTTCAGCACGGCCAGCTCGTCGCGCTGGCTGCGTACCTCGTCCAGCGCGGCGATCAGCTGCTGGTTCTGCATGGCGAGTTCGTCGACGGCGCTGCCCGGAGCGCTGCGACCGAGTTCGGCGCGGATCTCGGTGAGACGCTCCGGTGTCAGCGCCGGGGCGGTGGCCGGGACACGTCGGGACATCCTCACGACCGTATCTCCCTCCCCGGTGACCACGCCCAGCTTGTCCACCAGCCGCGCCACCGCACCCGACTCCGGCTCGTACCGGTCGCCGGGCAGCGGGGTCATCGGTGCGAGGTCCACCCGCAGCTGGCGCCTACCGTCATCGGCGCCGTCCGCCAGGCGGAACGTCACGTCCGCCCCGCCGGCGGCGCGCAGCAGGTCGCGCGCCACCTCGCTGAGCGCGGTGGCCACCCGGACCTGGTCCTGGTGCTCCAGCCCCACCGCGGCGGCCACCTCCCGACCGCGCTGGCGCACCAGGAAGATGTCGTGCTCCACCCGCAGCGCCATCCGCAGCAGCGGCTCCGGGACGGTCACGACCACGCCCGGGCGACCAGGACGCAGGCGTCGTCGCGGCGGACGCCCGCGTCGCGCAGCACCGTCGCGGCCACCACCAGCGGCGACCGCTCGGTCAGGCCGGGATAGTCGGTGAGCTGCCAGCGGTCGACCACACCGTCACTGTGCATCAGCAGCAGCGCGGCCGGGTCGAAGGGGTAGTCGTACTCCCGCACCGCGGGGCGCTGGTGGCCGGCGATGCCGGGCAGCGAGACCAGCCCCCGCCGCCGGCCGTCCGCGCCGACCACGGCGGCGGCGATGTTGCCCAGCCCGGAGTAGCGCAGCACGCCGGCCGTCGGGTCCGGCTCGGCGACGGCGAGCGCGGCGCCCCGGGTGTGCGACATCGACCGGTGCAGGTGCTGGACCACCGCGGCCGGCGGCCCGGCCGGCGCGGCCCGGAACGCGGCGAGGGCGGCGTCCGTGGCGGCGCAGGCCAGCGGGCCGTGCCCCAGGCCGTCGCAGACCAGCACCTGGTGCCGGCCCTCGACGACCCGCGCGGCGAACCCGTCGCCGCTGACCGACTCGCCGGTCAACGGCCGGGTCAGCCCGCCGACCCAGGTCGGCTCGGCCGGCTCGCCGGGCCAGATCTGCACGGCGAGCACCGTACCCCGGCCGGGCCGGGAGTAGCCGTCGAACCAACCGGCCTGCCGGACGATCGCGCCGAGCCCGATGCCGAGGGTGCCGGCGGTGGAGTGCCCGTCCCGGGAGGAGACGGTGAGGTCGGCCATCCCCGGCCCCGAGTCGACGGCGACCAGCTCCACCCCGGCCTCGTGTTCCCGACGCACCGGGCGGAGCAGCAGGCTCCCCTCCTCGGCGTGCTTGACCAGGTTGCTGGTCAGCTCGGCGGCGACGATGGCCAGATCGGCGGTACGGGCATCGCCGAGGCCCAGCTGCCCGCCGAGGCGTTCGGCGGCCCGGCGTACGGCGCTGGCCGCGCTGCTGGTCTCTACCCGGAACCAGATGCCCCGGTCCGGCACCGTCTCCACGGTCATCGGGACCACTTGGTGACCGTCACCCGGGTGCCCTCACCCGCCCCGGTCTCGATGGCGAAATCGTCGACCAGCCGGCGCGCGCCGCTGAGCCCGAGCCCGAGCCCGCCGCCGGTGGTGTAGCCGTCGGTGAGCGCCAGGTCGAGGTCGGCGATGCCCGGCCCGGAGTCGGCGAAGACGATCCGTACGCCGCGCCGGCGGCCGTTGTCCACCACGGTCACCTCGACGTTGCCGCCGCCGCCGTAGACCAGGGTGTTGCGGGCCAGCTCGCTGGCCGCGGTGACCAGCTTGGTCTGGTCGACCAGGGAGAGCTTGGCGGCCACCGCCACCGTCCGGACCAGCTGCCGGACGCGCACCACGTCCTCGTCGCTCTGGATCGCCTGCGCCTGCGGGTGGCCCAGGTCGACTCCGGTGGTCATGACGAGGCCGTCGTCTCGACGTCCGGTTCGTCGTCGACGTCGAGGTCGGACTCGTCGGCGCGGGCGGCCGCGATCAGTTCCATCCCCCGTTCGACGTTCAGCGCGGTACGGATGCCGTTCAGCGACAGGCCGAGCTCCACCAGCGTGATGGCCACCGCGGGCCGCATCCCGACGACCACCGTCTCGGCGTCGAGCACCTTGGAGATCGAGGCGATGGTGGAGAGCATCCGGCCGACGAACGAGTCGACGATGTCCAGGGCGGTGATGTCGATGATCACCCCGTGGCTGCCGGTGGCGACGATCCGCTCGGCCAGGTCCTCCTGGAGCTGGACCGCGGTCTGGTCGGACATGTCGACCTGGATGGAGACCAGCAGGATGTCGCCGATCTTGAGGATCGGGACCCGCTCCATCACGCGTCCCGGCGGAGCTGCCGGCGACCGGTCTCCACCCCGGTCAGCCGCAGCACGTGCCGCAGCGCGTCGGCCAGGCTGGCCTTGGTGGCGATGTCGCCGAACTCGATGCCGAGCGCCACGATCGTCTGCGCGATCTGCGGCCGGATGCCGGAGATGATGCAGTCGGCGCCCATCAGCCGGGCGGCCACCACGGTCTTCAGGATGTGCTGGGCGACCTGGGTGTCCACCGCCGGGACGCCGGTGATGTCGATGATCGCGTACGGCGAGCCGGTGTCGACCAGGGTCTGCAGCAGCCGCTCCATCACCACCTGGGCGCGGGCCGAGTCGAGGGTGCCGACCAGCGGCACGGCGACCACGCCCTCCCAGAGCTTCACCACCGGGGTGGAGAGTTCCAGCAGCTGCTCCGCCTGGTCGGCGATCAGGCTCTCCCGGGTGCGGACGAAGCTCTCGAAGGTGAACAGGCCCATCTGGTCGACCAGGCCGGAGAAGGCGACGTAGTCGCGGAGCGGGTTCGCGTCGGCGTTCGCCTCCATCAGCTCCAGCAGCACGTCCTTGAGCGCGAACACGCTGATCGCGGTCTCGGTGGCGGAGAAGCCCTGCCGGGCCCGGCCGCGGGACAGCTCGGAGAGCACGGCGCGCAGCTCGGTGGCGTGCTCGGCCTCGAGGTCGAGGACGCCGTGCCCGCTCGCGGCGACCATGCCCTGGTGCAGCTCCTGCACCTGCCGGCGCAGCTCGGCCTGGCTCAGCCGGCCGCGCAACGAGCTGGCGACGATCTCCGTCCACCGCTGCGTGACCCGCTCGGCGTGCTCGGTCAACAGACCGGCAAGTCGACTGCTCTCCTCGGCGCTCAGCGCCATGGCAACCCCCCCTCGACCTGGACCCGGCGGACTCTATCACCGGCCCCCGGCAACTACTTGTCACGATGCAAGGGAATGACCAAGGACACCGGATACCGGCTCCCGTTCTGCGTACTCCCCGCGCGGTGGGATACCGTTCCAACCGATAACAGGAGGTCTGGCGTATGTCCTTGACGGTGCACACGGAACAGCGCGGCGACGTGGTCGTCGTGTCGGTCGCGGGCGAGCTGGACATGGCGACCGCACCGCAGCTGCAGGACCAGATCACCGACCTGCTCGACAAGGGCCGCAGTCGCCTGGTGTTCGACCTGGCGGAGGTCTCGTTCTGCGACTCCACCGGGTTGTCGGTGTTCGTACGCGCGAAGAACAGCTGCGACGAGGCCGGCGGGGTGGTGCGGCTGGCCGCTCCGCAACGGGGCGTGCTGCGCATCCTCGAGGTCAGCGGACTGGTCGAGGTGCTGCACACCTACCCCACGGTCGAGCAGGCCGTCGCCGGCGACCCCACCCCGGCCTCCTCCTGAGCGTTCCGCCTCACGCCTCGTCCTCGATGTGCCGGGGACGGGCGATCACCATGCCCGCGCCCGTCTGCACCGCGAGCGCGACCAGCAGGAACCCGATCGGCGCGGTCCAGCCACCGGTCGCCTCGTAGAGCACGCCGACCAGCAGCGGCCCCAGGGCGGCGATGACGTAGCCGGTGCTCTGCGCGAACGCCGACAACGCCACCGTGCCGTCGGCGGTCCGGGCGCGCAGCCCGATGGTGGTCAGGATCAGCGGGAACGCGCCCTGCCCGAGCGCCAGCAGCGCGACCCAGAGCAGCGCGCCCCCGTGCGGCGCCACCGCCAGCCCGAGGTAGGCCAGGGTCGACGCGACGGTCAGCGACAGCACCAGCGGGCGCAGCGTCCGCAACCGGCCGGCCAGGGTCGGCATCAGCAGCGCGATCGGCACGCCGAGCGCGGTGACCCCGGCGAGCAGCAGCCCGGCGTCCTGCGGGCGGTAGCCGGCGTCCCGGAACAACTGGGCCAGCCAGCCCATGATCGCGTACCCGCTGAGCGACTGCGCGCCGAAGTAGATCGCCATCGCCCAGCCGAGCCGGGTCCGCCCCGGCCGGATCCGGACCCGGGCCGGCGCGGCCGCCGCCGGGGTCGCCCGCCGCGCGGCCGCCCGGGCCCGCAGCGCCAGCGGCACCCACGGCAGTACGGCCAGCGCGGCCAGCCCGGCCCAGACGCCCAGCCCGGCCCGCCACGAGCCGAACGCGTGCGCGATCGGCACTGCCGACGCCGCGGCCACCGTGGTGCCCACCGTCAGCGCCATCGTGTACGCCCCGGTGACCAGCCCGGTGCGGTGCGGGAAGTGCTGCTTGACCAGCATCGGCAGCAGGATGTTCGCCACCGCGATGCCGGCCAGCGCGAGCGCGCTGGTGAGCAGGAAGACCGGCGCCGAGTCGGTCAGCACCCGGAGCAGTTGACCGGTGGCGAGTGCGGCCATCGCGACCAGCAGCACACGGGCCGGCGCGAACCGGCGGACCAGCCACGGGGTGAGCGCCCCGAGCCCGGCGAACGCGATGGTGGGCAGGGTGGTGACGACGCCGGCCATCGTGCCGGATAGCGCCAGTCCGCCGCGTACCTCGTCGAGCAGGGCGCCGAGGCTGGTCACCGCGGCGCGCAGGTTGACCGCCACGAGGAGCATCCCGACCAGCACCAGCAGGCCGCCGGTCACCGGGTGCGGGCCGCGGGCCGGCGCGGTCTGCACCGGGACGGTGGTGGGGGCGGCCGGGACGGCGGTCGGTGGCGGGGTCATACGTTCGAACCTACAATCATGGGATGAATTTCGGGCAGGAGTTGTAACCAGTGCCACCGTCGGTTGATTCCGTCGCCGTGCCGCCCCGCGGCCACCGGGTCCGGCAGACCATCGAGCAGCTCCGGGAGCGGATCCTCGGCGGCGAGTGGCCGGTGGGCGGCCGGATCCCCACCGAGCCACAGCTGGTGGCGGCGCTCGGGGTGGGGCGCAACACGGTCCGCGAGGCGGTCCGGGCGCTGGTGCACGCCGGGGTGCTGGAGTGCCGGCAGGGCTCCGGGACGTACGTGGTGTCCACCGACGAACTGGCCCCGGTGGTGGCCCGCCGGCTCACCGACGACCGGATGGCCGAGGTGGTCGAGGTGCGCCGGGCCTTCGAGGTGGAGGCCGCCCGGCTCGCCGCGCTGCGGCGTACGCCCGAGGACCTGACGGCGCTCGACGGCGCGCTCGCCGCCCGGGAGGCGGCCTGGCGCGGCGGCCGGGTCGACGAGTTCGTGGAGGCCGACGCCGCGCTGCACAGCACGGTGGTCGCCGCCGCGCACAACGGCATGCTCGCCGAGCTGTACGCCTCGGTCGGCGCCGCGCTGCGCAGCACGGTCGCCCGGTCGATGGGCGAGGCGCTGGAGCCGGAGCGCTACGTCGACCACTCCCGGTTGGTCGAGGCGATCCGGGCCGGCGACCCGACCCGGGCGGCCATCGAAGCCGGCGCTTTCCTGGAGCCCCCGCCGGGGGCATAGGTTGTCCCGGACGGAAGACCGGACACCTCGGGAGTACGGATGCTCAAGGGCTTCAAAGACTTCATCATGCGCGGAAACGTCATCGACCTGGCGGTCGGTGTCGTCATCGGCGCCGCCTTCACCGGCGTGGTCACCCAGCTCACCAAGTCGTTCCTGGAGCCACTGATCCGGGTCTTCGTGCTGCTGATCACCGGCAGCGACAAGGGCCTGGCCGGCACCGCGCCGAAGTTCCGCGGCGAGATCCCCTTCGACTGGATCGCCTTCGTCAACGCGGTGATCACCTTCCTGCTCACCGCGGCGGCGCTGTACTTCCTGGTCGTCTACCCGATGAACAAGCTCGCCGAGCGGCGCAAGCGGGGCGAGGAGCCGCCGCCCTCGGCACCGAGCGAGGAGGTCCGGCTGCTCACCGAGATCCGCGACGCGCTGGTCGCCGCCGGTCACCAGACCCCCGGTCAGCAGCGCGGCGCGCTCGACGACGTGCTCGACCGGCGGCCGGAACCGCCCACCGCGCGCTGAATCCGGCACCCGCACATCGACCCCCACGGGAATCCCGTGGGGGTCGCCCATCCTCGTACGTATGTTCGATAGAGTCCCGCCATGGAGCAGCGAAAGCACTGGTGGAACGGGAAATGGGGGCGGCTGGCCCGGCGGGACGTCTTCCTCCGGGTGGACGCCGACCGCTGGCACGTGGAGCAGCGGGCGGGCGGCGCCGAGGGGATCTCCCAGTTCTACGAGTACGACAGTGCCGACGAGGCGGAGGAGACGGTCCGCGCGCTGCTCGACGGGCCGGACGACTGGCGGGAACTCTCCCCCCGACCGCCGGGCGGCTGGGCGACCGGGGTCTGACCCCCTTTGGATCTTGGAGGATTTCGGCCCCTGTGGGGGCCGGTTTCTTCCAAGATCTTCCCGCGGCTCAGCGCCGGGTGGCGTTTAGTCGGAGCGGGGGCCGGGAACCGCGCCAGCATGAGCGAGCAGGGCACCGAGCAGCAGGGGACCATCTCCAAGGTCACCACCGGGATGCGGGTGATCGACGCCGCCGGCACCGAGGTCGGCACCGTGGACCTGGTCCAGCGGGGTGACCCGACCGCGGTGACCGTGCAGGCGCCGACCGCCGACCCGGGCAGCAGCCTGGACGAGCTGATCGAGTCGACCGCGGTCGAGGAGCCGGACGTGCCGGCCGACCTGGCGGCCCGGCTGCTGCACAGCGGCTACCTGAAGGTCTCCACCGACCTGGTCCGCACCGGCGCGGTCTACGTGCTGGCCGACCAGATCGCCGCGATCGCCGACGACCGGGTCCGGCTCACCGTCCCGGCCGGCGACCTCTCCCCCGAGGAGTGACGCCGCCGACCGGGCCGGCGCCGGTACGGAGATCATCCGTCCGCATGCTGTCGAGCTGATGTCGTAGGCGATTCAGGGCCACCCGTTTCGCCGACGTGGCGGTGTCCGCACGGTGCGGTCACCGCCACGTCGGCGATCTGGAGTCGATGCGGGCCGGTCACGAGCGCCAGCACGTCGCGGGTGGGTGTGCTCCGAGCACTGCACGAGGCGGGCGAGGTGGGACGCCGCTATGTCGTGGACGATTCAGCTCGACAGCGGGCACAGGTCAGTCGCTGGCCCGCCCGCCGCTCGATGCCGGGTGGACCGTAGCCGCCGGATCGACCGGAGCCGGCCGGAACGACGCCGCGACCTCGGCCGCCCCCGGCCCAGCCGGCCTGCGAGCGGCCGACGCAGGGGCCGGCGGCGCGGGTGCGTCGGGAGACGTCGGAGTCGGCCCGGCGTGGCGGCGGCGGAAGAGCAGCAGCATCAGCCCGCCGGCGACCAGCCCCCAGAACGCGCCGCCGACGCCGAGCAGGGTCACCCCGGAGGCGGTGACCACGAAGGTGACCACCGCGGCCTCGCGGGCCGCCGGCTCGGCCAGCGCCGAGGTGAGCGCGGTGGCCAGCGCGCCGAGCAGCGCCAGGCCGGCGACCGCCTCGATCAGCACCGGTGGGGAGAGCGCGACCAGCGCGGTGGCAGCCCCCGCGCCCAGGCCGAGCAGGGCCAGCCCGAGCCCGGCGGTCACCGAGGCGATCCAGCGGCGGTCCGGGTCCGGGTGGGCGTCCGGGCCGGCGGCGAGCGCGGCGGTGATCGCGGCGAGGTTGACCGCGTGCCCCCCGGCGGGCGCGGCGGCGGCGCTGGCCAGCCCGGTGACCCGCAACGCCGAGCCGAGCGGCGGCCGGTAGCCGTAGCCGACCAGCACCGCCGTTCCCGGCACGTTCTGCGCGGCCATGGTGACCAGGAAGAGCGGCAGGGCCAGCCCGACCAGCGCGGCGGCGTTCCAGGCCGGCGCGGTCAGCTCGACCACCGGGCGCAGCCCGATGTCGCCCAGGCCGGCGGCCGGCGTGGTCAGCGCGATCGCCGCCACCGCCACCACCAGCGCGCCGGGCACCGCCCAGCGACGCGCGAAGCGGTGCAGCAGCAGCCAGGCCAGCACCACCGGCCCGGCCAGCCGGGGCACCTCGACCAGCGCACGGACCGGCGCGGTGCAGAGCGGGAGCAGCACGCCGGCCAGCATCGCGCCGGCCACCGGCTGCGGGATCGCCGCGACGGCCCGGCCGAGCACCGGGAACAGCCCGGCGGCCACGATCAGCCCACCGCAGACCAGGAACGCCCCGACCGCGACCGGCCAGCCGCCGGGCACCGGGCCGGTGGCCACGAGCAGCGCCGCGCCCGGGGTGGACCAGGCGATGCTCATCGGCAGCCGGTGCCGCAGGCCGAGCCAGCCGGCGCAGAGGCCGGACGCGAGGCAGAGCGCGAGCAGCCCGGACGCGGCCTGCGCGTCGGTGGCGCCGACGGCCCGCAGGCCGGCCAGCACCACGGTGAACGAACTGGCGAAGCCGACCAGCGCGGTGACCACCCCGGCCAGCACCGGTTGCGCGCGTCCGGCCATTCCCGCCTCCCACCCCGGCGCCGGTGAGCGCCCCGTCGCCATCGTTCCGTAAACGGAACAGCGGTCGTGTAGCACGATAGCGGGGTGCCGCAGCCCTCACCAACCCGCCGACCGGCCCCCGACCCGGGCGCCGCCGCGGTCGGCCGCCGGGTCCGCGCCCTACGCGAGGAGCGCGGCATCTCGCTCTCCACGCTGGCCCGGCTGGCCGGGGTGGGCAAGGCGACCCTCTCCGGGCTGGAGAACGGCACCCGCAACCCCACCCTGGAGACGCTCTACGCGGTGACCGCACAGCTCGGCGTGCCGCTGACCGCGGTGCTCGCCGGGCCGGCCGGTTCGCCGACCGTGCGCGGCGCGGCGGTCAGCGCCACCCTGCTCGAGGTCTTCGACGACGCCGACGCCACCTACGAGCTGTACCGGATGCGGGTCGCGCCGGGCCCGGGCCAGCTCTCCCCCGCGCACCAGCCCGGCGTCACCGAGCACGTCACCGTCTTCGCCGGCGTGCTGCGCGCCGGGCCGGTGGACGCCCCGCTCACCGCGGCGGCCGGCGGGCACCTGCGCTGGACGTCGGACGTGCCGCACCTCTACGCGGCGGTCGGCGACGAGGAGGTGGCGGCCAGCCTCCTGCTGCGCTACCCGCACCGGGGCGGCGGTGCGAGTGAAGGCCCCGCGCGCGGCGCCGTCGGCCTGCCCGGCGTCGGCGAGACACCCGAGGCGTGAGCGGCCAGCCGGGCACCGGCGGTCAGCCGTCCACCGGCGCGGGCAACCGGTGCCGCACCGCCCAGATCGCCGCCTCGGTACGCGACGCCGCCCCGGTCTTGCGCAGCAGGTTGGACACGTGCACGGTGACCGTCCGCACCGAGATGCCGAGCGCCCGGGCCACCTGCTTGTTGGACATCCCGGCGACCAGGCAGCCGAGCACCTCCAGCTCCCGCCCGGTCAGCTCGACCTCGCCGGCGCCGAACTGCGCCGGCACCCGGGGCGGTGGCGCCACCGGTGGCAGGAGCAGCGCCTCCGGCTCCTGACCGGCGTGCGCGGCGAGCAGTTCGGTCAGCGCGTACGGGTTGCCGCCGGTCCGCGCGCAGACCGCGCGCACCAGTGCGGCGGGTGGGCGGGTGCCGGCGTACACCTGGGCCAGCACCTCGGCGACCTCGGCCGGGCGCAGCGGGCCGAGGTGCTGGCGCACCGCGCCGGGCACGCCGCAGAGCCGGGCCAGCGCGCGGGCCGCGAGGTCCGGCGCGACCGCGTCCTCGGCGGGCCGGGTGGCCACCAGCAGCAGCGCCGGCAGGTCGGCGGCGGTGGCCAGCTCGCCGATCAGGTTCAGGCTGGCCGGGTCGAGCGCGTGCAGGTCCTCCACCACCAGCACGGCCGGACCGGCGCCGACCAGCAGCCGGACGGTCCGCACGGCGAGGCGGAGCAGGGCGCCCGGGGCGTAGCGCTCGCGCGGCGCGGTGGGCTGCTGGGCGAGCCAGGCGAGCGCGTCCGGGGGCAGGTCGAGCCCGCCGGTGTCCCGCCCGCTGAGCACGGCGGCCAGCCAGTCGTAGGGCGCCGGGTCGTGCACCCGGGCCGCGCCGGAGAGCACCACCGCCGGCCGCGGCGCGAACGTGTCCAGCGCGGCGGCGACCAGCAGGCTCTTGCCCACTCCGGCACCGCCGCTGATCACCGCGACGGTCGGCGCGGCCCGCCGCCCGGCGGCCACGATGGACCAGGCCCGGTCGAGCTCGGCCAGCTCACCGGCGCGCCCGACCATGGACACCGGCATCATTCCCCAACCCTACGCAGTAGTGCGTAGAGACGGCGGCAGGGTGTTCTTGGCAAGCTTGTCGCATGACGCTGATCCTCCGCTCGGCCATCCGCAACGACATCGGCCTGGTCCGCACCAACAACGAGGACTCCGCCCTCGCCGGTGACCGCCTGATCGCGGTGGCGGACGGCATGGGCGGCCTGCCCGCGGGCGAGGTGGCGAGCGAGATCGTCATCCGGATCCTCGACGAGCTGACCCCGCCGTCGACCCCCGACGAGGCGGCGGACGCGCTGCGCGCCGTGGTGAGCACCGCCAACCAGCGCATCCACGCGGCCATCACCGTCGACCCGGCACGTGAGGGGATGGGTACGACGCTGACCGCCGCCCTGCTCGCCGGGGACACGCTGGTGCTGGCCCAGGTCGGCGACTCCCGCTGCTACCTGCTGCGGGACGGGGCGCTGGCCCAGCTCACCCGGGACGACACCTTCGTGCAGGCGCTGGTCGACCAGGGCGCGCTCTCGCCGGAGCAGGCCCGGCACCACCCGCAGCGGTCGCTGGTGACCCGGGCGGTGCAGGGCGGCGACACTCCGCCGGTGATCGGGACGCTGACCGTGGCCGCCGGCGACCGCCTGCTGCTGTGCAGCGACGGGCTCTCCGACTACGTGGCCGACGCGGAGATCGCCGCCGCGCTGGCCATGTACGGCGACCGCCAGCAGTGCGGCGAGCAACTCGTCAAGCTCGCCCACCAGGCCGGCGCCCCGGACAACGTCACCGTCGTGGTCTCCGACGTCACCGCCGTCTGATCGCGGCGCGACCGGGGGCACCGCGCGCCGGTCCCTCGTCGGCCAGTAGGTAGTTGTGCCATCTAGCTGGCGTCGCTAGGGTGCTGCGGGTGGATTCCGACCGGCGTGGGCAGTGGCTGCGCGGGGTGCTCGACCTCTGCGTCCTGGCCCTGCTCCGCGAGGGCGAGTCCTACGGCTACCAGCTCGCCCAGGCGCTCGACGCGGCGGGCGTCGGGCCGATCCAGGGCGGCACCCTCTATCCGGTGCTGCTCCGGCTGCAACGCACCGGCCTGGTCGCCGCCGAGTGGCGGGAGGGGGCGGCGGGGCCGGCCCGCAAGTACTACCGGCTCACCGACAGCGGGCGGGCGGCGCTGCGCCAGGACGGCCGCGCCTGGCTCGCCTTCGTCGCCCCGGTGAGCGGCATCGTCACGAAGGGGGTCGACGGGTGAACGTCGACGACTGGCTGCGGGCGTTCGCGGCCGAGTTGCACCAGCGCCGGGTCGCGGCGGACGCCGCCCGGCACGTGGTCGCCGAGGCCGCCACACACCTGCGCGACGGCGGCGGCGACCCGTGGCTGGTCTTCGGGCCGCCACGGGAGTACGCCGCCGCAGTCGTGGAGAGCATCGGCACCATGCCGGGCCCACGGCCCGGGCCGGTCCGGCTGCACGCGCAGGGCATCACCAAGCGGTACGGGCGGCGAACGGTGCTACGCGACGCGACGCTGACCGTCCGGGCCGGGCAGATCGCGGCCGTGGTCGGCGCGAACGGCTGCGGCAAGAGCACCTTCCTGCGGATCTGCGCCGGGCTGGTCTCGCCGGACGCGGGTGAGGTGACCGTCTCCGGCCGGCTGGGCTACTGCCCGCAGCAGGGCGGCACCGCCGACTTCCTCCTGCCCGACGAGCACTTCGTGCTGGTGGGCGCCGGTCAGGGGGTGGACCGCGGCCAGGCCCGGCGGGCCGGTCGCTCGGCCGCCCGCCAGCTCGGCTGGGAGGCCGGCGGCGACGTGCTGGCCCGGCACCTCTCCGGCGGCACCCGACAGAAGCTGAACCTCACCATGTCCACCCTCAGCCAACCGGACGTGCTGCTGCTCGACGAGCCCTACCAGGGTTTCGACCAGGGCACCTACGTCAACTTCTGGGACCAGCTCGTCCGGCTGCGCGACGAGGGCCGGGCCATCGTCGTGGTGACCCACCTGCTCAACCAGCTCGACCGGGTCGACCTCGTGCTCGACCTGACCCCGGCCACCCAGGGAGGGCGCCCGTGAACCGGCTCGTCACCGTCGCCGAGATGACCCTGCGGGAGCTGGTGCGCCGCCGGGGCGTACTGCTGCTCCTGCTGTTGATGCCGTTGACCTTCTGGCTGATCCGGCGGGACGCCTACATCGGTCAGTCGGTCCGGTCGCTGCTGCTCGGCATCAGCTGGGCGGTGAGCACCGCGGCGCTCTTCGCCACCGGGGCGGCCCGCGAGCTGGAGCCGCGGCTGCGGCTGGCCGGCTACCGGCCGCACCACCTCTACCTGGGCCGGATGCTCGGGCTCTGGGCGCTCGGGCTGGCCATCTCCGTGCCGTTCTTCCTGCTCACCGTCGTCGACGCGGCCAACCTGCGGTACGGCGGGGTGGCCGTGGCGATGCTCTGCTGCGTGGCGGTGGCGGCTCCGTTCGGGATGCTGATCGGCGCGGTCCTCCCCCGCGAGTTGGAGGGGACGCTGCTGCTGCTCACCGTGGTGGCGGTGCAGATGCTGATCGACCCGGCCGGGTCGGGGGCGAAACTGACCCCGTTCTGGTCCAGCCGGGAGATCGCCACCTGGGCGGTCGACCACACCGACGACGGCTACCTGAGCCGGGGCTCGCTGCACGGGCTCGTCGTCACCGCGCTGCTGGTGCTCACCGTGGCGGCGGTGTTCACCGTACGGCTGCGCCCGCGCCGGCACCTGCGGCAGCTGCCCACCGGCTGAGCGGATTCCGGTTGCGCCGGCGGGCCGGTCGGGTTGGGATGATCGGATGACGGTCCGCCGGGTGAGTTCCGAGGAACGACTGACCACCAGCTTCGTGCTCGGCGCGTACGCCTTCGAGGCATCGCCGCGCAGCGCGGCCCGCGCCGAGGAGTTCCGCCGCTACCTGCCCTACAACGAGGGCAACCGGACGCTGGTCGTGACGGAGGACGGCAGCACGCTGGCCGCCGCCTCGGCCATCCCGATGCGGCAGAACCTGCGCGGTGCGGTGCTGCCGATGGCCGGCGTCGCCGGGGTGGCCAGCCACCCGCTGGCCCGCCGCAAGGGGCACGTGCGGACCCTGCTGCACCAGCTCCTCGACGAGATGCGCGACGAGGGGCACCAGCTCACCGCGCTCTACCCGTTCCGGCCGTCGTTCTACGGCCGGTTCGGCTACGTCGGGCTGCCGAAGCCGCGTACCGTCACCTTCTCCCCGGCCGACCTCGGCGAGCTGCTCCGCGCCGACCTGCCCGGCGAGGTGGGCTGGGAGCGGATCGGCGCCGGCTACCCGGCCTGGCGCGAGTTCACCGAGCGCTGCCTGCGCGAGCGGCACGGCTTCGCGCTCTTCCCGGACTACCGCGACGTCGGGCTGCGCGACCGCGACGAGCACTGGCTGCTCACCGCCCGCAGCGGCGGGACGGTCACCGGCGCGGTGACCTACCGGATCGACGACCACGGCGGCACCCTGGTCGCCGACGACCTGCTCGCCGCCGACCCGTACGCCCGGGCGCTGCTGCTGCAGTTCTTCGCCCGGCACGTCGACCAGGTGGAGAAGGTGACCGTCCAGCTCCCCGCCGACGAGCTGCCCGAGCTGTGGCTGACCGACCTGGCCGTGCACGTCGAGGCGCGGGTGGCCCGGCCCGGCTCCTCCGCCCCGATGGCCCGGCTGCTCTCGGTGGACGCCCTGACCGGGCTGCCCGCCGGGCCGGGCCGGGTCCGGGTCGAGCTGACCGGTGACCGCTGGCTGGCCGGGGCGTACCTGCTGGACGGCACGACCGGCTCGCTGGAGCTGGTCACCGGCCCGGCCGCCGGCACCCCGCCCAAGGCCACGCTGACCGCCGCCGGGCTCTCCGCGCTCGCGTACGGGGTGCTCGACCCGGCCGAGGTGCACCTGCGCGGCCTGGGTGACGTGCCGGCGGACGCCGCTGCGGAGCTGCGCCGGCTCTTTCCACGCCGGCTGCCGTACCTCTTCGCCGACTTCTGACCGCTGCCCCGATCCGCACCCGTCTGGCCACCACTTCCGGACAGTAGTCCGCTCCCGGCGTCCGGGCCGCCCGGCCCCGGTAGCGTCCGGCACGTGCCCGGATGGTTGGAGGCGGGTGGGTGGGGGCTGGTGGCCGGCTCCGCCCTGCTGATCGGGGCGGCGGCGGGCTGGTTCGCCCGGGTGCCGCAGCGGGTCAACGCGTCCGTCATGGCGTTCGGCGCGGGCGTGCTCTTCTCGGCCGTCTCCTTCGAGCTGGTCGCCAAGGCGCACAGCGAGGCCGGGCTGCTGCCGACCGCGCTCGGCGCGGGGGCCGGGGCGGTGGCCTTCACGCTGGCCAACCTGCTGCCGACCGTGCGGGGCGGGCGGCACCGCAAGCGCTCCGGCAGGCGGCAGCCGACCGAGGCCGAATCGCCCGGCTCGGGCAACGCGATCGCGCTCGGCGCGCTGCTGGACGGCGTACCCGAATCGGTGGTGATCGGGGCCAGCCTGCTCGGCGGTGGACCGATCAGCCTGGTCACGGTGGCCGCGGTCTTCCTCAGCAACCTGCCGGAGGGGCTGTCCAGCGCGGCGGGCATGCGTCGGGCCGGCCGGAGCCGGCGCTGGGTCTTCACGCTCTGGACCGGCATCGCGCTGGCCACCGCCGTCGCCGCGGTGGCCGGCTACGTCCTGTTGGGGCACGCCCCACCGGCGGCGAAGGCGACGATCACGGCGTTGGCGGCGGGCGGCATCCTCGCCATGATCAGCGACACCATGCTGCCCGAGGCGTACGAGGAAGCGCACCTGCTCGTCGGGCTGATCACGGTGGTCGGGTTCCTGACCGGCTTCGCGGTCGTCCATTCTTAGCTCCGGGTTAAACCGGGCCGGCGCATCCGCCCGGACGGCCGTCGGGCTCCTAGCATCACGGGGTGCGCCCGAAGTCCCTTCTCGTCCTGCTCGTCCTGACCGTCGCCACGGCGGGCCTGGCGGCCTGCGGATCGTCCGGCCCCGGCCCGGCGCGGACCGAGCCGTCGGCGAGCGCCACGCCCGGCCGGGAGGTCGCCCCGGCGGCCCGGGTGGGGCTCGGCGGCCCGGGGGCGAGCACCAGCCCGAAGCCGCCGGCCGGCGGGGTGCTGAAGGCCGGCAACCCGACCGGCCGCGCCGGCGTGCCGGCCGAGGCGCGGGCCGTCGACACGTCGAAGCCGACCCGCCGGATCGGCACCGGCACCGCGGCGAGCTGCACGTCCGAGGCGGTGGTCAAGGCGGTCGCGGCCGGCGGGATCATCACCTTCGACTGCGGGCCCGACCCGGTGACCATCGCGATGAAGGCCACCGCCAAGGTGCGCAACGCCAACGGGCCGAAGGTGGTGCTGGACGGCGGCGGCAAGGTCACGCTCAGCGGGCAGGGCCGGCGGCGCATCCTCTACATGAACACCTGCGACAGCGCCCAGGGGTGGACCACCTCGCACTGCCAGAACCAGGACCACCCGCGGCTCACCGTGCAGAACCTGACCTTCGCCGACGGCAACTCCACCGGAGAGAGGGCCGAGGGCGGCGGCGGGGGCGCGATCTTCGTCCGGGGCGGCCGGTTCACGGTCGTCAACTCGCGCTTCGTCCGCAACCGCTGCGACCGCACCGGCCCCGACCTGGGCGGCGCCGCCGTCCGGGTGCTCAGCCAGCACGAGAACAAGCCGGTGTACGTGGTGCAGAGCACCTTCGACGGCGGCTCCTGCGCCAACGGCGGGGCGTTGAGCAGCATCGGCGTCTCCTGGGTGGTGCTGAACAGCGTCTTCACCCGCAACGAGGCGATCGGCAACGGCGCCAACCCGGCCCGGGCCGGCACCCCGGGCGGCGGCAGCGGCGGCGCGATCTACTGCGACGGCAACGAGTTCACGCTCCGGATCGCCGGCACGATCATCGAGGGCAACAAGGCGAACGAGGGCGGCGGCGCGATCTTCTTCGTCAGCAACAACCGCACCGGCACCCTGAAGATCGAGACCTCCACCCTCCGCCGCAACCCCAGCGGCAGATTCGAGACCCCCGGCCGCCCCGGCATCTTCTTCCTCGGCGCCCGCCCCTAACCCCTCCCGTCCCGGCGTCCGCCCGGGGCCCCACCCCGTTGATCATGAGGTTAGCGTCACGACACGCCGACGCCGCCGCCGCTAACTCCATGATCAACGCCCTAGAGCGGGAGGGTCAGTAGGGGTTTCGGTGGCCGGCGGGGCGGGCGCGGAGGAGGGCGGCGGGGCGGCCGGGGAGGGTACGGGCGGCGGACATCGGGGGGCTGGCGGTGTGGGCGCGGGTGGCCATGCCGGCGAAGAGTTCCTTCAGGGCGGCGAGCGCGTCGGTGCGGGGCTCCCAACCCAGCTCCCGTTCGGCCCGCTCGCTGGACATCAGCGGCGCGTTCAGCGCCAGCTGCACCCAGCCGGGGTCGATCGGTTGCAACCGTGCCCGCCAGGTCAGCGCCGCCGCGACGTGCAGCACCGGGGCGGCCACCGGGACCGTCCAGCCGTGGAAGTGCCGGGCCACCAGCTCCGGGGTCAGCACCGGGTCCGCGGCCAGGTTGAAGGCGCCGCGCGCATCACCCAGCAGCGCCCGGGCGTACGCGTCGGCGACGTCGTCGGTGTGCACCGCCTGCATCCGCAGCCGGCGGTGCGTCGGCACCAGCGGGATCCGGCCGTACTTCAGCAACCGGACCGGCGCGAACGGGCCGAGGAAGTACCGGCTGATCTCCGTGGCGGCCTCCCGCTGGAAGTTCAACCCGGGTCGCATCCGCACCACGCGCAACTCCGGGTGCTCGCGCTCCACCCGGTCGAGCAGCACCTCGACCTCGGCCTTGTGCCGGCTGTACGACGACGCGGGCACCCCGGTCGCCGGCCAGCGCTCGCTGACCGGGTGGTCCTTCGGGCCGGGGGCGTAGGTGCCGACCGACGAGGCGTACACCAGCGCCGGGACCTTGGCCCGGACCACCGCGTCGATCACCGCCCGGCTGCCCTCGACGTTGGTCCGGAGCAGCACCCGCTGGTCGTGGCTGGGCTGGATCTGCCAGGCCAGGTGCACCACCGCGTCCGCCCCGCCGAAGACCTCGGCGAGCTGGTCGGTCGCGCCCGGCCGGCCGATGTCGCAGGAGTGCCACTCCACCTGGTCGTACGGCTCACCGGCCTCCGGGCCGGGCAGCCGACGGACCACCCCGGCCAGCTCCACTCCACGCTCCCGGCGCAGCCGGCGCAACAGGGCGGTACCGGCGTTGCCGGTCGCCCCCACCACCACGATCCGCATGCCCGACCCGTACCCGGTCAGCCGCCCGTCAACCGCGCGTCCCGTTGCCGGCTGCGGCGGTGGGAGCCGCTTCGCGCACGCTCGCTCTCCCGGCCGTCCACGCCCGGGAGCTCGTGCCGTGCCGGCCTCGGGCACCTCTCACCGCAGCGGCCTCGGCGGGTCGTGCGCCGCATCCGGTGCGCCGGGCCGGAACGAGGCGGAACGACCGTCACGGACGGGGGGCGTGGCGGACCCAGCCGCGCTTCTCGTCGCGCCGCCGGCCGGCCGTGGCGGCCAGGCAGCGCGGGCAGATCCAACCGACCGGGTCGGCCTCGGTGAGCTGGTCCGTGCCGGCGTAGTCGAACCTGACGTGCGGGAAGCGCCGCAGCCGGGTGCGGCTGAGCGGGAGGCCGCAGACGGTCTGGTTCTGCCCCGGCAGCCAGGCGTGCACCTCGCCGCCCGGCTCCCGTACGCCGTCCGGGCCGATCTCCTCGCCGGACGCCGCCACAGCCGGGGTGCTGCTCATCCTCATACCGGCACCGTTCCCGACGCCGGCCCGGCCATGCCTGCCCGAGCGCCAGGGTCCGCCCCGACCGGCCACGGGAAAGCCGGACCGGGGCGCGAAGGCGTACCGCTGGCGGCGCCCGGGGCGTGCCACCTCGTGCCCGCGCGGCTCGGCCCACTCCGGTGCCCTGAACGGGGCCCGGGCTGTGGCCTCGGCGGTTCAGAGGGTCAACACGCCGGCGCCGACGCGGTAGGCGTCCTCGGGCACACGGATGGTTCGCCGACCGTGCACGTCGGCATCCCTCCCGGCCCGGGCCGGCCAACCCCGTTACGCACGCTTTGCTCTGCTTCAACCCACGCAAACAGTCGGCGCAGGTTTCGCTGCGTGGGTTGAAGCAGAGCAAAGGACTCGGTTAGGGGTCACGCCTGTCTGCTGCGTGTGGTCGTCCGACAGGTCTCTCCCTCGATGGCAGAGGCCGCCCGGATGCTCTCCCAGGGCGGCCCTGCAAAGAACGCCCGGTTGGCGCGAACGAACGACCTTCGCCGGTGACAATCCGATGTGAGCCCGGCCGAGTCCTGGGACGGGTGCGCCCACTCGTCCTTGGTCACGCCAGCACGCTGCCGCCCGGTGCCCGGGCGGCTCGTAAGCCGAGAGTCGCGTGCCCGGGAAGTCCGGTAACCTGAGCGCGCGGGCCGCTAGCTCAATGGCAGAGCTGTGGACTTTTAATCCGCAGACCACGATGTATTGCATCGACAGTCGTATAGGGATTGCAGCGCTGACCTGCAATACGTTACAAGCTGGCAGCGCATCGCCGGTCCTATTTGGACTCAGGTAGCTCGCGGGGTGCTCGGCAGTTCGTGAGCCGCGGCTCGGATAGTATGGACCCATCGAGTCAGCCCACGAGCAGGACGATGGAGTACCACGGCCCACCTTTTTGTTGATCGCTGACGGCTCGCGCACAGGTCCTCGCTGCGCCGACCGATGCAACTACTTGGATGGCCAGCCCTCAGGATTGCGTCACTGCACAAAGCACGGGTCAAATGGTGTCGCTATGACCACCGAAGAACGGACGATTCAAATCTGTTTCGACCTCGGGGGGCAACTCCGGTAGCACTAGGCCCATATCGGCGATTCGCTTGCGATGGGCGCGTAGGTGCTCAAGGTATGTGGCGAGTTGGCTCAGTAGCGCACTTCGGAAGGCGGTACGCTGGGCAAGCGATTCTTCCGGCCATTGCCTTCCTGGGAAGACATCCATTCGGTCGTCGTCGAGCTCCTTGAGACGACGGGTCGTCTGCTGGTAGGTACGCGTGAGCAGTCGGTGCGCGTCGTAGAGCTTGATTGCCGTGGTTGCATCGTTCCATTCGGCTAGGTCGAATTCGGCTCCGATCAGCGGCAGAGCGCCCATTAGCCAACCGCGTGTCCGCCATGGCGAGGTGCTAGTGGAGGGCAGGACTTGGATTTGCTCGGCCTGACCTATGGGTGCAATAAGCAAAACCGGCGGAACGTTCAGTGCTGTGGCGATTAGCAGCAGTTCGCCGATGCTGATGTAGTCGCGTCGCCGGTGCTCCAAGTTGGTGAGGACCGTCGGCGGGATTCGTTGCCCTACCGAGGCAGTCAGGTCGGATAGCCTCTGGGTCGTTAGCTTTCTCCGGCGCCGCCAGTATCGGATTTGATTGCCGATACTTCTCGTAAGGTCGGCTGACCATGTGTCGCTACCGCCGCCGACGCGAGGAGGGCGTGACGCTGCCTCGTTGCCCTCGTTACTGTCTGCGTGGGAAGCCATGATCACATCATAGTCACAGCGGTACGGCTTTGTCCCTCAAGACTACTTAGATGCTGCAGGAGCAAGATCTTGTCTCTGGGACACGTTTGAGCGGTCCCTTGGTTTGCTGACGACCAAAGCCTGGTTGCGCAGCGTCACTGGCGAGGTCTAAGGTGATCCGCGGAGCGGAGGGCTCTGGACTTGAAGCGCAGACGGCGCGGCAGGACCAGGTCCCGCCGCGCCGTCATCCTTGTTGACCATCATGGCCTTCGTCAGGAACGCCACGGTCCGGGTGGAGTGCCAGCTCCGCCCGGGCAAGTCAGTCTGAACATTAACGGTACGCCGGAGTGGATGCCAAGAGGCACCTTGCCCATAGTCCCGTTTATGGCAGCCTGTCGACTCTGTGGTGCTGACGTCGGCCGACCATCGAAAGGGCGGCCTTGGTGCCGGTTGACAACAAGCCAACCCCGCGCGTCGACGGCCCAGCCTCGTTCTGGGCCGTCGACCTGCACGTCCACACACCCGCGTCGCGCGACGTTCACGAGCAGCTGGACAAGTACGGGGCGACCACTCCGGAGGAGATCATCGCGGCCGCGATCGCCGCCGGCCTCGACGCAATCGCGGTCACTGACCACAACACGGCAGCCTGGTGCGACCGCGTACGGCAGGCCGCCGTGGGCCACAACCTGATCGTGCTGCCGGGCGTCGAGATCAGCACGAAGGACGGGCACCTCCTGGCAGTCTGGGAGAGCGACACGCCGACTGTGGCCATCGAGGAAGTCCTCACCCGTCTTGGGATCTCCCATGCCAACCGGGGGCGGCTCGATATCTGTTCAGACAAGGACTTCGGTCAAGCCGCGCGGATCGTCGCCGAGTCCGGTGGCCTCGCGATCGCCGCCCACGTCGACCGCGAAAAAGGTCTGCTGCGGCACTCAGTGCGGGCGCACGTGAAGGCAGTCCTGCTTGAGCCCGCTTTGGCCGCCGTCGAGATTGCCGAGATGGACACGGCCTGCGATGTCCGGATCCAGACCCACGGCGAGCGCGAACTCGCCTGCGTGCGCGGTGCTGACACCACCCTCCCCGGTCACAGCACACACGTGCTCGCCGGAATCGGCTCGCGCCGCACCTGGATCAAGGCATCCCGGCCAGACCTCGCCGGGCTGCGCCACGCGCTGGAGGACCCATCACTACGACTTCGACTCGAACCGCCCACCGAACCAACCCACCCGATCATCCGTGCGGTGAAGGTCACCGGTGGCTTCCTCGACGGGCACCTCTTCAACTTCTCGCCGGACTTGAACTGCCTGCTCGGTGGGACCGGCGCCGGCAAATCTCTGCTGCTTGAGATCATCCGGTTCGCGCTCGACCAGCAGACCAGCGGCAAGGACTTCCCTCATATCAGGCAGGAGGTTGACTCCCGGCTCGGCAAGGCACTCGGTGTCAACGCGACGGTCGAGCTGATCATTCAGCGGGGACCAGCGCAGTACAGCGTCCGCCGGGTCTTCACCGGCGACCGGTCACCGGCACCCGAGGTCATCGACGCGACCGAGGCAGCAGTCGTCCTGGATGACGGTCTGATCACCATCCGTGCCTTCTCCCAGGGCGAGGTGATCGAGTTCGCACGCACTCCTGTCGGCCGGATGGCGCTAATCGACGCCTCCCTCGACCTCAGCGACCTGAAGGCCACCGAGCAGCAGGTCCTTGCAAACCTTGAGGAGAACTCCACTCAGATCACCCGCCTTCGGAGGGAGATCAAGAGGATCGAGGGCCAGCTCGCCACCTTGCCCGAGACCACGGCCCGCCTGGCGGAGCTCGCCGGGTTTTTCAGCGACGACATCATCCAGCAGCAGGAGAGGTGGAGCCGCGAGAAAGCCCGCCTGGGAAAGGTCGACCAGGCCAGCGGGCTGAAGGAGACACCCGCGGTGAAGAAGCCGCCAGCGTTCAAGCATGCGGCCGACAACGCGTCGAACCAAGACCTGTGCGATCGGGCCGCCGCAGCGTATGCGAGCCTGCACCAGAAGATCGACCAGGTCAACGTCGCCTTGGCCGCCGCCTACCACGAAGCCCGGACTGAGTTGGCGGCCGTCGCAGCCGAATGGCGGGATCGGAACACGCACTTCGACGCCCGATTCGCCGAGGAGCTCGCGAAAATCGACACCGACGGCCGCGGGCTTGCCGCCCTCAAAAAGAGCCTCGCCGAACTTCAGAGCGCCAAGACCACGCTCGACGACGCCGCCACACGTAAGGAGCAGATTCTGGTCCCCGCGCTGGAACGCGTCCTCGCCGAACGACATGACCTCCTCACCCAGCTCGCCGGAGTCCGCCGTGATCGCCGTGACCAGCGCAAGAAGCGCATCCGGGAACTCAACCGCCACATGTCAGGCGCTGTCCGCATCAAACTCCACGGGGAACAGGACCAGGAGGACTACCACAAGCAGCTGACCGCGTTGGCGAAGGGCTCGCACCTGCGGGGGGAGGTCTTGCAGGCGCTCAGCCAAAAGTCGTCACCCATCAAGCTAAGGGCTGTCTCGTAACCCGGTGAAGGCGTTGCCCGGGACCGGGTTGGTGCTCAGCTCGCGAGGGTGATGTTGTG
>NZ_JBSWCE010000064.1:0-25381 GCF_056780015.1 Micromonospora sp. R311
GGCGGTCCCACCCATCTCCGCCCAGGTCAGAACCAAAATTTCAGCTCTCCAGGTCCCCGAATTACGTCGAACCCGGGGCCTCGGACCTGGCGTCGACACGAAGAGCGACCTGCTGCGCCAAGCGCAAGTGCTCGCCTCGCGGCAGGTCTACATCGGCCACTTATTCGCTGGTGTTCGAGAACGCGAGCGTCATTCGTGCCCGGTCCAGCAGCAGGCGGCCCCTGCCCTCCTTGATCTTCCTTAGCGGGTCGGCGACGCGGGTGATGGTCGGAGCTGCGGCGGTGGCGTTGGTGACGCGGTAGATGTAGTAGCGGCTGCCGTGAAGGCTGGCTTCGAGAAGTTCGGCCTGGGAGAGGTAGAAGGGCTCCTCAGGGTTGTCGGCTTTGGTGGATTTGACCTCGATGTAGATGACTTGGTCGTCGGCGTCGACGCTTTGGATGTCGAACGGCGACAGCTCGTCGTCCTTCGAAACCCAGACGACGAGGTCTGGGTTTTTCCCCGCTTCGCGTAGCCTCTCGCGTTCCTTGTGGAACGCCACCTCTTCGCCGCGCTTCCCGATTTGTCGCTTCTCCGCCTCGGACTGTATTGAGGGGGCGGTGGAGATCCCGCCGCCCGCCCAACTTTGGCTGCTGCCCTGGGTCGGAGGGACGAACTGGTCCAGCTGCCCGTCGACGATGCGCACCTTGCGGTAGTCCACGGTTGCCAGCGGTGTCGCCGTCGGCGATTCCTGACTGCTTCCGTTCGGCTTCGCGGCGGCAGGTGTGGGTGAGGGTGGTGGAGACATAGGGGGTGGGGATGGCGCCAGGGTGGTGTTCACCGGCGGGGCGGGTGCCTGTCGGTCGGCCTGTGATAGGAGCGAGTCGAGGATGTTGCCGGGTTCGTCGTCGTCAGTGGTGAGCCCGAGTTGCTCGCGGGCCTCGGTGATGTCCTCGGGCCGGATCTGCCGATCGGCCATCATGCGCAGGCGGTCGTCTGGCCCGGCGGTGAGCAACATCGTGACGGCGTCGGCCAGAGCAGGAGTCCCGAGGTGCTGGGCGAGCTGGCGGCCGAACGGGAACCAGTGCGGAGTCCCGAAGGCGGGGTCGAGTTCGAGGTACGCGGTGCCGATCTGGTTCGTTCGGCCGCCGCGCTCTCGACGGGTGGCGATATAGCAGACCGCATCGTCGCGTTCGACCGTGACGCCGGCGTACTCGTAACGGAGCACGAGGCTGTCACAGATGACCAGTTCCAGCCGCTTGAGGGCATTGCGGGCCATGCTTTCGGCCCGGGGGTTCTCTGCCCGTACCAGTGCCAGGAGGTAGGGCTTGACGTCGTCGAGCAGGCTGTGGACCGCCGTGGAGGCGGCGTCGTGAAAGTGGTAGCCGTAGGGCATGGCGGACGTTGTGACCGCGTTGTCGAGTTTGGTGAGTGACAGGTAGCGCACGAGCCGGTTAAGCCGAGCCTCGGCGCTGAGAACCGGAAACTGCTGCTCCCAGGTGTCCCGGAGCAGTGGGTCGTCGGCGACCAGCGGCTGTGCGACGAAGGTCGACCGGCCATTGTGACTGGCGAGCACGCGGACGGTATCTGGCGCGGGGTGCGGCTGGGGCGCGTCGCCCAGGACATCGTCGAGGGTGCGCTGGACGTAGCGGGCGGCGAGGTCGATCTCCCGGTTGGTGTCGCCGAGTTCGTCCGCTTCGGATGCGATGCTGTGCAGCAGCGCGAGGAGATCCTTGATTTTCGGCCTCCCGGCGTCCGTGAGCCCCAGAGCGGCCACGAGCGTGGCCCCACCGCGCATCTGGTACATCGTCTCTGCAATGCGGGGTATCCGTTTCTTGATGTGCTGCGGCGTGTCGGTCGCGTCGACCCAGGCGTCCTCGGGACGTACGACGTCGGTGCTAGCGCCGCGGGCGACCGGAACCCACGGTCGTGAGCGGAGGGCGTAGGCGAACAAGGACTCGCAGGTTCGGTCCCGATCGCCCGAGTGGCTGCCGTGGACGCAGCGGAAGACCGCCTCCATGGCCGGCTCGTAGGTAGTGCCCCAGCGCTGGGCAAACTGTCTCCACAGTGCGAAGAGTCGGTGCTCATCGCGGCTTTCGATCAGGTCCAGGTGCCGGTCCAGCCGGTAGGACAGCCGCAGTTGCTGGGACTGCGGATGCCCTTGCGGGCACCGAGCCGCCTCCCTGACGTGGGGCTGCTCCATCCATTCATGGAACAGGGGCCCACGATGCGGGTGGCGATAGTGACCGACCATGTAGCCATACGCTTCGGTCGGTTTCGCCTCGTCCAGCCGAGCGTGGTCGGCGACGCCGAGCATTCGGTAGAAGTCCATGTCGTCCTGGCGTCGGTCGGAGTCATGCGGAACCTCGGCGTCGAGGAACTCGGCCCGGCCGAATGGGCCGTAGAGCGTCTCCAGATCGTTCGACCGCGTCCAGTCGGCACTGAAGTACACCTCGGCGGCGGCCCGGAGCTCCCGTCGCGTGCCATCAGCGGAGCGAGTCGGTACCAGGACGCGCCCCAACACCGGCGCGAGTTCCTCGCTCCCGGACAGGCGGACCCGGTAGTACGCCCGCAGCCCCGACATCGCTCGGAGGCGCTGGTCCGGGTCGGCGTCCGGGTCGGCCAGAATCTTGGCCAAGAAGTCTCGGATCAGTTCGCGCCACTCGAACGGCCTCACTCCCAGGTCCTTCAGAAGCGCCTCGACGCCCTCCACTGGGGGAACCTCGGCGATGGGCACCGGGATGCCATCGGGTATTGACGATTCACTGCGCCCGCGCGGGAAGAACACCGGCTGCTCGCCGGGCGTCACAAGCTGCCCGCTCGTGGTCAGCACGCTCGCCGTCATGCGCAACATCGTTACCAACTGCTGCCCGACCTGGTCACGCCAGTTCAGGAGGAACCCATAGTAGGCGCCGATCGAGCCGCGGGTGGGCGGCCTCAGGTACGCCAGAAACTCACCGATCCCCATCACGCGCGCTACCGAGCCCGACATGAGGAACGCCTTCGTGGCCGCCAACTCCTCGATGTCAGGTCGCAATGTACGGCTGCGGTCAAGAACCGCTAGCGCATGGGCCTGAGCCAGGCTGGGCATGCGGGGTGGAAGCAGGCACACGTCGGCGGGCCTGGCCAGCGATCCATCGATCACCGGAAGGAAGCGAGTCCGCCTCAGCGCCTGCTCCCACATCTGGCGCAGCTGAGACCCGGCTCCCGCACTGGCCGGCTTGGCAGCCGGCACGACGGCCCCCACAGCCGCCGCGCTGGCCCCGCTGCGGACAACGAGGTCAACCGCGACGTGGTTCTCCAGGAACGCCACGACGTGGGCCAGGAGCATCCGGTTATACGGTTCGGCCTCCGGCGTCCCCGCCAGTTGACGCCGATCCATGCCCAACACCCACTCGGCGTGCACCATGACGTGCAGCCCTGGAACCTCCTCCGTCGGAAAATAGACATGTAGCGGGAACGTCTCGTCCGTCCGCGGCTGGCACGCCTCGTCGAGGGGAACCGCCACCGCCCATCGGACCGTCTTGAGCCTGGTCCACGCCTCACCAAGCGGCTCCAAGACGCCCCGCTCGGGAGTCGCCTCACTGCGGTAGATGAGCCATTCCTCGACGCTCCCACCGGCATCGAGCACAACATGCTCCGCGCCGCAGTCCTCTCGGCGAACGACCGTGGCCGAGAAGTCCGAGAGTGTTCCGTGCAGGTCGAGCCGGTCGATACCGGGCAGGAACAGCAGCAGCCGCGGCCGCAGGTTCTCCACCAGGTGCGCGGCGACCGTCTGCCGGTCGACACCCTCGCGCAGCGGCAACCGGATGATTGTCCGAAACCCTTCGGCTTCGAGCTGGCGCACCTGCGCCGCATCCGGTCCGAGATCCGCCTCTGCGACAGGGAACGGGAATGCGTAGACGGGGAATCTCTGCTCGGCGGGCAGCGTCCCGAGCAGTTCGAGTATCTCGCGTCGCAGCCTCTCGCCGTCGAACTGGAACGACGTCTGCGCCGAGACGACCTGCGGGCAATCGGTGATTTCTCCAACCGACTTGAAGCCGAGCCCCTTGTGCCCGACGGCCGTTCCGGGGCCCTTCGACGATCGCCCCAACGAGCAGATGGCGTCCACCTGCCGGTCGCCGAAGCCCGACCCGTCGTCCGCCACGATCAAGGCGGTGTCGGTCAGCAGAAAGTAGGCACGACCTCGAGTCCCGGCGTCGACCGCCGCGTCGTTGGCGTTTTGAAGCAGTTCAAACGGATAGCGACCCGAGTACTGCCGGCGTACCAACTCCTGCGCTCCGCCGCGTTCGTCGAGGCTCTTCAGCAGGTTCTCGCGGAGGTCCCCCTCCAACTGGACGCGGACTGCCGCAAACTCCCGCTCGCGCAACCGCGTCGCCAAATCCATCTCCGGGCTCCTCCCGACCGACTCGCAACGAGGGATGCAGCGTGTGCCCGTACGCCCGTCGGCGATGAGCCGGCCGCAGGTCGCCAGCGTCTCGTGCGGTGGACCTGACCCACCGCGCACCCCCACCGTTCATCGCCGAAAATCCGTACGGGTCGAGGGTGCCAGAGCAGTACGACACCACCGCCACTCGCGCCACCGGCAACCCGAACCATCCGCAACATCCTGCCGTGGCTCCGTCGACTGCAAGCTGGAGGATCAGTGCGCCATGCCGCCGGCCGACAAAGCGGCGACCAGGAAAGGGAGTGACCGGGGGTCATTTCCTATATCGCCCTGGCCGTCGAGGAATCTCTGGCCTCAACTCGCGTACCGGGCCGTTACGTGACGGCCGCCCTGCTCACCGTCGGAAGCGGCGGCGCCCGTCGCGCGGCGTCATGTTCAGGAAGGGGCGGAACCACGCTTCGGGCCGGTAGTCGCCTATACCCATATACCGGTTTTGCTCCGTTTCCGGATCTTCAATGCCATCCAAGTGCACGTCGAACAAGTGCAGGATGTCCTCGTCCTGCAGAAGCACCTCGGTGGCCATGTCCCAGTCGTAGTCGTCGGCGTGCTCGGGCAGCCGCGCCAGCAGGTCGTCCGACGGTCCCCACCCGTCGGCAAGCGCCGCCTGAGCGGTCTGCACCATCAGGTGAAACGCCATCTCCTCGCCCGGGCAGGTAGGCCGCGGCTCCCTGCCGGCCTCGAGGTCCTCGGTCAGGTCGTCGAACGCGCGAGCGGCCTGCCTGCGCCATACCGCGTCCTGCCGCCACGTGATCCGTGGGTAGTCCCCGAAAACCCTCCACTCGGCTCCGTCCCTGATCGGCTCGTCGCCGTGCAGTTGTACGTCGTCGTAGGCGTGGTCGGCGAGGATCTGCGCGACCGTCCAGAGCGCCGCTGCAGTCCGCGGTGTGAGCTGGAAGCCAGAGCAGGCGTCACAGTCATCCCGGCCGCAGTGGCACAGCGGGAAGAGGTTGGCGAATTCCGGCTCCGCGTCGAGTTTGAAGCCGTCCTTGTCAACCTCGACGGCGGTCTGGGTCGACCTGACGACCTTCACGCCCGGCCTATCGAGAATGATGCTGGCGGGGTCAGCGATCCAGTCGACGGCAGCGACGGGGTCGCCCTGAATGTCCTGCCGGACCTCAGCACGAACGTCGGCGAGGCTTTGGCCCGGCTCAACGGAGAACTCACTGGCATCCACGTCGTCCAGGACCGCCTTCTCGAGGGCTGCCTCATCTGTGACCTCGACGATGACTTCGGCGCTCACCTTGACCCGACGGAAATGCTGGCCCATGTGACGGAGAATAGTCCGCCCCGGATCCAGCCGCCTCTATCGCACGCGCGGCAGCGTTTCCGAGAGCGGCTTCGAGGCGGACCGAAATCTTGGGATCGGCGGTGAGTTGGTCAGGCCGCCGCCATCGGCCGAGGCGGCGCGGGTGGGATCAGCGGCGCGGCGATCTGCCGCATACCATCTGGCGCCCGCTACCGCGGTTCGGCTGGCTCGGATTCGACCGGGCGGAGTGTGAGGTAGGCCAGCTGCCTCCCTTCGGTGGTCGCCATCGACAGCTAGGACTGCGAGGGAAGCGGTACGGGCTGCAGGGTTGATGGAATGGTCTTGGTGGATTTCCAGGCGGCCCGTGCCGGTGTCACGAGGTGCGGGCCCTCGACGACCACCACCGCCGTCGCTGGACCGGCGGTGGCACGGTCGACTCGTTGGCGGACAGCGGCGGCGCAGGCGGGGCGGAGGTTGCGCTGTTCGGGAGCGGTTCGTTCCCGAGGACGGCCTTGCGGATCTCGGCCCAGTTCCCGGTACGCCACCAGTTGAAAAGGTCGACGGTGCTCAGAACGGTGAAGGGCAGCGTGGCGACGAACTCGGGTCGGGCGTAGACCTGCGCGGTTCGGTCGGACGGGTGCAGCTTGTGCTGGTGGTTGACGACGAGCACTCCACCGGTGACTGGCTGATCCGGCCGTAGCTGAGGCCAGGTATCGAGGTGCCGTTGCAGGTACCCGACGAGATTCTCCTGCGCGGCGCCACCCGCTGCCTTGATCTCAACGAGGCGGTAAGGGAAACCGTCGGCGCCGACCAGCAGATCGGCCGACTTGGTGCCGAACTCCTCGTCGAGGTCGACGGTGCGCAGGCCGGCAGCGTCCAGCACCGCGGCGACCGCGCGTACCAGTTCGGCACCGCTGCCGTAGAGCAGCCCGTACCGCATCGGCTCGGCTCGCTCCCTAGCCTCGCGCAACTCTTCCTCAATACGCAGCTTCTCATCGGCGTACCGCGCCTCAAGTTCGGCTAGGGCCTGGCGGGCGGTCAGCTCGTCGGCGGTCTGCAGGTCGGGATCGATGAAATGCGGCGAGCGGGCCCGGCGGAGTGCGTTGGGCGCGTATTCAGGCAGGGCTCGTTCGACCAGCCAGCCCAGGATGTTGTTCCACGGGGGGACGTCCGGGATGATGTACCACCGCTGATCGCCGGCTGGCGACGACCAGGCCGCGACCACCGGCTCGCCGAGCGCGTCGACCAGGATCGGGTGGAGTTCCCCTTCTGGCTCGTACGTCATGGCGCCGGAGCCGTCGCCCCGGACCAGCTGAGCGCCGGTGAGCTTCAGCGCCCACCACGGGGCGTCCGCGGGGCGGGTGAGTAGCCGGATCGCGAGGTCGCGATCGGCGGAACTAAGGTCCGGCGCGATCTCGGGTCGGGTACCAGCCGGCAGGCGCCGGCCGCTGACGCTGGTGAACCGCACGCCGAGGTTGACCGAAGCGTCGAAGCGCGACAGCACGCTGCGCGGGCTGTCATCGTTGACGTTGCCCATCACCGCCACCGCCAGGGCGAGTTCCCCGCGCTGGCGCGCACCCGCGAGGAAACGGTCCCGCTCGTCAGCGCCCTGGCTGTGATAGAAGCCCGGTTCGATGACAACGGCACAATCGCTCGTCTCCATCCCCAGCCACCGCGGCTGAAGGCCCTTCTCAACCCAGTTCAGGTCCCCCGGCACCCGAAAGGAGCGCGGCCCGAACCGCTCCCGCGCATACTCCGTCTGCACCAACAACATCTGCTCCCCTTGGGAGCCGGGTTCGGGCTGACCGATGTGTACGGGCACCAGGCCGGTGGTCGGCGAGCTCATCTCGCCCACGCTAGTACCTGGTGCATCGTCCGCCGCAGCAATATCCGAGGACAGAGGTAGGGCCAGCGCGCCCGGCTCTGTTGTAAATGATCTGTTGCGGCCGGCGGTTGTTCAGGCAGCCCAAGGCCCTGGTGCACCGCCCGCGAGCCCAGCCGGTCCATCCCCACGTTCAAGCCGACGTGTCGCGAGATGCGGCCGGTGACGGGCGACTAGGCTTGGCGGTCGTACGTGTGTGCTAGGCGGGGAGGGTGCTGTGCGTTCCGTTGAGCCCGTAAGCCTCGGGTGGATCTACCGTCCGGAGTGTGCCGACGACGGCGAGAAGCACGCCGGCAAGCAGGTTCGATCCGTTGGCAAGGCGGCCGACGAAGGCGGTCGGGTTGAGGTGGTGCTGAGTGACGGGACGCGCCTGCGGGCGTACCGCACGCCGTTCACGTCCTCGTCGAGCAACTCGCTGCCGTACTCGATCCACAACCAGTTCTGATCGATCGTCTCAGGGGGCACGCCGTCCTCGTCGACCGGTACCAGGAGGGAGCGGCCATCCACCGGTCCTCCGACGCACGGCACGTCGATCTTTGCCCACACGTTTCTGATGATCGGCCGAGATTTGGCGACGCCGGGCCTGTTTCACAGATCGTGCCTTCCCCCGTCGAGGACGGCAGCACTGCCCTTGCCGCTGGGCAGGGAGGATCTGAGGCGAGGGTAGGACAATGGCTCTAGGGTCGACGCGACCGAGCGAAGTGGAGCGTGCCGATGGCAGCCGTGGACCTGCGTGAGCAGTACGAACAAATCGAGGCGATGACCAACCCCCGGCAGCGAGGGCTGGCCTTCGAGGACTTCATCGCCGATCTGTTCGCCGCGAGCCACTTCGAGGTCAGGAAGAACGCGGGATCGGCCCGGCCCCGCCAGACCGATCTCCTGGCGACCAGGGCCGGCGACACCTATCTCTTTGAATGCAAATGGCGCTCGGATCGAGCGGACATCGACGACGTAGACAGCCTCCGCTCCCGCCTGAGACGAACAAGCGGGGCCACCGGTCTGCTCATCAGCATCCCGGGATTCTCGGGCACCGCCATCTCGGACGTGGCCGACCACCGCCACCAGCCGATCCTGCTGCTGTCGGGAGACGAAGTCCGCAGCCTCGCGCGCCGACCGGATGACCTCTCACACCTGCTCTGGCAGAAAAAGCAGGCGTTGCAGGTCGAAGGGAGAGCACTCGTCGACGAACCAGCGCAACCTAAGCGAACACCGGCCCGCCGACCGCTACCCGACTCCGGCACGCATTTCGTAAGGTCGGGCCGCCCGGACGCTCCGGTACTGGCCTGCGGAGGTGGATTCGACGGATTCACCTTCGCGCACGACATCGTTGACGTCGACTGGGTGATCGCCCAGGGACGCGGTGTCACACTCGACGTTGATGTGCCGGCGCGCCACGAACGCGACCTACTCGACCTCATCGACAAGCTCGCGGATCTCGGCTGGACCTCTCCCGACGCCAGATGGAGCCTGCAGCAGGCCCGGACGAACTGGCACGGGTTCGGCGCCGCCGCGTTCGCCTCCGAGCTGAGCCGATGGGAACCGCGGGCCGGCACACCTGGCGCGCACCACAGCGAAGAGTTCTGCTATGTCGACAACTGCGACGGCGGCTTCTACACCCTCACCTCGACGCTCAGCGCGCACGAGTATCGGCGGGCTACCCAGACCCACCTGTCGTTCCAACTGCAAGGCGTCCCACTCGACACGGGCCCGTTGCTCCAGCTCTGCCGGTCGATCGGAGTCCACGGCGGAATCTACTTCCGTTCACTCACCGACAGGTCACGCCGCGTGATCCACCTGCCGGACTGGATGGCTGCCCCGGTCGAGCCGCTCGCCCTCGTCGTGACGCCCGGGTCGGACATCGACACGGGGACGAACTTCGTCACCGGGATCGTGATCCCGAACCCGCTCCAGCAGGAACGGTGGCGGCGGAGCGAGGAATGGGAGACGGCGAACCTGCAACAGCTCGAGTCGGCGCAGTACCTCGTGTGTGATCTCGGCGCACACCATCCCCGCGACGGGAGGACCTACTCATACCGGCTGGAGAAGGTCGAGGTGGCGAAGACGTCCAGCGGCACGGTCTTCGTGCCTGGCGCCCGCTGGGACTGTGAACAGGAGCCGACGGGAGACGCGGCCCGATACGACGACCAGGAACCACAGGCCCCGGAGCACCGGTTCTTCCGACTGGATCCGTGACACTACTAGGGGGCATGCGGCTCACCCATCCGCAGCATGGCTTGCACGACCTTGAGAAGGCGACTTCGACCCAGGGAAGCAGGCAGCGGCGTGGCAGTTGCGCTGATTAGCCCGTGATGGTCGGGGCTGACCGGCGGGTGAACCGTCCGTTGACGTCACCTTGTCTGCCTTACGTCGGTGCGCTTCAACCGCTAACCCCAACCGAGTCTGTGCGTGCCGATGGGGCCTTACACGGGCAACGGACGCTGCTGGCGCATCGACTGAGTTGAGCTACCTTCACCGCAAGGTCCATCGGTCGGCTCCGCGCCTCGGCACTGTAGCAGTTACGAGGACGCGATCGATGATCGCGAGTAATCCTGCGTACTACACTCCGACCATGCGAGCCTTGCTCATCACCACTCTGACCGAGGTCGACAGCGATGAGCTACGGCATGTTGTGGACATCGCGGCTCGCGAGAACGTTCAACTCGTCCCGACTGGCGCTCTAGGGGCGGGCGCCTACCTGGCGGCAAGCATTGAGCCGGAGACCCGTGCTGCAATCGCTATTTTGCCCAAGCGCTCCGCAGAGCATCCAGGATGGTCAGCGCTAATGGTCGAGGTGGGCATCTGCCTGGGAATGGGGATCCCACTGCTGCTAATCGTGGATCCGGGCGAAAAGCTGCCTCCGGCGCTCGCGCCAGTGCGGCATGCCCGGGCCAGGCTCGACGACCTAGACTCGTTGCGTCTCCACATCGGGATGTTCATACGTGCCGCCCGGCAGGTGCCCCCGGCGGCCGGAAGTCGCACCACGCGCCATGCCGCCACGGTGACGACCCGTGTCGGAACATCCGACTCTTGGAGCTTTGCCGGCCACGAACTCGAGTCAGAGTTCGCCGCTCTGCTGAGGAGTTCCGGGGCGTTACTCGGCGCCGCCATAGGTGGTGATCGCCCCGGAGTCGATCTGGTGTTCGCTGTCGACATCCGCGGCGTCCCCACGACCGTCGTGGTGGAATTGAAGCCTTCTAGTGGCCACTGGGCACCGACATCGGCCATCCAGCAACTATCCCGGCACATCGAGGAAACTGGGGCTGACCTCGGACTCCTGATCACTGACAAGTCCCCTGCAAAAGCCCTCGTGCGCCAGGCCCCTGCGAACGTCCTGGTCTACTCGCTCGAAGACTTTAGTGAGGCGTTGCGAACAACCGGGCTGGAGCGGCTGCTCCGCGAGGCGCGCAACCGCGTCGTCCACGGGATGTGAGACGTGGATCCGCGCTCGATCAAGAGTCTGCTGGAGGCGGCGGCCGAAGCGCCACACAGCCAGGCTAAGGGCAAGGCGTATGAGGACCTGATCACCTACCTGTTCGAATCGGTGCCCGGCTGTATCGTCGACCGCGACATCACCAACGTGTTCGGAACAGAGCAGATCGACCTGGCAGTCGGCAACATTCACGAAGTCGGTGGATTGCGCCTGCTTCCCCCGGTCTTCCTGGTGGAGTGCAAGAACTGGGACGAACCCGTCGACAGCCAGGCTGTTGGCTACTTCTTCAACATCCTCGCGAGTCGATCACTCGAACTGGGCGTCCTCATCGCCGCTAACGGAGTCACCGGAGATGTGACCAAAGGCCTTCATGCTCACGCTCTCGGGCTGGGTGCAGCCTCCCGCGGGATCAAGATGATTGTGGTAACAACCAAGGACCTTTCCCGAGTCGAGAAGCTATCCGACTTCATCGAACTCTTCCATCGTCGGTATCTTCGGGCCTGTGCAACTGGCCAGCTCGGTGCTCCCGGGCCCGACGAGTAACTGATCCCGCCTGTTGCCGGTTTGAGCCTCAGTCACATGTACTGCGCGTATCTCGTTGCGATGTCCTCGTCCGGGTCGCAGAACCGCAGGATCTGCTTGACCTGGTCAGCCGTGCGCAACGTGATGGGGAAACGGCCGTCGAGCTGCGACTGGTTCCAGTTCATCTTGCTCAGGGCTAGAACCTCGGTGGCCAACTCGCGGGCGCTGACGGTGAGCCGGGCCGGACGCAGGCCGACGGGGCGCGGCACGTACATCCCTGGGTAGGTGGAGTAAAAGTCGACGCTGCCCTTGGTGTAGATCAGGTGCTCCGACGCCGACAGGGTCATGAACGTTCCTCGCAGCGGTGGCGCGGCGCCAGGGCGGAAGAGCAGGGCATCCTCACTGTTGGTGATCCAGACCAGGTCGAGGGCGTGCAAGTCGCGGTCGTCGGCTGCCGCAGTGAACCCGTTGGTCTCGTCGGAGTTGAAGCGTGACGACTTATGGATCGTCACTCGGGCGGGAAGGGTGCGGTGCTCCCGCTTGTACACGGCCAAGGCGTTGAGCAGCAGGTTCTCGGCGTCGGCCGCGAGGAGGTGTGGCTGCTTGTCTTCGCGGCTCACGTGCGCGGTTCCGCCGCGGACGATGACCCCGTCTCCCCGTTCGTTGAAGATGTGCGCGACAGCGGTATCGAGAGCGTCCGTGGCCGCCGCCCGGTAGAAGGACACTCCCACGTAGCAGGTTTGCAGATCGGTTGACGTCCGGCGCAGGCGCCAAGGCACGCCGCCGGCCTTGTAGTAGAGCGCGACGTGCAGATTCCACGCCCGGGTCGCTTCATCCTGGCGGCTACGTCGCGGCGGCGGTGGTGCTGACTCGTCCCAGGTGCTCCGCCGCAGGATCTGGAGTGGCTTGCCGAGCCGTAGAGCGCGGGCCTTGAGCAGGTCGTGAAAGTTCGCCATGACCGGCGAGCCGGACCGAGCGCTTCGACCGGGCCTGTCCCCGTCTTGGTGCTCTGCCGCACCGGCTAGGTGTACGTCGTCCAAGGTGTCAGGGCGGGCCACCACGATGACGTCGACCCGGTTGTCTTCCGCGATCGCCTCCAGCTCGTCCATGTAGGCGTCGACCATGGCCTTGACGGCGAGTTCGCCCGGCAAGCCAGCGGCCTGTTGCAAGGTCCGACCGGACACCTCCCGGCAGTTCCGGTCGGCGAACGTCAACGTCGTGAAGAGGCCGACGTCCGAGTCGCATCCAGGGAACGCCGGGAAGAGATGGGGGTACTTCGCGTCCTTGGCGGCGATCGGCTGCCGGCAGCGGTCGATCCATCGGCGCAGACCATCGAGCTGGTCTCTCGGACCGACAAGGCCCAGCCGGATAGTGGTGGGCGCCCCGTCAAGCCCAAGATCGGCCGGGCCATAGGTGGAGATGCCGAAACGAGGGTCGACGTGGCGCTGGCCACCGCCGAATTCGAGTTCGGGTTCGGCGAGCACCTCGATGTCCATCACTTGCTGCTCCGGTCGTCGCGGCCCCGAGGGCGTGGTGTCCGTTTCGCGGTCCGCCGCGCCGCGCGGGGCCGGATCGGCACCGGCGTGCTCGGCACCGCCGGCATATCGTTGAGCAAGGAGAGGAGATCCTCTTGATCGACGCCCGCCTCGGTAAGCGCTGCCTCGACCTCCCCGTCAGACCCGCCATCGGCAGTCTCGTCATCAGCGCTGCTGCTGGGGGCCGGCCCCCACCAGTCGTCGTCGATGCCTCGATCGACCTCGAATGTCAACAGCCTGCCGAAGCTGAGCAGAGACCCGGCGGTCAGGAGATCGCCCTGTAGGTAGCCCTCCCACATGCGGGTCCAGCCGAGAACCGCCGGATGCCGCTCCAGTCGCTTGATGCCGGCGAGAAGGCCGTCGGCGAAAGACGACTCCTTTTTGCCATCGTGAGTGAAGCAGTAGTCGACGTCCAGCTGGCAGAGCCACTGCCCGTCGATCCGGCGGAACCGAGGGTTGACGGCGGCGTGGTGGTAGTAGCTCACCCGTTCCGGCTCGGCCTTCGAGTAGTGGGGCCCGAATACCGTCCGGCCCCGCTTGCCGTTACCCCGGCCGACCACTCGGGGGGAGAGGTTACGGGTGGCGCGGAAGTGCATGTGGTGGCGGTCTTGGTGCCATTGGACGTCGCGTCTGCGGTCGTTGACGAGCGTCCGCCGCAGCAGGTCGGCGAACTGGTGCAGACGATCCTCATCGTCGCTGTCGGCCCACTCAGCGGCGTCGTGCCGCTCGACCCCACCATCGCACAGTCCGCGCAGAGGGCGACTGCGTAGGTCTCCGAAACTGATGACCATCCTGTCGTGCAAGATCCAGGCCGCCGCCTCACCAGGCGCATCCCGCAGGATGTCCCAGGCCGCGCCGTAGTCCTTCACCGCTGCGGGCGCGACGAAGATGCTGTTCGGAAAGGCCTCGACCGGTAGCAGGTTCGAGGTCAGCAGCTCCTTCTTCGGCGGCGGCGGTAGGAACAGACCAGAGTCGCGCGGCACTCCGATGCGCATCATCGCCGGGGCGGCGGACTTGTCGAAGACCTGAGTGTGCTTGTTGACGAACACCGTCCCCTCGACGCGGCGCCGAGGATCGCTGAACTCCGCACGGATGTCCACCCACCAGGCCAGATCCTCTGCCGGCCGGGACAGCACGACGATCACCGGCGCGTTGCCGCCGAGCCAGTAGTCGAGGTCCTCCGGCTTCGGCGTCCACTGGAAGCTATCGGCGGTCTCGAAGGCGTGCGGGAGATTGCTGGCCTTGCTTTGCACCATGATGACCTGGTTAAGGGCGTTGCCGTCAGCGACGAGTTCGATCTCGCCGTCGATGCCGTGGTCTACCCGTCGGTCGTGGTACAGGAACCCCATTTCGTTAACGCGACGGCTGATGATCGAGACTCCGCCCTCGCCGATCAACGTCTGCCGACTTACCCTCTTGCCCCGCTTGGGCGGCACGGCCATCACCCCATGTCTCTAACCTGCCCTGCTCGTCTCGGAGGACGTAGGAGGAGCGACTCGATTATCCGCGAGCCGTGCGACATTTCCGCACCGTAGTCAACTGGGGGCATTTCGCTCGCCGATCGCGAACGCGCTACCAGCCTATCGACGTAGTAGCGGTACGTCTCGATCAGGCATCCTGTGTAGGTGACCAAGGAGTTCGGTGCCCTGCTTGCCCAGGTCATTCCCGTAGTGGCGCTGGCGCTGGGACTGGAGCTTCGACACTTGGCGCGCGAGGCCCTCGACGAGGCGAGGACGCTGCGCAAGGATTGGAGGTTGGCCGTCCACTTCCTGGCCACTCTCGGCGTCATGGGGATCGCGCTGCTGGCCCTGGCGGTACTGGAGAACGCCTGCATCGCAGCCGCGGCACAGGACGCGGCAGCCGATGGTTGGTTGTTCATCCTGTACCTCGGCGTCATCATCGCTTTCTGCGCTCCGGTCGTGGATCTGGCTCACCGCCTCGTCGGCGCCCTGCTCCCTCGCTCGCTGACGGCTGACATTCTCTTGACCGCCGCGCTGCTCGCGGTACCAGCGGCGCTGTTCACAGCAACAGTCATCATCGTCAGTTGACGCCGGGCGCTCGTTGACGCCATCACCGCTGCCGCCGGTGCGGTTGCACGATCTGCGGCAGCGGCTACGGGGCTGGCCACGGCGGCGGGGGTGGGGCTGTCTCGCCAACGGTGTTTCCGGCGATCTTGGTTAGTAGGTTTCAGCGGCCGGGAAGCGGTCGCTGAAGGTGATGGCGAAGGCGTTCAACGCGGGTTTCCAGCGCATCGTCCCACGGGCTCTGCCTGCGCCGGTGGGGTCCAGGGACCGGGTCACCAGGTACAGACACTTCAACGCGGCCTGCTCGTTCGGGAAGTGGCCGCGGGCCTTGATCCCTCGCCGGTAGCGGGCGTTGAGGGACTCGATCGCGTTGGCCGAGCAGATCACCGTGCGGATCTCGACGTCATAGTCGAGGAACGGGATGAACTCCGTCCAGGCGTTGTCCCCACAACCGGATCACCGCCGGATACCGGCCGCCCCACTTGTCGGCCAGGTCGTCGAACGCCGCCCTGGCGGCGGTGGCGTTGACCGCGGTGTAGATCGGCTTGATGTCACGCTTCAGCTCGTCCCAGTACCTGCGTGAGGTCAACCGGAACGTGTTGCGGATCAGATGGATCACGCAGGTCTGCACCACCGTCTGCGGCCACACGTTCGTGACCACCTCGGGCAGCCCCTTCAGCCCGTCGCAGACGAGGAAGAACACGTCCTTGACGCCTCGGTTGCGCAGGTCGGTCAGCACGCTCATCCAGAACTTCGCGCCCTCACCACCCGTGCCAGCCCACAGCCCGAGGATGTCCTTCTCGCCGTCGAGAGTGACGCCGATCGCGGCGTAGAACGGCCGGTTCGCCACCTGCCCGTCCCTAACCTTGACCACGATGGCGTCGATGAACACCGCCGCGTAAATCTCGTCCAAGGGCCGGTGAGACCAGTCGGTCATCTCCTCGATGACCTTGTCGGTGATCCGGGAGATCGTCTCCTTCGACACCGACGCCCCATAGATCTCGGCGAAGTGCGCCGAGATCTCCCCGGTCGTCAATCCCTTGGCATACAACGACAACACCACCTCGTCGACCCCCGACAGGCGCCGCTGCCGCTTCTTGACGATCTGGGGATCGAACGTGCCGGCCCGGTCCCGTGGCACGTTGATCTGCACCGGCCCGCTGGTGTCGGTCAGCACCGTCTTCGGCCGGCTGCCGTTACGGATGTTGCCCGACCCCGCACCGGCCGCATCGTGCTTGGCGTAGCCGAGGTGCTCGGTCATCTCCTCGTTCAGCGCGGTCTCCAGGACCGTCTTGGTCAACTGCTTCAGCAGACCGTCCGGCCCGGTCAGCGACAGGCCCTGTTCCTTGGCCGCCCGAACGAGCTCGGCAGCGGCCTGCTCCTCCGCAGACGGCTCAGGCCGCTTCTTCCGTCCGGTCACGTCGTTCAGTGTCGCGGTCATCACGGCACCCTCCTCACCAGGCACAACGCCCGGTGGGTCAGGCCGGAAACACCGTTAGATCCACACACCCGCGTGGGTAGACCCGAAGATGATCCAAGTGCGACATGGGGCCATGCCAGCCGGTGACACTGCGGAGACGTATATCTGCGTGTTCAAGAAGATGGCCAAGGAGGCGGTGCGGGCGAGCGCTGCGTTGCTGCTGTCGCACGCGAAGATCCGTATGTCGCTGGGAGTGCTTCCCAGGCGTGACCCGGGGGGCAGTCGTCGACGCGTGGGGACTGTTCAGGTGGTACTGGCCACGGCGAGCAACTCGGTGAAGAAGCGGCTGATGCCGGCGGGATTCCAGTAGCCGTAGTCGTTGATGAAGCCCGGGCCGGCGATGAGGTAAACGTCGTGGCGGGCCCGGGTGAGGGCAACGTAGAAAGCTCTGCGCTCCTCGCGTAGGGCGGCGGGTGAGGGCTCCTCGTAGCGGCGTTGGGCCTTGTTCCAGCGCCGGTATGGGGTAACGGATTCCACGAGTCCGGGCAGGATGACGACGTCGAACTCGCGGCCCTTGGCCTTGTGGAATGTCGTAAGTGTCAGTCGGCCCGAGGCATCGGGGGCGTCAACGACAGCGCTGAGGTAGAGGACGCCGTCGGTGTCTGGCAGGCGTTGGCGGTCTCGGGCGCTGGCCTTGTTCAGCAGGGTGGCGACGTCATGAGCACCGAGCCGAACTGCAGCGGGGCTGGTGAGGGCTCGGTCGATGCGGGTGGTGGTTAGTACCTCGTTGAGCCAGTCGAGCAGGGGTCTGTCCGTGCGGCCGTTGGGCAGCGCAGCGGCGAGGGCCTCGTGTAGCAGGGCTTGATCGGTCAGTGGGTTGCGGGAGTCGAGCCGCTTTTCTGTGGCATCGAGGAGGCGTAGGTAGCCATGGGCCAGTGGGGTGAAGTCCGGCTGGGTGCCGCTGGCCGGCTTGTTGGGCGCGTTCGCGGCGGCGTAGGACCAGGTGGCGGCCTCCCGTAGCCAGCGGGAGATGGGCGTGGTGGCCCAGGGATCCTCGGCTTCGCAGGCGAACGGCACACCGGCCTGCTTGAGGGCAGTGGTCAGCTGCGGCCACAGCGGATGGTAGTCCTGTCGTTGCAGCAGGATGCCGACCTGTTCGTACGGCACGCCTTGGCCGCGCAGGGCAGGCAGGATGTCATTCACGATGGCGGCGACGTGCTCGTCGTAGCCGCCGCGGACCTGGATCGGGGTGATGCGGCCCGGTTGGGAAACACTAGGGGCGCAGCGGTACCCGCGTGGGGTCGGAAGGGAGAGCGCCTGGGCGCCTGCAGCGATGATCAACGGTCCGCTTCGGTAATTGAGATGCAGCCGGAAGGTCGTCACCGCGGGGTGGGTGGTGAGATCTTCGAGGAGGTCGGGTCGTCCCCCGTTGAAGCCGAAGATCCCCTGGTCCGGGTCTCCGACAGCGAAGAGCCGGGCGGACTTCCGCAACGCTTGCGCCGGATTGCCGTCAGCGTGCAGGTCGGTAAGGCGGCCGACGAGCTCGTGTATGGCTGGAGTGAGGTCCTGGTATTCGTCAACGACGAGCCATCCGTACGCGGCGGTGAGCACCTCGCACAGTAGGGGATTGGATCGGACGGCTGTGACCCCTTGGATGATCATCGCGTCGTAGTCCAGGCGGCCGTCAGCGGCGAGGAGTTCCTCGTATCGGCGAGCCATGGCAACTTCCGCGGGGTTGCGGCCACTGAGGTCGTCGCCGTTGAGCAGTGCCCGCCGGCGATCGCGCAGCACGCTTCGGCCGGCGCGGTCGGCGACGTGCGGTGCGCCCGTGTCGTCTGCCGCCTGCTGAAGGTACCGGTCGCACTCTTCGGGCGTGAGCATTGCGTTGTCGGCCAGCGGGGGCAGACCGGCCAGGCGCCGGTGCAGCGGGATGACGGTGGTGAGGCAGAACGCGTGGGCGGTGCCGAGGAACAGCCGGGGACCGGCGCGCAGTCCGAGCCGACGGAGTCGGTCTTCGAACTCACCGGCCGCCTTACGAGTAAAAGTCAGGCAGGCGACGCCGACCGGTGGATGCAGTTCTTCTTGCAGTGCCCAGGCGACCTTGGTGACCAGAGTGCGGGTCTTACCGCTGCCCGGTCCGGCCAGCACGACGGTGTGCCGGTCACACAAGACCGCAGCGCGCTGCTCAGGGTCGAGCGCCGCCACCGTCTGGAGCAGGAGACGTTCCGCTGGCATCGCGACCTCCGTACCGGTAGGGGTCAGCCGACGGTGATGCCCGCTGCGCTCGGGTCTGCGCCGGCGGGGGCCACCATGGTGATGATGTGCTCCACCGCATCCGTGAGGTAGGACGGCAGCAACGCGCTGTCTGTCAGCCGCTCGGCCAGACGCTGAGCGACGCGACCCTTGCCCCTGTTCTCGATCCGGCTCAGGATCTTCTTGCGCGCCTTCTCGCGGACGTCGGCCTCCGTCGCGCCTAGGAACGCGTCGACGTCGGCCGGGAACAGATGGCGCTTCGCCGTCGAGCTCAGAAGGTCCTGGTAGGCGGCCACCAGCGCGTCCCTGGCGGCTGGCAGCAGGTCGATCTCAAGGGTGTCATCACCAATGAAGATGCCAGCCGCCGTGCAGAGATCCCGCAGCTCCTTCTCCGCCCCCGCGTCCTGGTTCTCCACCACCGCATCACGCAGCTTGCTGGCATGCTTGCGCTGCGCGGCCGGTAGTAGGCCGATCGCGCGTCGGAGTCCGGCGTGCGTCAACCCGCGAGCGGTCGCCGGCGTGTCGCCGTCGGTGATTACCACGTGGGGGATGTTGAGTGCATCGGCCGACATCAGCTTGTGGAACGGACCGAAGTCGGTGCCGTGGACGTTGAGGACGCTGATGCCGTAGGCGTCGAGGTCGTGGCCCAGCAGTCTGGCGGCGGCTGGCACCAGGTACTGCTCGGTTGGGCCCTCCACGAGGATCACGCCGCGGGCGAAGACGAGTTCGGCGCGGGTGACATCCAGGTATCGTTCGAGGTCACGGACCTCGGCGTCCGACAATCCTGCCGGGCCGATGGTAAACGCGGCGGTGCCGGCGGATGTGGCCCGCAGGACCACCAGGCTGGTCAGCGGTGTTACCGAGGCCAGGTGCGGGCTGTGAGTGGTAACGATCATGCCGGGCTGCTCGCGGAGCAGAGCGCGGAACAGCACGCGCTGCAGTTGGGGATGCAGGTGAGCTTCCGGTTCCTCGATCGCGAGCATCTCACCAGCAAGCTGCCGGGCGGCCCGCTGTCGCTGCAGATGCTCCAGCAGCAGCGTGAAGTACACGACGTTGGCCACACCCAGGCTGTTCTCGCCGACCGGGCGGTGCCTCCCCACGCCGAGCGACAACCGGATGCTTCGCAACAGCAGGGATGCATCGCTGCCGTCCAGCCCCAGCGTCGCCTGCAGCCCCGTGCCGCCACCGAGAAGGTGATTCAAGCGGGCTGTGATGTCAACGCTCAGTTTCGTCAGCTCAGGTCCCGTCGTGATTCGGCGCTGCGCCTTTTCGATCTCGCCCGCAGCCAGGCTCAGCGTCGCCTCCGGCACGCCAGCGGATTCGAGCAAGGGCGCCAACGGTGAGCGCCGCCAACCGCGCAGATCATCAGCGGCATCACGCAACGCGCCGAACACCCGCACACCGGCGTAGCGACGGATGTCGGTGACCGCCCGTTTGCCCTCTTCATCACCGATGAAGGTGAACGCCTCGAAGTCGTCGGAACCGAGCGGCACCCCCGGCTTCCGCTCGATGGCCGAGTCAGCGGCGCCCAGGGGCGTGACTCGCGGACGGAACACATAGGTGATTCGCGCCCGCACCCCCTTGCCGCCGGTGCCGGGCACGATGGCGTCTCGAAGGAGAGCCATCGCCGTCGCATCCCCGCTGAAACCTGCGAGTTCCACCTCGATGCGAATCTCGGCCCCGCCACCGAAGGGCTCGGGCAGGCTGTCGTTGAAGTCCGTCGAGCGCAGGTACCGAGCAGACTCCGGTAGCGCCGGGTCCAGAACCAGACGCAGGGCGTGCAGCACGTTCGTCTTGCCGACGCCGTTCTCTCCAACGACGACCAGACTGCCTGGCAAGTCAGTGACGTGCAGCACGAGGAAGTTGCGGAAGTTCTGGATGCGGAGCGCCGAGAGGTGAATGCCATCCACGTGACCAAGCCTCGCAGCCGTCACCGTACGCCGGGGCGTCGACACGCGCGACGACCGTACGCATTAGAGCGCCCGACCGGCTAACCCACCCCCATCAGAGCCGGCGAACCCAGGACGGTAGGCGGCCTACATCACCTGCTCGCATCAGCTGCTGATACCGACTCCGGGGACCGAGTGGTTGCTCCGTGGCTGCTCGGACGCCGAGGAACTGACACGGACGCGCCCGGACCGAGCCGGACCTTCGAACACGTTTACCGGCGGCCTATACATAGGCAAATAACGATCGGCTGCCGGACCTGCTAGAACGCAGCCGGATTGGGCTGGACGCAGTCGGATCTAGTCGGATTCTTAACTCTATGCATTGAGGATCTGACTACGGATCAGATGCTCTGCTGATGGTGGCCCGGACCCTATCGGTGGTCTAGTGCCTGTTGTATCGCATGCTTCATGACGGGTTGCCGTTGGGTAGGCTTCCCAGGCTGTGGGGGATCATCGCGCTGTGCGCCGGCTGCGAGGCGACCGTCAGCCCTTTGATCTTGGTGATGTGCGCGGTGTGTGCTCTCCAGCCGGTGCCACCCTGGGTCAACCGGTGCCAGTTCGGGTCAACCGGTAGCAAGGAGCATGATCGCCAGCTCGCCCGTGTGATCCACGTGTGGTCATCGGCTGGGCCGATCGGCCGGGACAACGCAGGCCAACGCGGGCCACTCCCTGCCATCCCGGGTCAGCCCGCAGGTCGCTAGACTGGGCGCTCGCGCCCTCGTAGCTCAGGGGATAGAGCAACGGTTTCCTAAAACGGTGCTGGTCGATCGGTGATGCCCGCGTGACCTGCGGGTCAGGCATCACCCCCGCCTTCTACCGGTCGCATTGGCGCGGACTCTGCTCGGTCGTTCGATTGCCCGTCTGGGAGTGGGGATCGAGTGACCGATGTGGTCACTGGTCGTGTTGGCCGGAAGGCGAAGCCGGTGTTGTTCCGGTAGGTGTGGTGACTGACCGAAGGCCGAGAACGGCCGACGCCGATCAGACTGACGGGCTTGCCACCACCAGGTGAGAGCGCTCTTGGCTGCATCTCTGTTACGTCGACACGCCGCCCAGTCACATTGACGATTGTCACAATGGCCGGTTTGGCCGACATGCCTTGTTGTGCCGCAAGTACCCACTTAGCCTGAGCGCGCTCGAGGTTCAACGGGGGAGCGGCAAGTGCAACTGGAGATTCGACTGCTGGGCGCAGTGGAGCTGTTCGTCGATGGCCAGGTCGTCACGCCTGGCTCAGGCAAGCGAAGGGCGGTGCTCGCCGGGCTCGCGCTGGAGCCGAATCGGCCTGTCTCTCTGCAGCGGCTGGCAGAGATGGCCTCGTCTGATACACCACCGGCATCCGCAGTGGCGAACCTCCGTTCCCACGCCGCTGCGCTCCGTCGCATACTGGGTGACCGCCTGATCGCCCGGCTCAACGCCTATGAGCTGCGGATGGCACCGCACGAGTTGGACGCCAGCGAGTTTCAGCGATTGGCAGGAGAGGGCCGCAGGCTGTTGGTGACGGACAATGCGGCCAACGCCATTCCCGCGCTCACCGATGCGCTGGCCTCCTGGCGGGGTCCCGCCGGTGGTGGTGTTCCCCGCGGTACCGCTCTCGACAACCGCTGGGCCAGCTTGGACGAGCAACGGCTCCAGGTGTTCGAAGAGCTGATCGAGGCGCGGTTGGCGGTTGGGCGACACAGCGATGTACTGGCGGAATTGCGTCAGCACTTAGCCGTCCGCCCATTGCGGGAACGGGCGTGGGCGCACCTGATGCTCGCCCTGTACCGCTGTGGGGACCTACCAGCCGCTCTCGGCGCCTACCAGGACGCACGCGTCGCCCTCAGCGAGCAGCTCGGTGTCGAGCCTGGTGGGGAACTGGCCGCTCTACACCGGCAGATGCTAGAGCGGGCACCCGAACTCTCCCGCACCCGGTCGAGAACCGAGGTCACGATGGCGGTGACCGCGCCGCCGCAGCCATCCGGGACCGTTGCCTGGGCTGTGCCCCGCGAGCTGCCGCCAGATCTGGCCCCTTTCGTCGTGCGTACTGAGGAAACCGCGGCGGTTGTCGAGACCGTGACGACGGCGACGCCTGCCGTCGCGGTGATAACGGGCCCGGCCGGCAGCGGCAAGACGGCGACGGCCGTGCGCGCCGCCCACACGGTGGCCCGAGATTTCCCCGACGGACAGATCTTCATCGACCTCGCGTACCGGGTCGCGGCGCCGTCAGACGAAGTGTTGGCACGGGCCCTGCGCGCGCTGGGGGTCGCGCCATCGGACGTGCCAGACGGGGCGGACGAGCGCGTGGGCTGGGTGGCGCTCGCTCGTCGCCGGCCGCCGCCTGCTTCTCGTCATGGACGGGGTTACCCGGTCAGCCCAGGTGCGGCCGCTGCTGGCCGCCAGCCTCTCGGGAGCAGCTCGCCGCAGTAGGTTACAACGTGGGGAAGGGTTACATGAAGGACATCGCCTCCGGGGTATACCCATCGAAGTACGACACCGACCAACCCATGGGTAGTCAGGCTGCCGACTACCTCAGGGGTTGCACCTACTGGTGGGGAGATACGGACGCGCATCTCTGCGGTGGCCAGGTGATCGTGTGCTGAAGACCGGAACCCGGCCCTGGTGGCTGGTGGCGGTGGGGCTGGTGGCGGCGGTCGGGCTGCTCGTCGGCGCGGCGTTCCTCGTGTGGCCGTTCATCCGGTACCCCGTCGCCACGGAGCGGGCGGCCGCGGCGCACCTCGACGAGGTCAGCGTCGACCGGGCCGACTACCTGGGCGAGGACACGTCGGACAAGGACGCCGTGTCGCGGCTGTGGATCAGGCGCGACAGCGCCGAGGCCGAGCCCTTGCCGACGTACGACGGGCGGCCGCTGCGTCAGGATCATCCCGGCCGGGACTCCCTCTCCCGGTCGCGCTTCGAGGAGGAGTTGGGCTGGCTGGGCCTGTTCGACGAGGACATGCCGTGTGGGTTGACGGCGTACCGGGTGATCCAGGTCAACGCCAGCACGGGCGTGGACCTGTCGGCCGAGGACGAGCGGGCGGTCGAGGACGGACGGTCGACGCTGATCCTTGTCGTGGTCGCCTGCGGCGGGGGCTGATGGAGGTGTTGGTCCCGGCGGCACGGTAAGCCGCTAGACCAAAACCGGCTCCGGCTCGTTCTGTGACGGGCTGCCGTGGTTGGTTGTTGCAAATCAAGGTTCGGGCACTCGGAGGGCGGATCTTCCGGGTGCCCGAAGCCTTTTAGGACCATCCGGAGACCCGGGCCTTCTCGCGGTGCCTGCCCCATAGGGGCCCTTATGTTCGTCGCTGCCGAGGCCTCGGCGTGTCAGCGTCGTGGCAACCGGTACTCAGCCTCGGCGGATGATGTCGCGGGTGGATCCCGAGGGTCATCATTGCCGGTGTGGCGGCGGTAGAGGCTTGGTTCCTTGGCGGACCGGTGGACGGACGACTGATGCCGGTGGAGACGACCGCGGAGGGCAGCCCACCGGCGGTGGTGAGGATGGCTCAAGACGGTCTGTATGTCGGCGCATCCGAAGCTGCGGTGCCGCCCGCTGAGCATGTATACGTCCTGGCCGAACGCGTCGACGACATCCAGGTCTACCGGTACCAGGCAAACCTTCGGAGCGTAGGCCCATGGGCCTACGCCTCGATGCTCGAGCGCAGCACGCTCACCGACCACGAGAAGCACCTCCATGCGCTCCCCGAAGGTCGTGCAGACCGCTTTGGCCGCAGGCCGGGGCCGCACAAGCCGAGCGTGGTCGGAGCTCGAGCAGCCGCGAACAACGTCTGGTCGCCCGCATCGCCGCACCGCCGCGCAAGGCCCCGGCCAGCGTGCGGAACACCCGCCAGCGGCTTCAGCGTCTGACGCCCGTCGAAGCACGGCCGTCGCGGTTGGCAGGGCATATTCTTCGTCCGTGCGCACCCGCTGGGAACTCACCATCGAGCAGGTCTTCAACGTCACGGGGCGAGGCGTCGCGGTCATCGGCGAGCACCGCGGCGGAGACATCGCTTCCGGAGACTCTGCGCGTCTGAGCACCGGAGCGCCGGTACCCGAGGTGTTCGTCGAGTTCCACCATCCGCCGGGCAAGGTGGCCCTGCTGCTGCGGGACGTCGTCAAGGACCAGGTTGAGGAAGGCGCCGTCCTGTCGGGTCCTGTGGCGGATTCGTCATGCCCGTGAGCGTTCGAGGGCTCGACCAGCAGGTGACGCTGGTGAGGCTGACGAGGCTGACGAGGCTGCAGTCTGACGGCGCAGCCCGCGCCGGCCTGCTGAACCCCACCCGCGACCCTGCCTGGAGCCAGGCGAAGCGAGGACGGCCTCGCTCTTCCCACTCGCGTCGGTACTCCTCGAAGGTCGACGGTGCCGCGGTGCCGGGGTTGTCGTCGTTGCCGAACTCGAACCCGCAGGAAGGGCACACCTCGTAGGAGGGGCGTCCCCACAGGTCCTCGTATGGAGGCGTCGCGCCCGTAGGGACCGAGCCTGGGTAGTGCTCGTACGGCGGCACGCTGAGCTCCGCCGTACCGCACACCGGGCAGCGCAGTCGGTCATCAGCCGCCGTCAGTTGCTCCACCCCACGAGAGTGCGCCATCGCGCGTGTCATTGCAGGACAGGCGTTCTGCGCTCTGTAAGGCTGCGCGAACGACCCCAGCCCCGGGTTCGACGTAATTCGGGGACCTGGAGAGCTGAAATTTTGGTTCTGACCTGGGCGGAGATGGGTGGGACCGCC
>NZ_JBSWCE010000065.1:0-23989 GCF_056780015.1 Micromonospora sp. R311
CTGCCTCTCGCGACCCGCCGACCAGCGCATTCCGCCTCGCAGGACCTCCAGGCCCGCCGAATTACGTCGAACCCGGGACCGACTCCGATCTGAAAACCGACTACGAAGAAGCCCGCACGTACCTCCAAGCCCTGATAGACAACGTTCGCCGCGACAACGACGACGAAGATGAAGACGATACCGGCTGGTAGCCCGGCGCCCGAGCTATCCGCCGGACGGCCGCGGACACTTCGCAAAAGTTCGCGATCCGGGCATCGTCACGAGCAGCCGCAAGCAAACTAGCTGCAGCCCGCGACACGGCCGGCAGGGTCTGGCGGAGCGCCCAGTGGCCAATGTCAGTACAGGCACCCATCGGCAGGCTCAGCGTCGATCGATCGCTCGTACACAGCGCGGTGTTTCCCTGGCCCCTTGTAGTCGTAGATCACGGATACGCCCTGGTCCTGGGTGTCTCCGGGAATGTTGCTGAAGCCCAAGGCGAGCCATGCTCTGTGCGCGGCATGGTTATCGGGCTCCGAGGTGAGGAAGAGGCGCCTGCATGCCCACAGGAGGCCTTGGCGGCGTACTTCTTCTACGAGCATCCTCGTGATCCCCTTACGCCTATGGCTGGGGTGTGTCATCACGTCCTGCAGGTAGATCTCTGACGGGTCGACCTGGCTTCGAAAGGCAATCACGCTGCCGACGACCTGCCCGTCGATGATGGCGAGTGGGCAGGTGTTGGCGAACAGCGTGGCGTACAGCCAGTAGTCCGATGAGCCCCGCAGCCTGATGTACGGCTCTCCCAGCGCCAGCAGTTTCTCGAGGTCGGGGATCCGGTCGACTGTGAGCGGGGTGATGATCATGAGTGGTTTCCTTCGGTGATCTCGATCGATGCGGCGAGGTCCCGCGCGGCGGCAGCGGGGTCTAGGGAGTCGGTGACTCCGCGACCGACAACGAGGATGTCCCATGAGCGTCGTCGGCTGGCTTCGATGCCGGTGGGTTCGAAGCCGCCGGAGACCGCGACTGGCAGCTTGGTCCACGACCTGATCAGTTGCGCCTGATCGAGGGGGTGGAAGCCGGCTACGCCCAGGTCAATGTTCGTGGTGATGGCGAAGCCGTCGACGCCCGCGCGTTCCATGTCCTGGACCCAGCCTTGGATCAGCCGGCCCTCGGGTACGTCGATGATGATGGGGACGGCGAGCCGTTTGCTCGCTTCGACGGCTGCGGACACGCTGGCGATGCTCGCGGGTCCGATGAGGAGCACGACGTCGGCTCCGGCCTCGGCCGCGAGGACCACCTGGTCGCGTCCCCAGTCTGCGGACATCATCTCGGCGACGATCCACGCACCAGGGGTTCGCTGCTTGATGGCGCTGATTGCTCGGATGCCGACGCTTTTGATGAGCGGGTCGCCGATCTCGATGAATTGCACGCCAGCGGTGGCGGCGGCCTGCGCGACGGCGACGGCGTAGTCGACGTCGCGGACATCGAGCGCGACTTGGAGTGCGCGTCCGTCTCGGAGACGGCGGAAGGCTTCCTTGCTGATGCCTGCCGCTGTGCTCGTAGCTGTGCCGTGCCGGTCGAGCAGGTTCGCTTCAGTGCGAACGAGCCAGTCGTCCGAGGCGACGCCCTGGCTGAGCAAGGCGGATTGGACGTTCGTGGGCAGCCGCAGGGCACCGGTGCGGATTTCTCGGAGCAGGCCGAACAGGGCACTGCGAGATGAGTCCTCGTCTTGGATCGGTTGTCTTCCGGACTTGAGTAGGAGCCGCTGCGCGGCGACTCGGATGTTTCGGGGACCGTTTCGCCACGCTGCCTGGCCCCTGATGACCAGTTCGGCGGCCGAGTCGTCGTCTCCAGCTCGGGCGGCAAGCCCTTGGAGGAGACGCTCGCGGACGTGCCAGTTCCGGTCGTCGAGGAGAGTGGCGAGGAGGTGTTCCACGCCGGGTGCGGTCGAGCGGCCGACGGCTTCGGCGACGGCGGCGCGGACCTTGTAGTCGCGGTCCGCGACCAACGACTCCATGATCGAGGTCATGGTGTCGTGTGGGATCGCGTGGCCCGCTCGGATGCCCTCGGCGAGGGCGGCGCGGGTTCGCCAGTCGGGGTGGGCCAACAGTGCCTTTAACTCTTGGGAACTGCCGTCGTCGGTGGCGAGGAAGACGTAGAAGTGTCTGGCGAGGAACACCGCGTCTTCTACGGTGTCGAGTTGCGCGAGACGGACGAAGTCGTGGACGGCCGCGATGGGCAGCTGCGTCTCGACGCACGCCACGATGTCGGACCAGACTGCCGGGCCGAAGCGGCGCAGCACCCGCAGCATCCATCGGGGGTACTCCGCGTCCAGCGCTGTGGCGGCTGCGTTGGTGTGCAAGAGGGCTCTGGCGAGGGGCAGGCCATTGTCGTGCAGGCACCGGGAGGCGCACACGCGCAGGACCTCGGCCGTGGCGAAGGCGGGGCTCTCGCCGGTGAGGTCGAGCATCAATGGCAGCGTTTCGGTGATGCTGACCGACGGTGACTGGGCGACGGCGGCCAGCAGCTCTGGTGTTGTCGCATCCAAGCCCTGCAAGAGGAATTCCAGGACGCCTCGCAGGTCGGCTGACGTGCTTGTGCGAGCGGCCAGGTCGTTGAGCAGCTCGATGGTGACGGTCGAGCGTCCGTGGGCCTCGATGAGCTGGGCGAGCCACCGCGCGAAGAGATACTCACGAATGACGTCGTGATGGAACGTCAAGCTCCCGAACGGGTCGGACCGCACGAGCCTCGCGACCGAGAACGCGGTGAGGTCACCGGCATTTCCCGGCGGGTCGGCTTGGATCGCAGGAAGTAGGTGGTGCGGCCATGCCGCAGCGAGTTGCCTTCGCGCGAGTGCCGTCAGCTCCGCCGTCGCGCGTTCGGCGTCCAGGCCCGCGGCCTTCAAGATCGAGGCGACGCAGAATTCCACGAGCCGGTAGGCGTTGGCTTGCCCAAGCGGCTCAGTCGACTTGGCGGCCCGGATGAGGCTCATGTACAGCGGCAGGCGGGCCAAGTTGCGAATCTTGGCGGGCAGGGCGTCGAACGGGGGCTCACTCTCGTGCCGCTGCGCGTTCCACACGTCCCGGGCCGTGCCGGCGTCCCAGCGGTCCAGCCGCAGCGACGGGCCGACACCGTGATCCTGACCGGGCATGACCGCTGCGGACAGGACGGGGTAGGGCGCGAGTTCGACATCCGGCGGTGTGCGCAGAACGAGGAGGAACCTCAGGTTGCCCGAGAGCACCTGCCGCAGCGTGCCGTCGAGCTGCCGGCAGACCTTGTCCACCACGGCGCGGGACTGCGGACTGTCGATGACGACGAGCAGCGGCCGGGACAGGCTCTGGCTCTCACCCTCGAGGGTCAGCAGCGGATCCACGCCCGCCGGCAGAGAGCCGTAGCGGAGGATCTCCCGCGCCAGGTCGACGTCCTCGGTCCACGAGTCCGCGGTCAGCAGTTGAACATCCACTCCGGGAGCCTGCGACGCCAGATGGCGGGTGAAGCTGGTCTTGCCGCAGCCCGGAGGGCCGGTGACCAGGTAGACGCGCGCGGTCGAGACGAGGAAGTCCGCAACCAGCCGCTGGACGTCGGCCGGAGGCGTGTACACGAGATCGTCGGGCTGCTGGCTACTGAGCGCCGCGATGATGGCGTCGGTCCGTTCCCTGGAACGGGCGCCGAGATCTGGGTTTGCGGGCGCGGCGCCGCCGTCGGCAGGTGCAGGCAAGCCGTTCGGACCTGCGGCCACTGACGCCTTGAGGGCCTCTGCGAACCGCTGCTTGACCTCGATTGGCGACCGCGCTAGATCGACATCGAGCATCTGCTGGGTCTCATAGCGCATGCGGGTCGCGGTACCCCGCTTCTCCCAGTTGGAGACAGCCGCCGGATTGACGCCCAGGTGCTCGGCGAAGCCGCGCACGCTCATACGCAGAGCCAGGCGCAATGCTTTTGCCTCGCGGCCGGTCCACCGCCGTACCGTCTCCACGGGATATCCCCCAGGCCGTGCACTCAGCGTCATTGTCGCAGTCGGCAGCGTAGTAGACGACGGCGGGCGCAGACGAGCTGAAACTAGGACAACACTAGAACGTCCACGCGTCGTCAGGGGACGGTCCGGACCCGCAGGCTGGTCGCACAGACAACCACGGCGATGGATTGGGCGATTCGGAGTTCGCCACACCTCCACCGCTGTGGCCAGCCCTCGCGTTTGCGAGCAGCGGGTGATGGTGGAGGTGTCCCGTGGCCATGGACGTGCGAAGCGACGTCGTGCGCGACCGCGTTCGCAGTGTCGCATCCGGCCGCAGCGGTGAACGGCCGGCGCAGCCCGAACCGCCTGTCTCGGGGGCCTTCACCCTTGAAGGGCTGCTGCGCTGCTGCGGCTGCGGCACATCGCTGCAGCCCGTCCGGATGCTGGGTCAGCGTGCCTACCGAGGGCCCTGTGGTTGCCGGTTGACCGCTGTGGATGCGGAGGACATCGAGAAGCTCGTCCTGGAGGCGGTGGCGGCGCCAGCGCCGGGATTGGTGGCGGACGCGGCGCCGGAGGAACTCGGCGGCATTTTCCGCCGCCTGTTCGTCGCCGTGAGGGTCGGGGGCTGCGCTCAGGACCTGTCCATCGTTTGGCGCCTCTAGCAGCCCATCCAGCAGCTCCTGCGCTATGCGGGTGCCTGCCGAGCCGCTGCCGCCGTTGGGCCAGCTCCATCGCGGCCGGGAGTGCGCCGGCATCGATGACCGACAGGAAGGAACGAAACAACATGTACACGAGGCAGACAGCGCCTCCACCGGAGATCGGCGTGGCGCGGGTGCCGCCGGACTCGTCGCGGTTCGGGTACCGGCCGGAGCTGCGCCGCTCACTCGGCTTCGCCGACCTGCTCTTCTACGGGTTGGTGTTCATGGTGCCGATCGCGCCGATGGGCATCTTCGGATCCGTCTACGCAGGTGCCGGCGGGATGGTCGCGCTGGCGTACGTCATCGGCATGGTGGCGCTGGTGTTCACCGCCGCCTCGTACGCCCAGATGGTCAAGGCGTTCCCGCTGGCCGGCAGCGTCTACAACTACGCAGGGCGAGGGATCGGCGCACCGGTCGGTTTCCTCGCGGGCTGGGCCATCCTGCTGGACTACGTGCTGGTGCCGAGCCTGCTGTACCTGATCGCGGCGGTAGCGATGCACTCCACCGTGCCGGCGGTTCCGGTCTGGGTGTGGCTGGTCGGCTTCGTGCTGCTCAACACGCTGGTCAACTACCGGGGAATCCGGATGACCGCCCTAATCACCCGCGTGATGCTCATCGGCGAGGTCATCGTCCTGGTGATCTTCCTTGCCGCAGCCGGTCGTGCTCTCGCACAGGGCAAGGGACAGGGCTTCTCCTGGACGCCGCTCTACAACCCTGACACCTTCACCTGGGCGCTGGTGTTCGGCGCGGTGTCGATCGCCGTGCTCAGCTTCCTCGGCTTCGACGGCATCTCGATGCTGGCCGAGGAGAACAAGGGCGGCGCGGGCCAGATCGGCCGCGCCATGGCCGCCGCGCTGGGAGTGGCCGGACTGCTGTTCATCGCCCAGACCTGGATGGCCGCGCTGCTGGTGCCCGACCAGGGCGGCCTGCTCGCGAACGGTGACCCAGACGGGACGGCGTTCTACGACGCCGCGCGGCTCGCCGGTGGACCCTGGCTCGCCACCCTGTGCGCAGTCGCCACCGCCGTCGCCTGGGGCGTGGCGAACTCTCTCGTCGCGCAGGTCGCCACCTCGCGGCTGCTGTACGCCATGGCCCGCGACCGGCAACTGCCGAAGTTCCTGGCCACGGTGTCGGTACGCCACAGCGTGCCCACCCACGCCATCACCCTCACCGCCGTCGTGTCGCTGGCCATCGGCCTCTACATGAACTGGCGCACCGACGGCATCACGCTGCTGTCCAGCCTGATCAACTTCGGCGCGATGACCGCATTCCTCGTACTGCACCTCGCCGTCGTCTGGCACTACCTGGTCCGCCGCCGCAGCCGCAACTACTTCACGCACCTGATCCTTCCGGGCCTCGGGTTCACGATCCTTGCCTACGTCGTGGTCAACGCCAACGTGGCCGCCCAACGCCTCGGCTTCGTCTGGCTCACCCTCGGCCTGCTGACCCTGGCCGGTCTGTACGCCGCCGGCAGCCGTCCCAAGCTGTCCGGCCTCTCGAGCGGACGGGGGTCGGTATGACCAGCACGGTCACCTACCAGCCGACCGAGGACGAGCTGCGCTACACCTTTGGTACCCACCCGGCGGTCGCCGAGATCAAGCCCGGCAGCCTACTGGTCACCAGCACCGAGGACTGCTTCGGCGGCGCCGTCCGCACCGTCGATGACCTGCCCTCGAAGGTTTGCCAGGCGTTCAACCCCGTCACCGGCCCCTTCCACGTGGCCGGCGCGGAACCCGGCGACACCCTCGCGCTGCACTTCGCGGCCATCACACCCGCCCGCGACTGGGGGATGTCCGCCACCTTCCCGCACTTCGGGGCACTGACCGGTACCCACACCACGGCGATGCTGCACCCGCCGATCGAGGAAAGGGTGTGGCGCTACACCATCGACACCGCCGCCGACACTGTCACCTACCACGCCCGCCGCTCCGACCACACGATCGTCATGCCCCTGGAGGCGATGCTCGGCACCGTGGGAGTCGCTCCGGCCGGTGGGGAAGCACGCTCCACGATCGTGCCCGACGCGCACGGCGGCAACCTTGACACCCCGGAGATCCGCCCAGGAGCCACCGTCTTCCTCGGCGTCAACGTCCCCGGTGCGCTGTTCGCCATCGGCGACGGCCACGCCCGCCAAGGCCAGGGCGAGGTGTGCGGCGTCGCGGTGGAGACCGCCATGAACGTCACCATCGCCGTCGACCTGATCAAAAGCGTGACCACACCATGGCCGCGCATCGAGACCGACCACCGCATCATCTCGATCGGCGCCGCCCGCCCCCTGGAGGACGCGTACCGGATCAGCCAGCACGACTTGGTCACCTGGACGGCACAACTGACCGGGCTGGAGCTGCTCGACGCCTACCAGCTCGTCTCACAGGCCGGCCGCGCCGCACCCGGCAACGTCTGCGATCCGCTCTACACCATGCACGCCGCCCTAACAAAGGCCGTACTGACGGGCACGAGCCCTTATGGCGGGGTGCACCAGCGGCTGCGCCGCGTCGCCGAGCCGACCCGGTGACCCGCCATGAGCCACGCCGCCTTCGACACCCCGCCGGTCCGCCTCCCGCTGCGCGTCGAGCTGTTCGTGCTGACCCACAACGACAGCGGCGCTCCGCTGGCCCACCTGCCGTCCCTGTCGCTCGCGCTGGCCGGGGCTATTCTCACCAACCTGGTCGCGCCGACCGAACGGGTCCGCGTCGTCGGCGACGCTGCCATCGCCGTGCACCGGCAACCCACCGGCGATCCGGTCGCCGACTGGGCGCTGACGTTCCTGGCCCGCCACCATCGTGCGCTGTCCGTTCGTGAGGCGGTGCGGCTGCTCGGCGAGCACGCCTACGACAAGGTCACCGCTGGCCTCATCGCCGGCGGCCTTGTCGAACAAGTCACCAGACGGCGCATGCTCGGCCGGTCCATCGCCTACCCGCCGACAGACCCGGCGGTCATCCACCGCGTCCGTGGAAGGCTGCGTTACGGCGTCCTTGGGTACGACGACCCCGACCCGCAGACCGATGCTCTCGCCGGTCTACTACGGGCCTTGCGCCTCGAATCCGAGCTGTACCTCGACGGCTTCGACACCGACCTACGCGACCGGCTCCGCCAGATGCTCACCCGCGCCGGACAACACACACCCGCCACCGAAAAGATCATCTGCGCCGTCGAAGACCTCATCGGCGAGACCGCCGTATCGGTGTACCGATGAGCAGCCACGACACCGCCACAAGCATCGGGCAGCCACCAGCACCGAGGGCGATCACGGACGCCCGAGCCAGCACCTGGGGAACGACCATGGGAACTGAGGCGATGAGCTGGGCGCCCGCCGAGCTTGATCTGAGCCGCCCGAACGCCGCGCGAATGTACGACTACTTCCTCGGCGGCAGCCACAACTTCGCCGCCGACCGTCAAGCCGCCGATGCCGTCCTCGCCGTCGCACCCCACGTCGCTGACGCTGCCCGCGCCAACCGAGTGTTCCTGCGCCGCGCCGTGCTGTACGCACTGCAGCAGGGCATACGCCAGTTCATCGACCTCGGCTCAGGTATACCGACTGTCGGCAACGTCCACGACATCGCCCATTCTGTCAACGCCGACGCACGGGTGCTGTACGTCGACGTCGAGCCGATAGCCGTGGCACACGCCAGAGCCATGCTGGGCGGCGATCCGCGGGTCGACGTCATCCAGGCCGACATCTGCTTCCCGGACTTCATCCTTGAGAACCCCACCACCCAGCGGCTGATCGACCTGGCCCACCCGGTGGCCGTCCTGTTCGTCTCGGTCCTGCACTTCATCCCCGGCGACGTCAACGCCATCGTGGAACCCTTCCGTGCCGCAATGAGTCCCGGCAGCATCCTCGTCATCTCCCACGCGACCTCCGTCACGGCCACCAGCCAGACCGAGGAGGTCCAGCGGCTGTATCAGCGCACCCCCACCCCACTTCAACTCCGCGACCTCGCCGAGGTCCAGGCACTGTTCGGTGACTTCGCCATGGTCGCGCCCCGACCCGGCGCAGCGCCGCGTCCGCACGGCGCCGCACTCGTCCCGGTATCTCACTGGCGCCCCGACCCCGAGGACCACCTCGCGGCGGACGGCCTGCCGGCGAGCCCCTTCCTCGCCAACTTCCTCGCCGGGGTTGGCATGAAACGAGCAGCTGCAATGACGGAACAGCCAGGGCCAGGGCCAGGGCCAGAACCGGCCGGACAACAGGCATCCCGGCGAACGGGCAGCCGCTGATGTTCATCGGACTCGCCGGGCCAACGGGTGCCGGCAAAACCACCCTCGCGCAGCGACTCGCCGAGCGTCTCGGAGCGCGTCTGATGCGCGACCCGTTCGTCGAAAACTCCTTTCTCCCGAAGCTCTACGCCTCGGGGAAGACCCGCCCCGTCGCCCTGGCTCTCCAGGCCGAGTTGACCTTCCTGGCGCTCCGCGTCGGTCAACTTCGCGAGATCCACGACCTGCTCACCCACGGCACACCCGTCGTGGCGGACTGGTCCATGGCGCAACAGGTCATCTTCGCCCACACCACCCTGCCGCCCGAGGACGCCAGTCGAGTCAGAAAGACCTGCGCCACCTGGAGCGACGCCGCAGCACGGCCCGATCTCCTCATCGCCCTGACCGCACCGGCGCCGGTCCTGGCACGCCGGATCGCGCAACGCGGCAGACCTATGGAATCCGCGCTGTCCACCGCCTACCTCGAACACCTCACCCGCGCCTTCGACACACCGCTCGGTGACTACGCCAGCCGAATCATCCGACTCGACACCAGCAAATTCGACGCCTTCAACGACGAAGACTTCAACGCACTCCTTGCCCGCCTACCAGCCCTGGAGAGGTCATGACCGAAACCGAAGTCGCACAACCACGCACTGCCCACTCACCACCCTGCAGCAGGGTCATGATCACCGGTCCAGGCCAGGTGGAGATCGTCAACGAGCACCTGCCCGCACTCGGCCCCGACGACGTCTACGCCGAATCGGTCGTCTCCGGCATCAGCCACGGCACCGAGATGGCCTGGATGGCCGGAGACGCCGCCGCGCTACACCGGTCCTGGGACCCGCGGCGACGCATCTTCCTCGACGGCGCCGGCCGGGACTTCCCGGTAGCGCCAGGCTACGAGACCATCGCGCGGGTCACCGCCGTCGGCGAGGCCGCTGTCGGCAAGGTCAGCATCGGGGAACTCGTCACCCTCGATCGCCCGCACGGCACCGCGCACATCGTTCCCGCGGACGCTGCCCTCGCAAGCCGGTTACCGGCCGGTGTCGACGCCGAACGCGCCGTCTTCTTCATCCTGGCGCGGGTCGCCCTCGGCGGCGTCCACGATGCTGAGGTGCGCCTCGGCGACACCGTCGTCGTGGTGGGGCTCGGCACCGTCGGTCTTCTCGCCGGCCAGCTCGCGCGGCTCGCCGGAGCCGCCAAGGTCATCGGGGTGGACCGTTACCCGCTGCGCCTGGACACCGCCGACTCCCTCGGCGTCACACCCGTGCACGCCGCCACCGACGACGACATCGCCGTGCAGGTCCGCAAGCTCTGCGGCCCGCAGGGCGCGGACGTCGCCATCGAAGCCTCCGGCTCCTACCGTGGCCTGCACGAGGCGATCCGCTGCGTCCGGGTAGGCGGCCGGGTCGCGACCGTCGCCTCCTACCACGGCGATCAGGACGGCCTACGACTCGGCGAGGAGTACCACCGCAACCGCATCACCCTGGTCTCCTCAATGACCGTCAACGGCTGCCCACAGCGCGCCTACCCCGCCTGGGACCTGCCCCGACTCAGCGCCTCAGCCCGAGACCTGGTCATCAGTGGGCACGTGCATGTCGACAGCCTGGTGACCCACCGCTTCCCCTTCAGCGAGGCGGCCAAGGCGTACCACCTGATCGCCCAGCGCCCCGAGGAGACCATCAAGGTGGTGCTGACCTATGGCAAGTAGCGGCCACGACATCCTCAACCCCGTCGAAGACCGGTACACCCCTCAACCCTGTGGCGAACTGGACGAAATCCGGGCCACGCTCGACGACGGCCGCCTCTCCGGCGGCGCCCCCGTCCTCGCCATCTACGAACACGCGCTGGCCAAGCGCTTCGGCGCCCGCCGCGCCATCGCCGTCAACTCGGGAACCTCCGCGCTGCACGCCGCGCTCATCGCCCTCGGCGTCCAACCCGGCACAGAGGTCCTCGTCCCGGCCACCGCACCCCTGCCGACCGCCATGCCGGTACTCACCTGCGGAGCCACACCCGTCCCCGTCGACACCCTGCCCGAATCCCTCGCCCTCGACCCCGCCGACATCCAGCGCAAGCTCACCGGACGCACCCGCGCCGCCATCACGCTGCCACTCTGGGGCTACCCCAACGACGAACGAGCCAGCGCAGACCTGCTCGCCCAGGCCGGAGTGCCGGTCATCGAGGACGCATGCCAAGCCCACGGCACCCGAGTCGGCAACCGGTTCGCCGGCACCCACGGGGCAGTCGGCTGCTTCTCCACCCACGACCGCAAGCTCTTATCCACCGGCGAGGGCGGCTTCGTCCTCACCAACGACGAGGAACTCGGCGAACGCATCGACTGGTACACCCACCTCGGCCACCTGCGCGGCACCACCCACGGCGTCAACTACAAACTCGCCGGCCCCCTGGCCGCCATCGGCCTCCGCCGACTCAAACTGCTCGACGGCCAACTCGACCGACGCCGCCGCAACGCCCAACGCATCCTCGCCGCGCTACCACCAGGCGGCCTACTACGAGAACTGCCGTACGGAGTCCAGGACAAACCGAACTACTACAACCTCGTCCTCACCATCAAGGACCGCACACCGCAGGTCGCCGCCGCGTTCGAAGCCGCCGGCCTCCCACCCGACTCGATCCGATGGCGTTACCGGCCGCTGTACCACCAGCCCATCTTCCAGCCCTACGCCAACCAGTGCCCCAACGCCGAACACCTCGCCACGACCACCGTCCAACTCCCAGTTCACCCCGGAATGACGGACGCGACCGTAGCGTGGATGGCCGATCGCGTGGCCCAGATCGCCCAAGGAGAAACCCGAGCATGATCCGTCACTTCACCAGCTCAGCCATCGTCTTCAACGACGACGGCCACGTCCTGCTCGTGCACCACAACAAGATCGACCTGTGGCTGTACCCCGGCGGACACGTCGACCCCAACGAAGACCCCGCCGAAGCGGCACTCCGCGAGGTACATGAGGAAACCGGGATCACCGCCGACATCCTCGGCCCACAGCCGTTCCGGCACCCTGCCGTACGCAGCATCCCGACCCCGTTCGCCATCATCGAGATGGACATCGAAGACCGCAAGGTCGGACCACACCGACACATCGACTTCGTCTACGTCTGCCAAGCCACTGGCGGCAACGTGACGACCCAGGTCGAAGAGGTTGGAGGCGCAAGGTGGGTGCCCGTCGAGAAGATAGCGGCTCTCCGCACGCCTGCCGAACTTCCCGCTCTCGTCACCGAAGCCGCCAGGTTGATCCCTCAACCGGCTTAAGAACTGCGGCGGCGAGAACCAACCGGAGGGCGCCGGCCCAGTTTGCCCGGCGTCCTCCGGGCCAGCTCGTGTTACCCCCTGATGGTCGGTCACGAGGAGGATGCAGAGAGTAGGATTGATCGACTAGCCTCTACTGACTGTGGGGGCAATGGCTGACGATTTTCGGCTTCAGGCGGAGCAGCGCGCCCGGGTCTTGATCGACCGGCAGCTGCGAGATGCCGGCTGGGTCGTCCAAGACCGTTCCGAGACCAACCTCTTCGCGGGCACGGGTGTGGCCGTCCGTGAGGCGATCATGGCGAAGGGCCATGGCCGGGTCGACTACCTGCTGTATGTCGACCAGCGGGTCGTTGGCGTGATTGAGGCCAAGCCGGAGGGGACCCCGCTGTCGGGGGTGGAGTGGCAGTCGGCCATGTACGCCGAGGGCCTGCCGCCCGCGGTACGGCTGAAGGCGCTGACCCGCGACGGGCGGCTGCCGTTCGTGTTCGAGGCCAGCGGCTCGGAAACCCACTTCACCAACGGCTACGACCCGCAGCCCCGGGCGCGTCGGATCTTCGCGTTCCCGCAGCCCGGCACCCTGGCCAGGATCGTCCGTAACACCGAAGCGGACCCGAAGCGACCGACGTGGCGGGCGAAGGTACGGCACCTGCCACCGCTAGACGTCGCACCACTGCGCCCGGCGCAGATCACGGCGATCGAGGGTATCGAGCGCTCGTTGGCCGAGCAGCGGTTCGACCGGTCGCTGGTGCAGATGGCCACCGGCGCCGGCAAGACCTACACGGCCGTGACCGAGTGTTACCGGCTGCTGAAGCACGGCGGGTTCACCCGAGTGCTGTTCCTGGTCGACCGCAACAACCTGGCCGACCAGACCCTGGCCGAGTTTCAGAACTACCGCACCCCGGGCGACGGGCGGCGGTTCACCGAGCTGTACAACGTCGACAAGCTGACCAGCGCCGGCATGTTGGGCAGCTCCAGCGCGGTGATCTCCACGATCCAGCGGGTCTACAAGGTGCTGGCCGGCGACACCGCTCCCCAGGGCGACGACCCGGGCCTCGACGGGTACGTCCCTGACGCCCCGGTTACGGTCGCCTACAACGCCGGGATGCCGCCGGAGACGTTCGACCTGGTGATCGTGGACGAGGCGCACCGGTCCATCTACGGGGTGTGGCGGGGGGTGCTGGAGTACTTCGACGCACACATCGTCGGCCTGACCGCCACCCCCGGCAAGCAGACCTTCGGCTTCTTCCGGCAGAACCTGGTGTCGGAGTACACCTACCCGCAGTCGGTGGCCGACAACGTCAACGTCGACTTCGACCTGTACCGGATCAAGACCCAGATCAGCAGCCAGGGCTCGAAGATCGACGCCGGCACGGTCGTGCCGAAGGTCGACCGCCGCACCCGGGTCCAGCGCCTGGAAACCCTGGACGAGGACCTGGAGTACACCCACAAGCAACTCGACCGGGCGGTCACCGCCACCTCGCAGATCCGCCTGGTGCTGGAGACGTTCCGTGACAAGCTGTTCACCGAGATCTTCCCCGGCCGGCACACCGTCCCCAAGACGCTGATCTTCTGCAAGGACGATGCCCACGCCGAGGAGGTTGTCACCACCGTCCGCGAGGTGTTCGGCAAGGGCAACGACTTCGCCGCGAAGATCACCTACAGCGCCCGCGACCCGAAGGGCCAGTTGCAGGCATTCCGCACCTCGGCCAGCCTGCGCATCGCCGTCACGGTCGACATGATCGCCACCGGCACCGACGTCAAGCCACTGGAATGCGTGTTCTTCATGCGCGACGTGCGCTCCGCGGCGTACTTCGAACAGATGAAGGGCCGGGGCGCCCGCACCATCGCCCCGGCCGACTTCCAGGCCGTCACCCCGGACGCCACCGAGAAGACTCGGTTCGTCATCGTCGACGCCGTCGGCGTCACCGAACACGACTTCGTCGACCCACCACTGAACCGGGACAAGAGCGTCTCGCTCAAGCAGCTGCTCGACAAGGCCGCCACCCTCACCCTCACCGAGGCCGAAACCGCCACCCTCGCCTCCCGGCTGGCCGCACTGGAGCTGCAACTCACGCCTGACGAGCGGACGGAACTCGACGCCGTGGCCGGTGGCTCGGTGCGCGACATCGTCCGCGGCCTGGTCGACGCCGTCGACCCCGACACTCAAGCCCGCGCCACCGCCGACGCCGCCGATCACGCAGCCGCCGTCCAAGCACTGCTCGACACGGCGGTACGGCCCATTGCGGCGAATCCGCAGCTGCGGCAGCGGATTCTGGAGCTGCGCCGCACTCACGACCGGGTTATTGACGAGGTCAGCGTCGACGTGCTCGAAGACGCCTACGGCGTGGTCGACACCTCCCGCGCCCGCTCCATCGTCGAATCCTGGCGGGCGTACCTGGAGGAGCACCGCGACGAGATCACCGCGATTCAACTGCTGGCCGAGGCGCGCGAGCGGCGGATCTCCTTCGCCGACATCAAGGAGCTCGCCGAGCGCATCCAGCGCCCGCCCCGCAACTGGACCATCGACCTCATCTGGGCCGCCCACGAAGCCATTCAAGCCGACCTCGTCCGGCACAGCGACCGGCACACCCTCACCGACCTCGTGTCGCTGATCCGGTACACCATCGGGCAAGATAACGAACTCGTGCCCTACGCGGAAAAGATCCGCCAGCGGTACGCCGGCTGGCTGCGCCAGCAGGAGCAGGCCGGGGTGACGTTCACCGAGACGGAGAGGTGGTGGCTGGACCGCATGGTCGAAGTGATCGCCGCGTCCGCGGGCATCAGCCCCGACGACCTCGACAACGCTCCCTTCACCGAACGCGGCGGCATCGACGGCGCCATCCGCGACCTCGGCCCCCGCACCGCCACCCTCATCGACCAACTCAACACGGAGCTGACGGCGTGACGGGCAACGGGTTCGGAAGATCACTCTTCTGGCCCTCTATGGCTATATCAAAGGTCCTCCGGCCGCTGCCTACTGGCCAGCCATTACAACAAGGATGGAGTCCCCAGTGCCATAGGGAGCCGTCGGTAGACGAAAGTACGTGGGGCGTCCTGCAGACAGCGGCAATCCAGCCGGGGAATTTCGTTGACGATCGCAATAAGCGCTTACCGGACCATCTGTCGCCGAACCCAGCACTAGAGGTTTCTGCTGGCGACATCCTCATTACACGAGCTGGCCCCCGTGGCAGGTGCGCTATACCCTGCCTTGTCCGATCCACGCGTTCGCGGCTTATGATCTCCGATAAAATGTACCGCTTCCGGGCGAATGAGGCGGTCATAGACGCTCGATTTCTTGAATTGCAACTCCTGAGCCCAGCGTGTCAGTCCGCCCTAGATCTGATGAAGACCGGGATCAGTGACAGTGGCGTAAATTTGACTCAATCGCGATTCCTCAATTTGCCCGTCGTTGTGCCGCCCCTTCGGGAGCAACAGAGAATCGTCGACATCCTCGAAGACCACCTCTCCCGTCTCGACACGGCTGAAGGGTTGGTATCCACGGGAGGGCGGAAGCTCCTCGCCCTGCGCCGGTCAACACTGAGGGCGGTGATTCATCCGGCCGATCGACGGATGGTGCCACTGCGGCAGCTTGTAGAGCGGATCGAAGCCGGCAAGTCTTTTGGTAGTGCGGCTGGTCCGGCAGCACCGGAGCAGTGGGGGATTATCAAAGTAAGTGCGATGACGTGGGGAGAATTTCGGCCGGAGGAGAATAAGGCGGTCCCGGCGGCAGCCGTTAATCCTCAGTATGAGATTCGTGCTGGCGACCTACTCGTTAGCCGTGCCAACACTAGTGACTATGTGGGAGCTTCGGTCCTGGTCGGTCAGGTCCGTCCGCGGCTGCTGCTTAGTGACAAGAGTCTCCGGGTGGTGCCTCGTAACAATGTTGATCCACGTTGGCTTTGGCTCGCACTTTCTTCACCCGATTCTCGCTCGCAAATATCGGTCAAGGCGACGGGAACCAAGGATTCCATGCGCAACATCTCACAGGCGAGCCTGCTGTCAGTTGAGGTCCCGGATGTGCCTCCGACCGAGCAAGCTGCGGATGTCGCCAAGCTGACTACGTATTTCGATGCAATCAAGAGTCTTGCGGACTCGTTGGCCGGTGCAGTCCGGAGGCAACGGGCGCTGAAAGACGCGTTGCTTGACGCTGCGTTCTCCGGGCGGTTGACAGGGCGGGCCAGCGACATGGACATGGTTGAGGAGATGCCGGGTGTCTGAGGCGCGGCGGTTGGTCGACAAGCTGTGGTCGTTCTGCAACGTGCTACGCGACGACGGCGTCGGCACAATCGAGTACGTTGAGCAGCTCACGTACCTGTTGTTCCTCAAGATGGCGCACGAGCGCGAGATTCGACAGCTCCGGCCGGAGCGGATCGTGCCGGCGCACTGCTCGTGGCAGCGGCTGCTGGACGCCGAGGGTGACGACCTGGAGGTCACCTACCGACACATTCTCGAAGACCTGGCCCGTCAGGCCGGCACCCTCGGCACGATCTACCGCAAAGCGCTGAACCGTATCCAGGACCCGGCAAAGCTGAAGCGGCTGATCGTCGACCTAATCGACAAGGAGAACTGGTCGGCCGCTGGCACCGATATCAAGGGCGACGCGTACGAGGAACTGCTCTCCAGGGGCGCGGAGGACATCAAGTCTGGCGCCGGACAGTACTTCACGCCCCGCGCGCTGATCCAGGCGATGGTCGACTGCATCCAGCCGACCGTCCGCGACACCGTGGTCGACCCGGCCGCCGGGACCGGCGGCTTCCTGCTCGCCGCGCACGAGTACGCATCCCGGCACGCCGAGACCCTAACCCCGACCGAGCGCGCTCACCTACGCGACACGTTCGTACACGGCGTCGAACTGGTCGACGGCACCGCCCGGCTTGCCGCAATGAACCTGCTGCTACATGGCATAGGCACCCCGAACGGCGACAGCCTCATCGAGGTCAAGGACGCGCTGATCGCCGACCCAGGCCAGCGGTACTCGGTGGTGCTGTCCAACCCGCCGTTCGGCCGCAAGTCGTCCCTCACGATGGTCGGCGCGGACGGCCGGGAGGCCCGCGAGGAGCGGGAAATCGAGCGGCAGGACTTCGTGGTCACCACCGCCAACAAGCAGCTCAACTTCCTCCAGCACATCGCCACGATCCTCGACATCAACGGCCGCGCCGCCGTCGTCCTGCCCGACAACGTGCTGTTCGAGGGCGGAGCGGGGGAGACCCTGCGGAAGCGGCTGCTACGCGACTTCGACCTGCACACCATGCTGCGCCTGCCCACCGGCATCTTCTACGCCCAAGGCGTCAAGGCCAACGTACTGTTTTTCGACAAGAAACCCGCCGCCGAACGCCCCTGGACCGACCGGCTCTGGATCTACGACCTGCGCGCCAACCAGCATTTCACCCTCAAACAGAACCCGCTACGCCGCCACCACCTCGACGACTTCGTCGCCTGCTACCTGCCGGCCAAGCCCAGATCCGAGCGAGTCGAGACCGAGCGGTTCAAATCCTTCACGTACGACGACCTGCTCGCCCGGGACAAGGTCAACCTCGACATCACCTGGCTGCGTGACGAGTCCCTGGAGGACATGGAGAACCTCCCGGGACCCGAGGTGATCGCACGGGAGATCGTCGAGGACCTCACCGCAGCCCTAGCCGAGTTCGAGGCTGTCGCTGCCGCGTTGGAAGCCGCCGCCACGACTGAGCCAGCATCTCAATAATTGCCGACCAAGCGGTACCGCGTGGACCGGCAAGGCAGGCGGCCAATCCCTGCAAGCCACACATCGTTGGGCCACGGGAGAGTGCCGCGTAGTAACCCTACGTTACGTCCAGGCCAAGATGGACACCTGGGCGAGTCGAGGCCTCCCCTCCCATGCGCGGTCGTGGACGGTTCTGACGAAAGTGCGAGGGACCTGGACCTCGCCGCAACTCATGTGACGTGGGGTGCTGTGTTGATACGGCTGACCGTAGTTGCTTAGGAAGGCGCCGAGACTGTGAGCAGCGACCTACGGCGTTCTAGAGTACGAGCGGCTTGCAGGCGCGCCCCTCGTTGGGCTTCCTTCCTTGGCGGGTTCCAGTGACAATTCAGGATCGATCCGAGGTTCCTCGGCTGACCGTGGTCGGGTCCGGCGGTGCCGCGCGCGAGGCGCAAGGGTTGTGGGCTGCCCTGCAGGATGGAACAGCGGGGATCGCCGTTGGCGGGGTGGTCGCGGGAGGGTTTGGGATTGAGGCCGCCAAGTCGCTGATGACGGGCGAGGAGGCAGGCTGGTGGTGGTTCGTCCTGGGTTGTGTTGTCGGCCTGGGTCTGATCTCGCTTGGATTTGTGCTCCGCGGTCGTACGCGCCGCCGGGTGCGAGTGGGAATCGTCGTAACGGCTACAGACGTTCGGCGAGGCCTTACACGTGCACAACTGTTGGACCAGCAGGCCGAGTCATATTCCCAAGCGTCGTGCACGGTGACGCTGAAGGCGACCGTGAACTTGCTGGGCGACAGCGATGGAGATCTTGAGCGAGTCAATCAGCTGGCAGACGAGACGCTGGCGGCAACGATGATGGCGGAGAGGTTGACGCCCGATGCAGCCAGGATCAATCTGATCCCGACAATGCCGTTGCACGTGGCGTTCTGGTTCGGTGCCCGTTTGGGATACACCCACGCCCGAGAGGTCTCGGTGCACGCCATCCGGCAGGCGGACGGAGCGCCAGCCTACTTCGCCGCGACCTCCTTGCGGGCGATGGAGACGCCGGTCAAGCCCTTGGTAGTGGAGCGTATCGAGGTCGTGGATGAGGGCGCGCCGTCGCGAGTTGCGCTGGCGCTTGATCTCCAGGGTCGCGGGGACCAGTTTTTCGACCAGGTAACGGCGGCCTGCCGCCAGCATGGCTTCGGCTACTTGCTGCGCATACGCAGCACCAAGCCTCGTCTGGCCGAAAACGCCCAGACCTTCACCGGCGTGGTGGAACAAGTGTGCCAGTCGTGGCGCGAGGCACCCCTCCCGACGGCTGCGCGCACCGGCCAGCACGCGGTTTTCCTGAGCGGTCCGGTGGCGATCGCCGTCGCGCTGGGAGCACGGCTGGCAGCACCGGAGCACGGCCGGTGGACCGCCTTCACATTCGACGCGGCCAGCAACGCCTACGAGCCTTTCCCAGCCCTGCCCAGTACCACCTGACGGCGCTTGGCCGATCGAGGCATGGAGATTGTCGGAGGGCGGGTCTACTCTTGCCCCGACTTGCCGTAGCGCGATCAGGGAGGCCGGTTCATGTCCATGAGCCGGTGGTCGCGGATGCGGATGAAAGCCGGAGCATGAGGGGGACCAGTTGAGCCTCAACGAGGCGTTCGACGCCTTCCAGCAGAAGGTCGACGCGGACCCGACACAGGTGTCGGAAGCCCGCGAGCGCCGCGAGACATTCAAGTCCGCGCTCGGCGGCGAGGCTGACGTCGTGGAGGTGTGGGGATCGGGTTCACTGCGACGCAGCACTCACATCGGCCCGAAGATCCACGACCTGGACCTCGTGGTGGTCTTTGACGCGGCTGAGTATCCGGACTGGGGTGTGCCGGGCGACTCCGCTGGGCAGGCCCTCGACGTATTGGGCGGAAAGGTCAACAAGCTGCTTGGGGTCACCAATGGCAGCTTTGAGAAACTGGTCCGGCTCGCTTCGCCAAGGAGCCACGCAGTTAAGTGTTTCATCGACCTGCCGGGCGACGCCGACGGATTCACGGTGGACGCCATGCCGGCCCTGCAACACGAAGGCGCGCTGTTGATCCCCGAGAAGACGTCGCGAAAGTGGGTATCTGCCGATCCGCTGTACCTCGTGAACGAGGTTGCCAAGCGCAACAGCGAGTGGGACTACTTCCTACGTATGGTTCGAGTGCTGAAGGCGTGGCGGCGCCGCGCCGACGTCGACGGCAAAGTGAAGTCGCTGGTGATGGAGGTCCTCGCCCTGCACCACCTGCCTTCAGGCTATGCGCGGCCCGAGGCGTTGCGGCAGTTCTTTACGGCCGCGGCGACAGCCGTCGGTAACGGTCCAGTCGAAGATCCCGCTGGCCTGTGCGGGGAGATCCAGCCCGACCTTGATCGTGTCGGGCTTCGCGACTCGCTGCTCAATGCTGCTGATCTGGCCGACCAGGCATGTGACGCGGCCGAGCAGGGGTACACCGACGACGCGAAGCGGCTGTGGCGCGAGGTCTTCGGCGGCGATTTTCCCGCGCCGAAGGGGAAGCCCAGCAGCGGTCCGGCACTGATCGCGCCGGCTGTCGCTCCTCGGCCGATCAAGGACGCCCCGCAGGGCTGACCGTGCTCGCATCTTCCGACATCACACCGGTTCCCTGGTGGGAGGCCGAGCCCAGCCGCTTCGCACGAGACCAGATGGAGGTGACCGCCCAGTTCCCGGATCTCCGCTGGGCGCAGGCGGGCGCCGGCGAATGGCAGGGGTGGCTGCCTATGTGGCCGCTGGACAGGCTGGCGCCGGACGGGCTGTCCGATGTACTCGGCGGGCGCGGTTTACAGGTAGCGGTCGTGTACAGGCAGGCGTATCCGATGGTTCCTCCACGGATCTACCCCCTCGCTCCGCGACCCGAGCCGGTCGAGTGCACACAGACCCGGTGGCATGTCAACGGCGACGGCAGCCTTTGCTTGTATCGGACCGAGACAGCTTGGGACCCACGCGGATCGATCTGTGACCTGCTAGTCAAGGCCGCAGCCTGGCGGGTGGAATATGCCCTCGTCAAAGCCGGCGCACTGCCAGCCATGACCGTAAACGGCATCGTCAGCGACCCCGCCCACGACGAGCTGATCGCCGACCTCGCGAGGCATCGCGCCAAGGGGGACCGCGCCACAGGCTCAGGAACATCCCTATGACTAATGTCCTCGTTCTGCTGCCACAGGACGGAGTCCGACGACTGACCGTCGATGACGCCGGTAGCTCGGGCACCATCAGATTCAAGCGATCGATAGCCGATGAGCTAGCCGTGATCAGCTTCATCCGCACCGGAGAAGTCGGCTACCAGGTCGACTTGCGGCCGAAGAGCCACCCGATGAACGCCGCTGTTACCGCCGGTGAGGGCCTATGGTGCCGCGTGCCCGTTGACCTTCACCTAGCTTGGTACGAAGTGGCTCGACGCGGTGCTGCGATGATTCCCTTCACAGCATTCAAAGAACAGCTGCCACTGACCCCGAAGGATCCCGGCAACACCGGATACTTCGTCCTCACCTACGCACCCGAGGCAGACACCGCACCCTATGACCAGGTGCCCGTTCCGGTATTCGCCGGTTGGTTTGTTAACCGAGATGGGGCACAGGCTGTACGCCTCGCGATCGAGCCGCCTGCGACCGGCATGATCCAACTCGCCCCGTACTGGCCGGTGGCCGACCTCCAACGTCAAACCGTCATGGTGATCGGAACAGGAAGTATCGGTGGGGCAACCGCCATGGCACTCGCCGGGTACGGCATCGGCAAACTACTCCTCGTAGACCCCGACCGGCTTATGTGGCACAACCTCGTCCGACACGTCCTTCCGGATCGCTATGTCGGCCAGCACAAGGTCGACGCGCTACGAGAACACCTCAGGCACCAGCGCCCAGACACCGACGTACAAGCTCTCCGGCTAGACGTCATCGAGGACGCCGACATCATCCGACCACTGCTCGGCACTACTGACATTATCGTCTGCTGCGCAGACGGCGTAGCGGCGCGGCGTACTGTCAGCCACCTAGCTCGCCGAGCACGTCGACCAGCCATCCTCGCCTGCATCCTTGCCGATGGCGGCATCGGTGAAATCATCCGCTTACGCCCTTGGCCCGACCACGGCTGCTTGCTCTGCCGACGCCACGAACAAACAACATCCGGCGCCATCGACGCCGAAGCGGCACTCGAGGCGGCGTACGGAACAGGCACACTTCACCGACCAATGACCGCCGTAGGATCAGACCTCTTCCTCATCGGTGACTATGCCGCCAAGATCACCATCGCTTCGGCGCTCGAATCCGCCGGCCACTTCACGCACCGGCTTCCCGGGGAACAACTCACCATCGGACTGCAAGCACGCCGCGGATGGATCGGCCCGTACGACCTCGGGCACACCGCTCAGGTCCGCTGGACAGGGGCAAACCAACCACGGCCTTCCTGCCCGACCTGTGGCCAGCCATGACGGCATCCCGTCGAATATTCTGTAGCTCGGAAGCCGCCCGAACGATCGCACTGGAGGCCCGCGCCTCCAGCGATGGATGCGAGACCGGCGGCGTCCTCCTCGGAGCAGCGGACGCCGGTCGAATAGTCATTCGCCATGCTGGCGGCCCCGGTCCGCAAGCAGTGCGTCGTCCCGACTACTTCCTCCGAGACCGGCATTACGCACAAAGGTTGGCGGATCAAGTATATGAGTCCGACCAGAGCGTCTGGGTCGGCGAATGGCACACCCATGTTCAGTCAGCAGCAATACCTAGCGGGCGTGACCTCGCCACGTATCAGGGCCTCCTCGATGATCCCGATCTTGCCTTCGACTACTTCATTGCCCTTGTCGTCGTCACGTCAGGATCCTGGCTCACGCCGGAGGTCACCGCCTGGATCATTCAACCGGGGGCTGCGCGCTGCGTGCCGTTAGTGCTCCGCTAACTCCCGGGTACGCCCGGAACGTGGCATTAGGGTGCCGGCGCTCATCCCACAGAACAGTCCACTCGACTTGGGCCGACAAGCCGGAGGGTTGGGGGACACAGGAAGATCGGCGAGTGTCGGATTCCAGCGCCCGTCCAAGCAGAGTGGCTTCTTTCGACGCTTGACCACGGTCAAGAGCCAGAACGCCCGGGCGCTGGCCAAGCTTCGGCACCTTCTCGATGAACCCACCTACCAGGTAAGCAGGTGATCAGCCATGGACACGCTCGATGAGCGACTCGCCCACCAGCTGCACGACATGGTCGACGGCGAACCGGACTCCGTACCCCCGGTGGGGGCGCTGCTCGACCGCGGCCGACGGGCCCGGCGGCGCCGGACCACGACGATGGTCAGCGCGACGTGCGCGCTGCTGGCGCTGGGCGTCGCCACGGCGACGACCGTGGTGACGGCGCCGGAGCCGGGCGGTCCGGCCGGCACGGCCCAGGAAGCGCCGCGGCCGGCCCCGGCCTCGCCGCAGCTGAAGCTGGTCGCGGCGGTCACCGCCAGCGAGAACATCAGCTACCGCATGCGGCTGACCTACTCGGGGGGCGGACTGACGTACGAGGGTGCGTTCGACCCGAAGACCACCACCGGGTACGTCCGCGCGCCACAGGACGACTCGGTCATGACCGAGTTGCTGATCAACGGCACCCGGTACGAGGGCGGGGAACGACCGCAGGGCAGGCCGCCGGCCGACAAGGGCCCGGGCGAGACGTACGGCCGGTACGGCCAGTACCCGGGCAGGTACGACCGGCTGTCGCTGCACGACGACGGCAGTGGCGTCCTCGGTGCCGCGGCGCCCGACCCGGCGGCCCTGTTCAACGCGCTGAAGGGCGCGAACGCGACCATCAGCGAGAACCCCGACGGCACGCTGCACTTCGAGTACGCCACGCAGACCAGGGACGGGTCGACCAGCACGTCCGGCGACATCACCGTCGACGCCGACGGCCGGATCGCCACGGTGGCGCTCAGCAGCACGTGGCAGTCCACGGCCAAGGGGCGGCTGGACACCGGCACGTCCGCCGCGACGCTCGAACTCTTCGACTACGGCGTCGAGGTGACGGTGCAGCGCCCGACCGACGTGGTCATGGTCAAGGAGTAGTCGCGTACCGGTGCGACGGGGGTGCCCGCGGCCCGACGGTCGCGGGCACCTTCCGGGCGATCCGGGGCGGGCCGGACGGCCGGCGGTGGCTAGACGAGTAGTTCCGATGTCAGGGGTCGATGTCTGGGTATGAAGAGAGGGCATCCAGGATCATGTTGTGACGCAA
>NZ_JBSWCE010000066.1:0-19913 GCF_056780015.1 Micromonospora sp. R311
GCGAGCGGCATTTTCGCTAACAGCGCGCTGATTCCGGAGGCTGAGGCGCAGCGTTTCACGGCATCCGCAAATGCCGCTGATCACGCGAAGCTGCCTGGCTGCGCTGCCGTCAATCCATGTACCCGCTAGCACTGATCGGCTCAGATGCGGAAGACGTAGCAGTCAAGGAGGATGCTGACGTCGGCGTCGGACTCGGGCCAGGCGATCAGCGGGTGACCGTGAACGTCGAGGTCGGCGGGCCAGCCGGTCCACACTGGGTCAATGCTCAGCTCGGCCGCGACCTGCGGCGCACCGCATTCGCTGACGAAGTCCCACAGCTCGTCGGTGTCGTCGGTGTCGAGCCGTTCCGGCGGCCCGGTGAGACCGAGACGCGCCAGGGTGCGCCGTTCGATCGGCAGGGACTCACCGGTCGACGTTTCCGGCTTCTCGCTGCTGAAGCGGCGGACGATCCGCCCGTGCGAGCCGACCAGCCAGGCGTCGCCGTCGCCCTGGCTGCCGTAGAAGTAGGCCTGCGCGTCGCCGTACCGGGAGCTCAGCTCTTGGATCCACTCGTCGACCTGGGGTTCGTCGTCGGGGTCGCAACTGGGGCCGGACACCACGGTCCAGCCGTTAAGACGCGGCGAGATGAAGACGTGCCGCCACGTGCGCGAACGGTCGGGCCCGCCGTGGCCGAGGTGGGCGACGAGCGTCTCGCCCAGGCCGTATGTGGCGGGCACGGACCTGGTCAGCCCGAGCACCTGCATGATCCCCCTGCTGATCACCGCCGCGCACGGTCAGCCACGCGTTGAAGCAGCCGTCGACCGTGTGCGGCCGGTCGTAGGGAAGCCTGATGTCGATGAGCCGCCGCAGCACGGCCAGGTCGGCGGGGTCGAGCGCCCGTTCGCCGCCGAGGTGCAGCAAAGCGAGCAGCGCGGCCCGCCGGGCCCGTGCGGGGCCGTCGCGGCGGATCGCGCGCAACTCCGGCAGCAGGGATGCGTCCAGGCCGCAGAAGCCCTTGGTGGCGGCGTCGGTCACCACGTCCGCGAGGTTCACGTCGGCCACGATAACCCCGTCGAGGCCCCGGGATTTGCCTGGCGGCCCGCCTTCGGCCATGGGACACCGTCGCCGTTCGTGGAGCACGGCAGCGCTGCTCTCTTCATTCCTCGACCTGCACGCTGACGCACTGAGATGAAACTGGGCTTGAGTGGCCGGCGGCAGCATCGGGGCGAAGCCCTGATGAAGACCGTGCCGGCCGACCCGCGCGGCTACGCCGTGGGGCTGAGTTCGACGGTGTACCCGAGGGATTCGATCTTGCGCTTGAGCTTGTCGGCGAGGGTTTCGGGGTCCTCCTCGCGGCGGGTGTAGTAGTCGGCGCCGAGATCCTGGTAGGTGCCCCCGTAGTTCAGCAGGTGCCAGACGATGGTCAGGATGGTGTGCGCGACGGCGAAAGCGGCCTTGGGCCCGGCCTTCTTGCCCATCCGCCGGTGCGGCCGCCGAAGACGAGCACCGAGGCGGGTGCTGGTGTGGGCGGTGGCCCAAGCCGCCTCGACCAGGATGGTGCATAGGTGGGCGTTGCCGTGCCGGGTCTTGCCGCCGCGGTGCTTGCCGGCCGATTCGTGGTTGCTCGGACACAGCCCGGCCCAGGAATCTGCTGGCCGCCGCCGCGACCACGGTAGCGACCGGATCCCGACCTTAGCCCCTGGAATCGGCGCCTTCGCATCCGCGGGCAACGCGGACGACGGGCTTGGGCGTTGACCTCCGTGCATTTGCCGCAGGGCGCGGCCGTCGGGACACGCGAGGCTCCGTCGCTGTGCGTCCGGATGTCTGCCGTCGCCGGGGGCGCTGTCGTGCCGAGATGAGGACGTTTGGCCGGCACGGTGACCGGCGGGGCGCATGCCGAATGCCGCTATTAGGACCTCTTTGTCAGGTCGAATCAGCAGGGGAGGACCGGGACCTTCGGCCTGGACTCGCCGGCGGGCTTCGCCAAGACCCGGACGCCGTTGGGCGGGCGGTGCGTCAGCGACGGCTGACCTGCTCCTTCTTGGCGGCGATGCTGGCAGCAACGGTGGCCAGGAACTCGGCGGTTGCCTCGGGGTCTGCTGGCTTCGGCTCCGGCCGCACGCCGCTGCCCGTCGGGGTTGGGGTGAGGAAGACGGCGGTGTCGGGTGCGGTGGGCGGCAGGGGCTTCATGTCGTGGAGGACCAGCATGTCGGCCACCAGACAGGTGACCTCGCCGTCGGCGGTGCGGCCGATCCAGACCGGGTAGGAGCCGTCGCCTCTCCCGCTCGGGTAGGCGATCAGATTGGTGCCGGTGGCCGGGTCGGCGGCCTCCGTCTCCTTGTCACCGTCCCAGGCGTCGCTCTGCTGCCGGTGCTCGTACGCTGCGGCGAGTGCGTCCCGCCCTGACGCGTCCAGGAATGTGCCCATGCCGGTGTCCACTCCGAAGCCGTAGAACTCGTCGTCGCCGAGCAGCCGTATGTCCTGCCCGGGACGGACCGCGAGTTCCCAGCTTGCGGTGGGCTTGTCGAGGATCCGCAGCATGGCGGCGGTCGTCTCGTTCCAGCCTTCGCTCTCCCACCGCATGCCGGCGATCAGCACGGGGTGGTCTCCCGCCGGGACCATTACCGTGTACGGCTCATCGCGGCTGCCGAGGGTGCTTGGGTCGGCGGCGATCACTGCGCCGGTAGGCACTCGCAGCACCCCGGCGGGTTGGGGTTCGGTAACGATCGCGGTGCCGAGTTCGGTGTCGGAGAACCGACTGCCCGGGGTGAACAGCGCCTGCAGATGGCGGGGCCGCAGGCCCGACGGAGCCCTCCACAGCGGCGTTGCGGCCTCCCGGTGCCCCTGGTCTTCCTTGTGCCTGGCGGGTACGAGCGTCACGTCGCCGGCACTGCGTTTGAAACCGAGCATCCGGCCGTCCGCGTACGCCGTCCAGTCGCCGAACGGGGGCCTGCGCAGGGTGCGGTGCCGCTCCGGGATGTCGTGGCCGGTCTGGAAAAGGCCACCATGGTCCAGCTGCACATCGGCGGTGTCACTGTCCGGCCGGGCCGTGAGGGTGAAGTGCCAGCCGCGCTCGGGGAATTCCGGCTCGTCCGCAGACGCGTAGCGCCACTGCTCGTAGTGGCGCAGATCGAGCAGGCCCGGCTCGAGCTCGCGGTAGTCATAGGCACGGTCGCGGCGGTCGTGCTCGTCGAAGAGGAACAGGCCCAGGTAATGGCGCCCCCAGTCGATCTGCAGCAGCGCCCTCGGCCGTGCGTCGGCGGTGAGCAGCACTGCGTAAGGCTCTCCGGCCGAATCGCGCTTGCGCGCCCCTTCCACACCCATCACGCCGACGGGCTTTCGGCTCCCCGGATCCCATCCCGCGCAGTAGGTGACCTCGACCGCGCTCTCCTCGGCCACGCCCTGCTCCGCTCTCTCGATCAGTGACGAGCGGATCCGGACAGTAGCCGCCGCCACGGAGAGTCCGCTTACCAGCGCTAGGCAGGTCAGGAACACCAGACCGGATCGCCGGCGGCCGAAAGCCCCGCCGGCCGAACCGAACTTCCGCAGACTTCCCCATGAACCACCACGATCTGGAACTCCTCGGGCCCGGTCGGTCGCCCGAGCGTCACCGGCATCATGCTGGGTCGACATGACGTCATGATCCCATGGGTCTCCAGCCATCCATTCGGCTCCCGCCGCCGCAGACACGACCGCTTCTGCCGCAAGTCGCGCGCCCTGGCGACGGCAACGGTCTCGCGATCAGTGACTGGCAATGTGTCAACCGCCTAGCGGAAGTAGTAGAACCGCCCCCCGCCGGCCTCGATGTCGGGCACAGACGTGAAGTACAGGCGGAAGCTCGGCAGCGCTTCGGCGGGATAACCCCTTGCAGCAAGAGCGGCACGTGCCCGTTCCTCCAACGCAGGCGCCTCCCCACGAGCGGCCTGGGCCTCCTCGGCGGTGGAAAAGATCAACCACGCCCACATGTCTTCAGGACTGCCGTCGAACGAAGGAATCACCTCACTGTCCACGACGCGGTGCCCCGAGTCCTTGAACGCTTCGGCGGTCAGGGCCTCGGCGACCAGCCTGCCGAACCGGAAGTGATTGATCCCCACCACGGAGGCCATTTCACCACCCTTGCCTTCGAGTGGCTACCGAGGTCGCTCGATTGCCATCCCTACCGTCGCGGCAACATCCGCTTCTGCCGCCGATCGTGCGCGCTGGGCCTCGGCACACCGGTCACGCTGCGTCGAGTCAGCCTCGTGCGGTTCCCTTGCGGACATGCCGATGAGAGTGTGCCTTTGGCCCCGCTCCGTTATGCCACCCTCACCAGCAACAGCGGAGACGCAGGCCCGCAATCGCTGGCCGAGGTGGCTGACGACTACCTTGCTAGGTATCGCAGTGGAACTCGACGGACGCGGCGGTCATAAGAGGTTGTGAGCGAGACTGCGGGCATGACCCGGGCCGACGACGGCGAGCTGTGGCGGCGGGCGCGCCAGGGGGAGGCCAATTGCTTCGGTGTGCTCTTCGACCGGCACGGCGAGGCCATCCGGGCCTTCTGCGCGCGCCGGACCGGCTCGACCGACGCAGCCGATGATCTCGTCTCCATCGTGTTTTTGGAGGCCTGGCGCCGGCGGGGTGAGGTTGAGCTGGTCGATGGAAAAGCGCTGCCGTGGCTGTACGGGATCGCGCGCCGGACCATGCAGCATCGCTGGCGGACCGCGCTGCGGCATCGGCGGGCGCTGGAACGGCTGACGCCCGCGCCGGCCACACCCGACCATGCTGACGAGGTCGCCGGCCGGCTCGACGACGAGCGGCACCTGGCCCGATTGCGGGCGGCCCTCGAGCGACTGAGGCCGCCCGACCGGGACGTGCTATTGCTCTGCGTCTGGCAGGGCCTCACCTATACCGAGGCGGCGGTAGCGCTCGGCGTACCAGTCGGCACGGTCCGATCGCGGCTGTCCCGGGCGCGGTCCCGGCTCGAGGCCGAGACAGACGCCCAAAGCACACCCGATCCCGCGACCTTCCCAGTGACCTCCTCAGCACAGCGACAGGAGATGCTATGACTGAGCTGCAATCCCGCCTGGACCCACAGCGCCAGGCCGACATCCGACGAATGCTGATTGCGCAGGCGTCGCCTCCGGCTGTGGTGACCCGGAACCGCCGCATTGCCCTCGGCAGTGCCTGTGCCGCGGCGCTCGTCACGACCGGCGTCGTTGCGGTCGCCGTCTACCCGGACCCGCCGCCGCCGAACTATGCCGCCTGGACGGCCGTCCCGCAGGCCGCTCCACCACTGACCGCACCGGATGAAGACATCGAGCGTTGGGCGTCGAAGTGCAGCGACCTCGGTGTCGGCGCGGTGGGCGTCGGAGGTGTTCCGGCGCGCCCTGACGCTGCGGCTAGACGGCAAGTGCTGGTCGATCGGCGCGGCGGTTTCACCTACTGCGTTGATGTTTCGATGGGCAGTGGCACCCCCTCGGATCCGCTGATCGCACTATCCGGTCTGAAGGCCGACGGGCGCAATGGCCTCAACAGCATGGCGGCCACCGTCTCCGACAAACCGTTCGCCAAGCCGCAAGGCAATGCCGTGCTGGTGCTCGGCGGCACCTTGGAAACCCCACCCGAGGGCGGCACGAGCGAAGTCCAAGCCTTCCAGCTGTACGGCCTGAGCAGCCCCGCTGTGACCGGCGTCGACCTTGTACTGACGAACGGCCTGCGAGTGACCGCCACACTGAGTCACGGTATCTGGGGTGTGTGGTGGCCTAGCGATCGGGGCGATCCCACCGGCTGCAAGCTGCACGTGCGCACTGCCGCCGGCGTGACGCTCGTCGACCCGAACGCCGTCCGCCTACAGATCCAATAAGCCACAGAGGTCGTTCGGGCTGATTCGTCCCCAGATCGCCTTCGCTTCCACCGACCACCGACCATCTGGCGAACACATATTCCTCCACGAACATGGAGCCGCCCGAACATCGCGTAGCAGAATTTCGCGTCTCACTCTCATGCCGCGATCCGCGTGCAACCATGAAGAACCTCATGTAGCTCTGGGTAACGGGGTTGCTGACCGGGGCCGTGGCCGTAGCCCAGCGCACGCATGTCGCGCCAACCTGCGAGCAGCCGGTTGCGCCGCCGCATAGCCCGGACCGGACACGAGGCGGTGTCCGGCCCGGCACCGCACGAATCGGCAAGTTCTGCTGGCACCCTGCGGCAGCCCACGCGGGCTCCGCACGACCCCTGGGAGCAAGAACCGGATCTTTTCGTCGTGTGGCCATCACTGAACGGACTGCCGGCCCAGGCCGCCTGTTTCCCGGAAGCCGGGCCGGCTGATGACGTCAGCGGCGGAGGCTGTCGGCGAGGTGCCCGTTGACGTGCGACGTGCCGCTCGTGGCCGGTGGCGGCCAGTGGCGGCGGACGGTGCGTTCGGACTTGCCAATCCGCGTGGCGATCTCCGCCGGGTGCAGGGTGGGGTCGCGGCGGTGCCAGTAGGCCACCGCCGCAGCGGTGTTCGCCGGCGCGTCGTCTGTCGGGGTCTCACCTGCGGCGTCCGGCGGCTCCACCTGGTTGTCGCCGGCGTTGTCCTCGGGTGGCGCCTGCGGGGCGTCGGCGGGCCGCGTCGGCGGCGTGTCCTGCGTCGCACCGTCGTGCGGGTCGCCACCTATCTCAGCGGCCGGATCCGTGCTGGTTAGCGTGGCGGTGGTGGCGGGCGCGCCCGGGGTCGATGGAGGCACTGCGGCGGGGATTGCGGTCGTCCCTGTCGGCCCTGGGGGTGGGAGTGCGGCGGCCGACGGTTCGGTCGATGCAGTGGGCGCGGGCGTGCAGGCGCGGATCCTGGCGGTGATCTCGACGAGGCTGACGCTGGCGACGATGACGAGCCCGTCGACGGAGATGGGAAGTAGGTAGGCGGCGGCGTGTTCGGTTTCGCCGTAGCGGGCGGCGACGCCGGCCAGGTGCCAGTAGGAGACCCAGGTGGCGATGCCGGCGATGACAGCGGTCGCGGCGATGCGGATCACGCCGAGGGATCGGTGGTGGTGGGGGACTCGGGAGATCAGCTCGACGGTGAGTAGCAGGGCCAGGGGTGGCCAGGCTGCGATGATCTGGCTGATCGGGTTCGGTCGGGCGTGCAGGACGTTCGCGGCGACTGACGCGGCGACGCCGAGGGTGAGGGTGGCGCGAACCGCCCATCTCAGCCGCCGCAGTTGCGCGTCGGTCATCGAGGTCTGCGGGGTGGCCGCGTTGATCGGTGAGGCAGCCGGGGGATCCGAGCTCATGCGGCGCTCCCGTCGTCGGAAGGGGTCCGGCCGCGGCTGCGGGGCTGCGGCAGGTCGGCGACGAGCCGGTCGGCGAGGGTGAGGGTGTCGTCGCTGGGCTCGGCGTCGATCTCGGCGAGCCGGCGGGTCAGGGTTCGGCGTAGCGTGCGGATGCCGTTGATGTCGCCGAGCTGCGCGCGGGCCCGCATGGCCGCCTGGTAGAGCGGTTCGTGGTGTGGGTGGTGGGCGATGGCGGTGTCGAGGACGCGTAGCTGCTGCGCGGGCTGTCCGGTGAGGGTGTCGGCGAGGGCGAGGTGGGCGTCGAGGGCTTCCTGGCGTATCGCCTCGCGGTAGGGCTCGACCCATTCGTAGTCGCAGCCGTCTGCGAGGGGCCCGGTGTAGGCGTCGACCGCGCGGCGTAGCGCGTCGGTGCGGGCCTGCGGGTCGGTGGCCTGCGCGGCGTCGCGGATCGCCGCGCGCATGCGCCACAGGTCCACGTCGAGCAGGTCCAGGTTGAGCAGGTAGCGGTGGTCGGGGTGGGTGACGTAGCTGCCGGGCCCGCCGTTGTGCCGCAGTACCGCCCGCAGCCCCGACACGTAGGTGTACAGCCGGCCCGCGGCTTTGCTGGTCGGGGCGTCGGGCAGCAGGTCGTCGAGGATGGCCTCGGTCGAGGCTGTTCCGTTGTGGACTGCCAGGTAGACCAGCAGTTCCAGGGACTTGGCGCGGGGGGTGCGCTGCGGGTCGCCGTCGACGACGCCGGGTGTGCCCAGCACCCGCACCAGCACCGGGCGCGGCTCGGGTTTGCGGTCCTGCGCGTCCGCTTTCTGGTCTGCGGCCTCGGCTTCACCGCCAGCTGCGGCTGCTTCCCCTGGCCGGTGGCGCTGTGCGGTGTCAGGGGTCGGGGCGGCAACGGCGGGAGTGCTTCCGACGTCGTCCGCTGGCGCCGTGCTGCTGCCCCGCGGGTCTTCGGCCTCACTGTCAGCCTCGGCCGTCACGTCCGGCGCGCCCCGGTTGGTGGGGATGGCGGGTAACGGCGGTCTGGCGGCGGTGTCGTCGGGCGGGAGTGAGCCGGCCGCCTCGGCCGGTGCTCGGCGTGTGGGGTCGGTAGGTGCGGGGGCCTGCGGCTGCCCGGTGTGGGACTCGGCGAGCGTGATGAGCAGGCCGAGGGTCTCGGCGGGATCGAGGACGGCGAGGCGGCCGACGTCAGCGGGGTGACTGCCGTGGCGGGCCCCTCCACCGTTTGCCCGGGTGGTGGCGCCGTCGGCGGCGACGGTGACCGTGTCGCCGTCGGGCCAGTCGCCCAGCAGCACGCCGTGAATGTCCAGGCGCTGGCCCTGGGCGAGCAGGGCGGCGACGCGGGCGCGTTCGTGGCGGCTCATGGTGTCGGCGATCAGCATGACCGGCGGGACGGGTCCCTCGTAAGGGTCGGCGCGGCGCAGCTCGGCAACGGTGTCGACCTCGTGCTGGCAGGCCAGGCGGGTGCGGTGCAGCGTGTGCGCTTCGAGGATGTCGAGAGCTTCGTCGAGGTCGGCGGCGACGGTCAACCTTGGTGTTCGGGGCAGGGTGACCGCCGCGGCGCCGAGCAGCCTCGCCGCGGTCACCGACGGGATGACCACCTGGGTGCGCGCCTCGGGATGTTCCACACCACCGGAGGCCAGCGTGGCGGTGAGGAATCCCCGGGCGGCAGCTTCCGCGCCGGACCCGGTCAGTCCCAGCCCCGCCCGAGGCCACAACGCCGACAGCGGGTTGTCCCACGCCGGCACCATCGGCAGCGGGCCACTGATGTCCGCGTCGCCGGTGGCGACGCGGATGCCGCGGCCGCTGTCCGCGTCCTGGACTTCCGCGTGGGGCGTCCCGCTGCCGGACATGTCGTTGCCCGGCTGGGGCTGGTTCTCGTTGTCGAGGCCACGCTGGTCCTTGTCGTGCTCGACATCGCCCGGTGTGGCGGGCTGATATGGGTCGGGGCGACTGGCGGCGGCGCGGCGCAGGCCGCGGCGGATCTGCCCGACCACGCGGGGCATCGGGGCCAGACCTGGGTCGTTCAGGCGGGGCGCCGTCGTCGGGGTGCGAGGGACATAGCGGTGTTGGCGGTGTGCCCATACGAGCGCGACGGCGGCCGCGATGGCCAAGGCCAGGCTGAGGTCCACCCAGCTGCCGCTGGGCAGGGTGATGCCGCGCCACGCAGGCGCGGTGTCCGGACCGTGATCCTGCGCATGACCCGCGCCGTCGCCGGTGCAGGTGGACGTCACTGGTGCGGGAGTGCCCGGCGCCGCCGAGGCCGAGGGGACGGGCCCGCCGGTGGTGGGCGTCGGGCTGGCAGGCGGCGCGGTGGTGGGCGCGGGCTGCGGTGCTCTGGTCTCGGGCTGTCGCGGAGGCGGTGGTGGCCCGGTGCGGTGCGGTGCTCGGAGGGCGTCGGCGGGCAAGTCGAGAGTCCAGCCGGGGTAGATGACGTTCGGGTCGCGCAGCGTGCCGCCGACGCGGGGGAAGTGGGCGCCGCGGTTGAGGTCGTAGATGTCGGGCCAGCGGCGGTCGTCGCCAAGCCGTCGTGCGGCGATCGTGGACAGGGTGTCGCCTCGCCGCACGGTATAGGTGGGGCTGGGCGTAGTGCTGTCTTCTGCCGCTGGTGACGGCTGGGCGTGTGGGACGTCTTCGGGTGTGGCGGATGCGCCGTGTCCGGTGGGTTGCCCCACGGTGTCGGCGGCCGTGTCGGTAGCTGCGGCGGCCGGAGTGGCGGTCGCGGTGGCGGTGATCGCCGTGGCGCCGAGCAGCGCGGCGGCCACGCCTTGCAAGGGCCCGGGCAGGTGCAGGGCGGGTAGCCAACGGGCGGCGCGGGTGAGCCGCGCGGTCAGGCGAGCGATCACGGCGGTCACGAGGTAGACGGCCAGGATGCCGGCGCTGGCCTGTGCCAGGAAGACGATGAATCCCTCGGTCAGGGGCTGCGCGACCCAAACACGCACCTGCGATGCGGACGGAATCTCTGGCGCCGGCCACACATTCGCGCGCAGGAGCGCGGCGTATCCGACGGACACGAGGGCCGTCGCTGTGGTGGCGGCCAAACCGCCCGTCTTGGAGCTCACCCCTTGTCTCCTCTCTCCACACAAGCCGATCAGCACGGTTCGTGATCGACGCTAGGAGCGACCAGAAGGAGCAGGCAGTGGTTGGCGGGTGACACCACCTCACACGAACTCACACGGCCTTACACGCCCAGGTCAGCCACGCACCCGCTGCGGTGTCCACCCGACCGAGGTGAAGAAGCGCCGGGCCGGGCGTGCCCTCGGCAGGTCAGCGCCCGGTGGCCACCGCCTGGTCGAGAAGCTCGGGTGAGAGCCCGGCGCGGGCGAGGCGCTCGGTGTAGGTGTGCCGCAGCTCGGCTGCGCCGGCGTGGTCGCCGACGGCGGTGAGAGCGTCGGCGGCGCGGCGGTGCAGGTGCGCGTTGTAGGGGTCGACGCGCAGCGCCGCCTCCAGCAGCTCCAAGGCGCGGTGCGGGTCGGATTGGGCGCCGGCCGCGGCGGCGTAGGCGTCGATGACCAGGCGGCGGGCGGTCTCGCGCGGCTGGTCGATCCACGCCCAGGTGTGACCCGTGGCGAGGTCACCGGTGTAGGTGTCGATGACCGCCTGCCAGGCGGTGGCCTGGTCGGTCAGAGCGGCGGCGGCGCGACGGGCTGCGGCGCGCAGATGCCACAGGTCAACGTCGAGCTGATCCGGGTCGAGGCGGTAGCGGTCGTCGGCGTGGGCGATGACGGTGGCGCCGGCTCCAGCGGTGCGGCGTAGTTCGCTGATGGTCGTGTAGAGGCGGCCGGTGACGGTGTGGGCGGGTACGCCGGGCCAGATGGCGGCGGTCAGCTGCCGGGTGCGCAGGCCGTCGGGGTGGACGGCCAGGAGGATGAGGGCTTGCCAGGCCGCGCTGCGGCGGATCGCAACGTGCTGCCCGTCGACGAGGAGGCGGGGTTTGCCGAGTACCCGCAGTTCCGCTGGTGACGGGGTGGCCGTGGTCGGGTGGGCGGTGACGGGGTCAGCGGGGGGCCGGGGGCGGGGGACGGCCGTGGTGTCGGCGGGTGGGCGCGCCGGCGGGGGCGGGGCGTGGGTGAGGATGGTGAGCAGGTCGTTGGCGGCGACCTGGTCCAGGACGCATAGTCGCGGTCGGTCCTGCTGCGGCCGGCCGGCGTCGCGGCTGTGGCCGTTGACGTCGACGTGCCACTCGGCCCCGATCGGTGAGCTACCGAGCACCACGGCAGTGACGGTGGGGTCGTGAAGCGCAGCGGCGAGCCGGGGGGCGGTCGACGCGGACACCGCCTCGGTGATCAGCAGCATCTGGTGGCGGACGCCGTCAGCGGCCGCCAGTGCTTCATCGAGGCTGGCGGTCACCCGCAACCCGGTAGGTCCCTGACGCAGTGCGGCAGCGGTGGCGGCGCCGAGGAGCATCGTCAGGGCGGTGCGGGTAATGACGACTGGCGTCGCGCCGGTGGGTTGGCGCAGGGCGGTGAGAAGCGTGGTGACCAGTACTCCCCTGCCGGCGTGCAGGGCGCCAGGCCCGCTCAAGGCGACAGCCTGCGGCAGCACGGTGAGCGGCCTGTCCTGCGCGGGCTGTGAATGCGCGTCCGTCTCGGGGGCCTGGGGTACGTCGACGGCCGCGCGGACGGCGGCGACGGTGGGTGGCAGCGGCGTCAGATCGTCCTGCTGCGGCCCCGGCATGAGGGGCCGGTAGTCGCGGCGACGGCGCAGCCACACCAGCACCGACGCGGCCGCTGCCTGCTCGGCCGTTCCGCGGGGCAGCCACCCGCCCGGGACAGTGACCCCCTCCCCCACATCGACCGCGGCAGCGGCATCAAGGGCGTCGCCGCCGGTTGGGCGGTCGAGGGTGGTGGCGGTGACCGCTGTCGCAGGGTCGGGTGGCGCCGGGAGGCTCGCGTGGCCGGTGCCGAAGACTGCGGCGCCGGCGACACCGGTGGCGGTGGCCTGCAGCGGCGTGGGCAGCGGCAGGCGGCGCAGCCACCGCGCGCCGGAGCGCACCCGCTGGGCGGCGGCCACTACGGCGGTGTAGGCGACGAACAGCCAGATCTGCCAAGCGAGGAGGGTCAACCCGACCCTCAGCGTGCCCTCGGTCAGCGGCTGCGCCACCCAGTCCTGAAACTGCTCCGCGGTGGGCACACCGCGGATGGGCCAGCCGACGACCCTGACCAGGAGCAGCGGCGGGCCGGCCAGGAGCAGCAGCAGCGCCAGCAGTGCTGCTACCCGCCGTGGCCACCTCACCGCCACCACCACCCGACAGCGCACCGACGGCGGGCAGGGATGGGGTGGCCGGTGGTGGGAGTGCTCATGGGACGGGGCGCGGGTGGGGACGCAGGATCCGGGTCCACAGCTGGCGGGTCCACCACACGGCGACCGCGATCGCGTAGATGACGCCGAGGATCCCGGACGCTCGCCAGTTGACCAGGGCGGCGGTGATGACCGCCATGGGTGCGCCCAGGATCAACCTGAGGATCGGCTGCCGCACCACGGCCATGATCGTGCCGACGCCGAGGAGAAACCCACCGACGCGGCCGGTGATGTCGATGAACAGGATCATGTCGGGCCAGCGGTCCGCGGTCAGGGAGTACTGAATGCACAGCATGCCGGCGGCTGCGGTCACCACCGAGCTGGTGGGGAAGGCCAGTAGCTGTGACCAGCCTCCGCGGGGTGTGCGCCACTGCCGGGCGGCGACCAGCGCCATCACCGCCGCTACCGCGATGATCGGGGCGATCGGTAGGAGCGCCCAGCGCAGGAACGGCCCGACCGCAGCACCGATGTAGAGGCTGCCGACCACGGCGTACATGCCGGCGATCGCGCTGCCCAGGGATGCGGCGGCGAGGATGCCGGTGCCGGTCTGGACTCCGGGTGGGCTGGATTCGGTGGGGTTGCGGGCGGCGATGGCCGAGGCGAGGACCGTGCCGGCACCCAGGCAGGCGACCAGGGCGAACACCGTGGCCATCGCGAGTTCACCCCAGTTCATCAGGGCCGCGGGACGCAGGATCGCGCCACTCCACTCGGGGGTGAGGAGGAACTGGGAGACCAGCCCCAGTGACGCGAAGCCTGGCACCGCGATGGCGACAGCCCTGCGCACCGGCGGCAGCGCAGGCGGCTCCTCGACGACAGCATCGCCACCGACTTGGGCGGAGCCGGCGTCAGCGGCGCCACGCACCGCGGCGAGGCCAGGATCAGGAACCACGACCGGGGGCATGCCGGTCGCCTCGGTGAGGGTCTTCGCCAGCAGCGGCATGTGGGCGACGCCCCCGACGCAGTACAGACTCGCGACGCTTGCCCGGTCCGCTTCCGCCGCGGCGAGCGCTTCCACCGTCAGCTCAGCCACCCGGGCGAGAACGGGCTGTGCGGCCTGATCGAGCAGAGTCCCGTTCAGTACCGCCGCCGGGCCGCCTGGCAGTGGCACGGTGACGGCGGCGTGGTGGGTGAGGGCGTGCTTCGCCGCCTGCACGCTGGCGGTCAGCGCCCACCTCTCGCCCTGTTCGCCGACCGAACCGGTCGCCGCGCCGACCAACATGCTCGCCAGCGCACGGTCGATGGCGCTGCCGCCAGCGTCGGGGTCCGCGAGGGTCGCCAGGACCTCGAAACCGGCAGGGCCGCGACGGAGAACGCTGACCTCCGCTGCCCCACCGACGTCGCAGACGACGAGGAACGAACCGACCGGAAGCTGCACTCCCGCCGACAGCAGATGACCGGCCACGGCCACCGGCGCTTCGACCAGGCGAGGCTGCGGCAGACCCGCGCGGCGCGCGGCGTGCCTCATCCACGTCCGCCGCCGGGGCCCCCAGCCCGCGGGCACCACCAGCCGCACATCCTCCACCGGGGCACCGACGGCTTGCTGCGCCTCCCCGGCGACACGGCGCAGGGTCGCCACGACGAGATCCCGCGGGTCGACTTCCGCGCCGGCGATCGTCAGCATCTGCTCCCCGGACCGGCGAGGCGCCGGGATGAACCGTCGTGGTTCGGCGACGGCCGCCTGCCAGGCCTTCTGCCCGGTCAGGACGGTCCCGTCATCGGACAGGAACACCGCGCTGGACAGTGCGGGTTCACCGTCGAACAGCAGCGAAAACCACCTACCGTCCGGCCAGGCCACCACCGCGGTAGTGGTGGCACTCCCGCAGTCGATCGCTAGCCGCGCCTCCCCCGGTCGCATAGACCTCAGTCAAACACGACGATTACCTTCACGTCACCCATGAGTCACTCACAGACACCAGCCTCCGACAGGACGGCAGGCGTCACCCGAGGTGCGCTGCGGTGCGTTGCTCCCCTCACGCCTTACCCGAGCGCCGGGCAGAAGGCGCTGTCGAAACTCAACGAGCGGGCCCGGCGGCGGCTCTGCCGTGACTGCCGCTGCCTTCGATCGCTCACCCCGACGTGGCCACCTTGACCGACATGGATTGGATAGAACCGTGGAACGACCGAGCACACCCCCGGCCCCCGGCGACATCGCCGCCACCTGGACCATGGCTGCGCTAGCGACCGGTCCCGCCGACCGTGACCGCGCCGAAGCCGCCGCCCTGGCGGCCTACCGCGCTGCCGGCCTCCCGGCACCGTCCCGCTTCGTCTGGTGCACGTCACTGCACGACGCCATCGGGCAACTCCGGCACCACCTCGACGACGGCCACACCCCGCTGGTCCGCCAGGTTCGCCGGGACGTCCTCAACAAGGCCCTCTCGACGGCGCGGGCACCGCTGTGGCAGCAGGCGTCCGACCTCGAACAGGTCACCGCACACGGCGACTTCCACTCCTTCTTCGAGTCGGAGGGCTACTACGGCGAACAACGCTACGACGGCATGGACGAACGCTACGACCTCATGGATCGGCCCTACCGCTGCCCACCAGTCCTGCCAGCCGAACGGGCAGCACTGCACCCAGTACTGACCGCCGTCCGGGACATCTACGACCGCGTCCTGTGCCCCACCTGGGACGCACTCGGCCGAGCAGCCCGCGACCACGCCCTTCACCCCGCCTGGTACTGGTACGACCACGACATCGGGGTCGACCAGGATGACGAGACACGCGCCGTCGTGCAGTACTGCCTGCCGGATCTCAACGACCGGTTCTTCGACCCCGCGTGGCACTTCTACCCCGACCTCGTCGTCCTCGCCGCCATCGACACGTACCGGGCGGTGTTCGACGCGACCCCGGATTCCGCCTGGCAGGGCTGCAGGGAGGCGGCGCTGACGTCCGGGCCCTGGTGGCCCTTCGCCGACGTTGCCGTGATGAGCGAGCGACCAAACACCGGGCACCCCGACGGCCAAGGCCGCCCACACGCCGACGATGGGCCCGCCGCCACCTAGCGAAACACCTACACCGCGCCGACCAGATATGGGCTGCCTAGGGCCTGTCCTGCCGATCTTGAGCGGTGGGCAGGGCGATATGGGTGGGGTGCTCGTCATGATCGAGGACGCTGCTCCGTCCCGCGAAGCACTGTAGGCGCTCACACACACCGATCGAGCCGCCCTCGCCGCCGACTGGGCCGGGTACCGCGTCATCAAGGGGCTGCGGGTGGCGGCGACGGACGGGCCCTTTGCCGCCGGGACCGGCACGGTGGTCAGCGGCAGCACGCTGACGCTGACCATGGCGATGGCCGGCTGCGCCGTGTACTGCGACGCGCTCACCGGCCCTGGCGTGGTCACCCTGCGGAAACGCTGCGCCACCGCCTGACGGCCGCCGGCCCGGGGCAGCGGGCGGCCCGGCCCGTCACTACGGTGCGGAGGATGCACAGTTCCCATCCGCTGGTGGTCGGCGTCGTGCACGAGGCGCCCGGCTCGACCGTACGACTGCGCCCGGTGGCCGAGGACGATCTGGCGATGTTGCGCCGGTTCGCGGTCGAACCCGGGCTGATCGGGCTCGACTGGGCCGGCTTCCGGGACGCCGCCGCGCCGGCCCGCCGCTTCGCCGAGGACGGCTATCTCGGCGAGCAGGTCGGCGGCCTGATCGTCCAGGTCGAGCCCCCGGACGTCCCGGCGGGCTACCTCAGCTACCTGCAGCGCCAGGGCGGCGGGCGGGCGCCGTACTGGGAGATCGGCATCGTGCTGCTGCCCGAGTGGCGCGGCCGGGGTCTCGGCTGGCGGGCCCAGGCGCTGCTATGCGACTACCTGTTCAGCCACACCCCGGCGCAGCGCATTCAGGCCAGCACCCATGCCGAGAACGCCGCCGAGCAGCGGTCGCTGGAGAAGGCCGGCTTCCAGCTGGAGGGGGTCTTGCGGGCCTGCGAGTTCCGGGCCGGCGCCTGGCGCGACGGGTGGCTCTACAGCCGGCTGCGCGACGACCCGTCACCGCTGTGACCGAATGGCTCGGCGTCCCCCTGGTTGGGGTCGAGCCGTTGCGAAAGACGTCCCCGGCAGCAACCCGTGTCATGGCGGCTGAGCCTGCCCATCGGGGCTAGGCGTGCCCTGCCGATCTTGTAGTGGTTGGTCGTCGACGATGTGCCGGTGGTGCGTCGTGGTGAACTGACTGACGAGGCGTGGGCGGTGATTGCGCCGTTGCTTCCGGAGCCGGGCGGTGCGCGGGGGCGGTGGCGGGATCACCGTCAGGTCATCAACGGGATTCTGTGGAAGCTGCGCACGGGTGCGCCATGGCGTGACCTGCCGGAACGCTTCGGACCGTGGAAGACCTGCCACGAACGGCTGCGACGGTGGACCGCCGACGGGACGTGGGATCGGATCCTCGCCGCGGCGCAGGTGCATGACGACGGCATACCGGTGCAGTGGACGATCAGCATCGACTCGTCGATCGTGCGGGCGCACCAGCATGCCGCTGGCGCCCGCAAAAAAGGGGGTCCCCCACAAGTCCGGCGACGCCTGGTGCGCAAGATGGCGAGGCCATCGGCCGGTCCCGCGGCGGGCTGAGCACGAAGATCCACCTCGCCGTCGACGGACGCGGCCGGCCGCTGTCGATCCTGCTCACACCCGGCCAAGCCGGCGACAACCCCCAGCTCCTGGCATTGCTGGACGCGATCCGCGTCAACGAGCCCGGACCCGGACGGCCCCGCAAGCTCCCCGACGTGCTGATCGCGGACAAGGGCTACGCGCACGACTCCACCCGCCGAGCCCTACGGCGGCGCGGGATCCGGCACGTCATCCCCGAACGCTCGGACCAGATCGCCCGCCGTGCTGCCAAGGGCAGCAACGGCGGCAGGCGACCCGCCTTCGACAAGGCGATCTACCGCAATCGCAACGTCGTGGAACGCTGCTTCAACCGGCTCAAGCAGTGGCGCGACCTGGCCACCCGCTACGCCAAACGCGCATCCCTCTACCGGGCCAGCCTCGTGCTCATCGCGGCCGTCATCTGGCTTCCATGATCGACAGGACAGGCCCTAGCCAAGGCGGCACGGGGCGGGACGCAGCACGGGATGTGTGGCTGACCTGCGAGGTCCGGTTGAAACTCGTCGCCCGCGCCGGTGACGCCGAGACGGGCCGGGTGCTGCGGTGGGAGTTCGATACCGAGCCCGAGGCCCTGGCCATGGTTCAGCGTCTTCTCGGCGCCGACGCTGGCGGCAGTTGGCGCAAGCAAGCAGGCGACGCCGTCTCGTCCCCGCCCCAGTGACGGCCGGCGGTCGCGTCCGAGAGGGCGGCGCCGCCGGCCGGAACTGCGCGGTCAGGAGCTGCAGGTGTTGAGCATGCTCTGCAGCGCGGACTTCTCCGACGACTGCAGCTTCAGGCCCCAGCTGTACTTCACGCTGATCCACATCTTGCTGTAGGTGCACCGGTACGACGACAGCGGCGGCTGCCACGTGGACGGATCCTGGTCACCCTTTGACTGGTTGACGTTGTCGGTGACCGCGATCAGTTGCGGGCGGGTGAGGTCGTTGGCGAAGCTCTGCCGGCGGCTGGTCGTCCACGAGCTGGCACCGGAGCGCCACGCCTCCGCCAGGGGCACGACGTGGTCGATGTCCACGTCGGAGGCCGCGTACCAGGTCGCGCCGTCGTACGGGCTGTACCAGCGGCCGGATGTCGCGGCGCAGGAGCTGTCCACCACGACGGAGGTACCGTCGCGCTTGAGGACCGTCTCGCGGGTGTTGCAGCTGCCGCTGATGGTGATCCAGTGCGGGAACAGATCGCGGGAGTAGCCGCTCGTCGAGCCCTGCGCCGCCACCGTCAATGCGTTGAGCTGCGACTGCGCGGTCGCCTTGGACGGGATGCCTGGAGGCGTTGCCAGGACCGGTTGAGCATTGACGGCGGCCAGGCAGGCGCCAGTGAGGGCCGCGACGGCCGTCGCGGCAACACGTCGCTGCAGTGAAGGTCGATCGGATCGTCGGATGACGCGCATGGCAGGCCTCCTTGGCAACCGCGGTGAACAGCGACCATCTCCAGCGATGGTGTCAATCGACAGTCATCTCCGTAAAGAGGTGAAGACCCTTCCGCGAAGATTGATCCCAACCGACCCCTCGTCCGCGTCGCCCCATCGGCAGCTGCGGGAGGCCCTTCTACGCCGGCCTGCTCGTCGCTGTCGACATGGCGACGTAGAGGCAATCCACGCTCCAACGGCGTCCTACAGTGCGACTCGGAGGCTGGCAGCACACCTGGACGCAGGGAGCGACGATGGCCAACGACCTGATCGTCATGACCTGGAACGTGGAAAACCTGTTCCGGCCCGACGACACCGACACCTCGGCAGCGGAGACCTACGCCGCGAAGCTCGCCTACCTTGCAGGGCTCATCTCCGGCACCAGCGCGGACGTCGTCGCCCTGCAAGAGATCGGCCCTCCGCCAGCGGCTGAAGATCTCAGGGCGGCCCTCGGCGAGCCGTGGCAGGCGGTCGTGTCGGCGCACCCGGACGGCCGTGGAATCCGCGTCGCTGTCCTCGCCCGGCACGCCCTCACCGAGGAAGCGCAGATCGTCGCGCTGCCGCAGGCCGGCCTGCCGGCGGTCCCCGACGTCGACGGCGGGACACTCAACCAACTGGGCCGCGGAGCCGTTCAGGTGCACGTCGACTGCGGCGGCCCAGGGCTGCGGCTGGTCACCGCCCACCTCAAGAGCAAGCTACTCACGTACCCGGGTGGGCGGCGCTATCCCCGCAACGAGGACGAACGCGCCCGCGGCGCCGGCTACGCCCTGCTGCGTCGCACCGCCGAAGCCGTCGCCCTCCGCGTCCACCTCAACCAGGTTTTGGCCGCGGCCGCTATCGACGGACAGCCTGGCATGCCGACGATCCTGTGCGGGGACCTCAACGACGGACCGGACGCCGTCACCACCAGCCTGCTCGAAGGACCCGCCGACGGTGACGTTCACCGCCCCGACAAGGGCGACGCAGTCCGGCTGTACAACCTCGGACGGCGCCTGCCCCCAGCCCGCGCCTACTCCCGCATCTACCAAGGCCGAGGCGAACTCATCGACCACATCCTTGCCACCCGGGACCTGCAGTTGCGACTGGTCACCATCGACTCTCTCGTGGACGACATCACCTCCATCGGCGCCTCGACCCGCAGCCGGGAAGCCGCAGTCGTGCCCGACCATGCACCGGTCGTCGCCCGCTTTGCTGCTTCCTAACCCGGCCCGTCGCTGCTACCGACCCCGGCCTCTATCTCGACCACCACCCGGCGTTTGACATTGGTGTGGGTGGAAACCCTGGCCTCTGGCTTCACCAGCGGCTGTTATCGCGCGGCTGGCCCGGGTTCGACGTAATTCGGCGGGCCTGGAGGTCCTGCGAGGCGGAATGCGCTGGTCGGCGGGTCGCGAGAGGCAG